>NZ_JBEYEW010000007.1:0-326480 GCF_040634095.1 Streptomyces sp. NPDC007205
GGCCCGGCACATCATGGGCCCGTCCGCCTGTCTCCAGGCCCCGCCGAACCTGGTCCCGGCATCCGCCGGGCGCCCCTCCCTCATGTCCGGGACCCTCAGCCCCGGTTCAGCTCGAACCAGACCACCTTGCCGGTGCTCAGCCGGGTCGCGCCCCAGCGCCGGGCCAGCTTGTTGACCAGGTACAGACCGCGCCCGCCCTCGTCCGTGGCCCGGGCCTGGCGCAGCCGCGGCAGCTGCGGCACATCGTCGCCGACCTCGCAGCGCAGCACGTCCGTGCGCAGCAGCCGCAGCGTCACCGGCCGCGACGCGTACCGTACGGCGTTCGTCACGACCTCGCTGACCAGCAGCTCCACCGAGTCCGACAGGTCCTCCAGGTCCCAGCGGGCGAGCGCGCGCCGGGCCAGCCGGCGGGCCTGCCCGGGCGCGGAGTCCTCCGGCTCCAGCCGCCAGTACGCGACATCGCTCGGCGCGATCCCGTCGAAGCGGGCCGCGAGCAGCGCGATGTCGTCGTCCCGGTCGCCCGGCCCGAGCATGTCCAGCACCTCGTCGCACAGGGCTTCCAGCGGCGGTGGATGGTCGGGGCCGGTCAACTGGGCGGTCGCGGCGAGCCGTTCGCGCAGCTGCTCTATGCCGGTCCACACGTCCCGCAGCCGGGACTCCACCAGGCCGTCGGTGTACAGGAGCAGTGTGGCCCCGGCGGGCGCGTCCAGCTCCACGGCCTCGAAGTCCACCCCTCCGACGCCGATCGGCGCGCCCGGCGGCACCCGCAGCACCTCGGCCCGGCCGCCCAAGTGCAGCAGCACGGGCGGCGGATGACCGGCGTTGGCGATCGTGATGCGGTGCGTGACCGGGTCGTAGACGGCGTACAGACAGGTCGCCATGCGGTCGGTGCCCAGCCGCTGCGCCTGCTCGTCCAGATGGTGCAGCACCTCCTGCGGCGGCAGATCGAGCCCCGCCAGGGTCTGCGCGGTCGTGCGCAGCTGGCCCATGATCGCCGCCGAGGTCATCGAGTGCCCCATGACATCGCCGACGACCAGCGCGACCCGGCTGCCGGGCAGCGGGATCGCGTCGTACCAGTCGCCGCCCACCCGGGCGGTCTCCGCGGCCGGCAGATAGCGCGAGGCCAGCCGCACACCCGTCGGCCGGGGCAGGGTCTCGGGCAGCATGGTGCGCTGCAGCTCGTCGGCGATGTACGCCTCACGGCCGTACAGCACCGCCTTGTCGATGCCGAGCGCGCTGTGCGTGGCCAGCTGGGCCGCCACCAGCAGATCGTCGGCCTCGAACGCCGGCCGCTCCGGACGGCGCAGGAACAGCGCCGCGCCGATCACCCGGCGCCTGCCGCGCAGCGGCGCGAGAATCGCGTGCTGCCCGGACGGTACGACCGTCTCGGCGCACTCGCCGAGCAGCTCGGGCAGCGCGGCGCGGGCGGCGGGCGCGTCGGCGAACACCGGGCGCACCCCGCGCAGCACCTCGTTCAGCGCGCCGCCGGGGCGCACCTCGCACAGCTCGGTGGTGAGCGCGGACAGCTCGGCCAGCGCGCTCGGCTCCGGCTCCGGGTCGAAGGCGGGCGGCAGCAGCCCACCGTCGGTGTCCCGCTCCTCCGGAATCCGGTCGGTACGGCGCAGCCGCAGCACCACCGGACCGGTGGGCCGCTCGTCGCCGACCGGCAGCGGGTCGCGCAGATAGACCAGGATCGCGTCCGAGAACGTCGGCACCGTCGCCCGGCACAGGCCCATCACGATCTCGTCCAGATCGAGACCACGGGCGATCCGCCGGGTGGCCGCGCCGACGAACCTGAGCCGGTCGCCGTCGCGCCGCATGGGCATCGGCCGTCCGGGCGGCAGTCCCCGCCCGGTACGGCGTTCCTGACCGCCCTGCGCCCGCTCCTGCTCCGTGCCGGGCTGCGGCGGAATGCCCTCCGGCGCGGGGCGCGGGCGGTGTGCGCCGGGCTCGGTGGTGGCGGGCTGGGAGTGCTCGGGGCCGTTGACTGGGGGCTCCTTCCCCTTGTTCCCCTTGCCGCAGGGCGTGGTCGCCCCCGGGCCGGAGGGCGTGCCGTCGGTCCGGGCCTGCACCGGTAAGGCGGCGGGCCCGCCGACCTGCTTCGGGGCACGCCGGAGCGCCCCGCGGCCCTCCGCGGAGTCGGCGCCCTGGGGGCGCTCGAAGGAGGTGGGCTGCTCCGTCACGCGTGTCGCATCCATCCGTACGGCACTGCGCGCCGGGCGCGCAGTTGCTCCCGCAGAAGTCCCGATACCCGCAATACGTGCCCCAGGAACGGAATTCCCGCGTGCTCAGAGGTGGATCCTGTGCCCTGGTGCCCCTCGCTCACGTGCTGCCGCCCCTCGGTGATGATCGGTCAGGCCCGGCGCGTGCTCCCGGAGTTGCACTTGTGCGCCCTTGCGGAGGACGATCCTACGTTTCTTGCCCGGGGGCGCATCAAGGGTCTCATGAGGACACATGCGCGGGCGTACGGTCCCAGTCCTCGGGGAGAGAAGGTACCGTCCAGGACGGATCCGGGCGCCAGTGCGGCCAGCCGTCGGAGAACGGCGGCCCCCAGGCCTCGATCACCTCGACCGCGTCCCGTCCGGCCGCCCGCACCCGTTCGGCGGTGGCCGCGTCCATCAGCCCGTCCCGCTGGGCCTGCGCGAACTCGTCCTCGTCGCGCCAGTGCCAGCTGCGGTCGGGATGGACGGAGATGTCCAGGAAGTAGTCCTCGGAGTCCACCCCGCCCGCCCAACGGGCCAGCGGCTGTTCGAGGTTGACGTACCAGTTCTTGAACCGCCAGCCCGGCTCCCAGAACAGCCACACCGACCAGGGCCGGCCGGGCTGGGCCAGCTTCAGCACCCCCGTGCCGAACCAGCGGTCCCGCTGCACCGTGCGCGGCTTGGTGTAGCGGGACTCCAGCGGTTCCTGGTGCACGGGCGTGCCGTCGGCCAGGGCGGGTTTCATGCAGTCGGTGCCGGGGGCCAGCCACACGGCGAGCAGCTCGGCGTCGTCACGGACGACGGTGACGGGCCGGGCGATGTGGAAGTGCCGGCCCGCGTTCTCCCGGTAGCGCCACAGGATCTGATCGCCAGGGCTCCAGTGGCTCGCAGGTCCCGCGTCCGCGTCCAGGTGTGTCATCGCTCCGTCGTCCGTCATGGACAGATATTAGGTGCCGCAGGCAAACGACGCTGCGGTGCACGTCACGGTTCCGTAGGGCAGCGGCCTCATGGGTGGGTCATCCGCAGGACGTCCAGTGCTTCGTCGAGTTGTTCCTGCGTCAGGTCACCGCGCTCGACGTAGCCCCCCTCCAGCACGACCTCCCGGATCGTCTTCCGCTCGGCGAGGGACTTCTTGGCGACCTTCGCGGCCTCCTCGTACCCGATGTACTTGTTCAGCGGCGTCACCACGGACGGCGACGACTCGGCGTACTCCCGGGTCCGTTCCCGGTCGGCGGTGATGCCGTCGACCGTCCGGTCGGCCAGCAGCCGCGAGACGTTGGCGAGCAGCCGGACCGATTCCAGGACGTTCTTCGCGATGACCGGGAGCATGACGTTGAGCTCGAAGTTCCCGGAGGCGCCGGCGGTGGCGATGGTGGCGTCGTTGCCGATCACCTGGGCGGCCACCATGAGTACGGCTTCGGGGATCACCGGGTTGACCTTGCCCGGCATGATGGACGACCCCGGCTGGAGGTCGGGCAGCCGGATCTCGGCGAGCCCGGTGCGCGGTCCGGAGGACATCCAGCGCAGGTCATTGGCGATCTTCGTCAGCCCGACCGCGATGGTCCTGAGCTGCCCGCTGGTCTCCACGATCCCGTCCCGGGCGCCCTGCGCCTCGAAGTGGTCGCGCGCCTCGGTCAGCGGCAGCCCGGTGGCCCGGGCGACCTCCGCGATGACGGCGGCGGAGAAACCGGGCGGGGTGTTGATGCCGGTGCCCACGGCGGTGCCGCCGAGGGGAAGTTCGGCGAGGCGGGGGAGGGAGGCGCCCAGCCGCTCGACGCCGTAGCGGATCTGGGCGGCGTATCCGCCGAACTCCTGGCCGAGGGTCACGGGTGTGGCGTCCATGAGGTGGGTCCGCCCGGACTTGACGACGTCGGCGAACTCCTCGGACTTGCGGGAGAGCGAGGCGGCGAGGTGGTCGAGGGCGGGGATCAGGTCGTGGGTGACGGCGGCGGTGGCGGCGATGTGGAGGGACGACGGGAACACGTCGTTGGACGACTGGGAGGCGTTCACGTGGTCGTTGGGGTGCACGTCCCGGCCGAGCCGCTCACTGGCGAGCGTGGCGATGACCTCGTTGGTGTTCATGTTGGAGGACGTTCCGGAGCCGGTCTGGAACACGTCCACCGGGAAGTGCTCGTCCCACCGGCCCTCCGCGACCTCGCCGGCCGCCTCCTGGATCGCCTCCGCGACGTCCTTGTCCAGCACACCGAGTTCGGCGTTCACCTTCGCCGCGGCCGCCTTGATCCGGGCCAGCGCCTCGATGTGCGCCCGCTCGATCCGCTGCCCGGAAACCGGGAAGTTGTCCACGGCCCGCTGCGTCTGCGCCCGCCACTTGGCATGCGCCGGGACGCGTACCTCGCCCATGGAGTCGTGCTCGATGCGATACGTCTGCTCTTCGTCGGCCACTGCCGATCACCTCCACCTGGGACAGCAACATCGCTGGGAGCACTGTTCCCGGGGCCGGTCACCGTGCGCGCAATTGTTCGTCCAGGCGGCCCAACTGGTCCAGCGGCCCCTGATGCCCCCGCCACCGGGCCAGTCGGCGCAGGCTGCATCCGTCCCCGTCCCCGTCCCCGTCGGCGGACGGGCACGGGGACGGGGACGGGGACGCCGACGCGTTCTGCAGCAGGTCGCGACAACATGTTCTCGAAGAACTCGGTGCTGCCCTGGCTGGCCCTGCGCGGCGCTGGCTCTGCGCACAGCGTTGGCCCTGCGCACGGCGCGCCCGAACCCGCCGGTGGCCGCGGATCTCGCGCAGCAGGGCCGACTACGCCAGCCCGGGCCCGCGCACGGGGATCGACGTGAAGGTCGGCTGGGGTGCGGGATCCTGGAAGAAGTCGTTGCCCTTGTCGTCCACGACGATGAACGCCGGGAAGTCCTCGACCTCGATCTTCCAGACGGCCTCCATGCCGAGCTCCTCGTACTCCAGAACCTCGACCTTCTTGATGCAGTCCTGGGCGAGACGCGCGGCCGGGCCGCCGATGGAGCCGAGGTAGAAGCCACCGTGGGCGTTGCACGCGTCGGTGACCTGCTTGGACCGGTTGCCCTTCGCCAGCATCACCTTGGAGCCGCCCGCCGCCTGGAACTGCTCGACGTAGGAGTCCATGCGGCCGGCCGTCGTCGGGCCGAAGGAACCGGAGGCGTAGCCCTCGGGGGTCTTCGCCGGGCCCGCGTAGTACACCGGGTGGTCCTTCAGGTACTGCGGCATCTCCTCGCCCGCGTCCAGCCGCTCCTTGATCTTGGCGTGCGCGATGTCACGGGCCACGACCAGCGGGCCGGTCAGGGAGAGGCGGGTCTTGACCGGGTACTTGGTCAGCTCGGCGAGGATCGTGTCCATCGGCTGGTTGAGGTCGATCTTGACGACGGCGTCATCCGACTCGAGGTGCTCGTCGGTCGTCTCCGGCAGGAACCGCGCGGGGTCGGTCTCCAGCTGCTCCAGGAAGACGCCCTCGGCGGTGATCTTCGCGACGGCCTGGCGGTCGGCCGAGCAGGAGACGGCGATGGCGACCGGGCAGGAGGCGCCGTGCCGGGGCAGGCGGACGACGCGGACGTCGTGGCAGAAGTACTTGCCGCCGAACTGCGCGCCGATGCCGATCTTCTGGGTCAGTTCGAAGACCTTCTCCTCGAGCTCCTTGTCACGGAAGCCATGGCCGAGCTCCGAGCCCTCGGCGGGGATCTCGTCCAGGTAGTGCGCGGAGGCGTACTTCGCGGTCTTCAGCGCGTACTCGGCGCTCGTGCCGCCGACCACGATCGCCAGGTGGTACGGCGGGCAGGCGGCCGTACCGAGCGAACGGATCTTCTCCTCCAGGAACTTCATCATGGAGGCCTCGTTCAGGACGGCCTTGGTCTCCTGGTAGAGGAAGGACTTGTTGGCGCTGCCGCCGCCCTTCGCCATGAACAGGAACTTGTAGGCGCCGCCGTCGGTGGCGTACAGCTCGATCTGGGCCGGCAGGTTGGAGCCGGTGTTCTTCTCCTCCCACATGGTGAGCGGAGCCATCTGCGAGTAGCGCAGGTTGAGCTTGGTGTAGGCGTCGTAGATGCCGCGGCTCAGCGCCTCCTCGTCGCGGCCCTCCGTCAGCACGTTCTGGCCGCGCTTGCCCATGACGATCGCCGTACCGGTGTCCTGGCACATCGGCAGCACGCCGGCCGCCGCGATGTTCGCGTTCTTCAGCAGGTCGAGCGCGACGAACTTGTCGTTGCCGGAGGCCTCGGGGTCGTCGATGATGCGGCGCAGCTGGGCCAGGTGGGCCGGGCGCAGGTAGTGCTGGATGTCGTGGATGGCCTCCTCGGCCAGCTTGCGCAGCGCCTCCGGCTCCACCTTGAGGAACGTCCGCCCGTCCGGTCCCTCGACGGTGGAGACGCCCTCGGAGGTCACCAGCCGGTACGGGGTGGTGTCCTCGCCCTGGGGGAGCAGATCGGTGTACGCGAACGCTGGGCGGTTCGGGGGGGAACTACGCGGCATCTCAGCCCATTCCTCACTCTGACGGACGGCCGCCCGCCGACGCTGGCGGGCCTCACCAGCGTAGAACCTGCCGCCGACACGGAACCTGTGAGGTAAGGCTCAGTTCGACACGCCGGGGTTTTCCACAGCCCCTAGTCGCGATCTATCGCGTTTCGGTACGCTGTGCCCGTGGACCTTCAGAAGCACACCGAAGCACGTGTCGCCGAGCTGCGTGCCTCGGACGCCGACCGTGACCGCATCACCGAGATCCTCCGTGAGGCCCTGGCCGAGGGCCGGCTGACCGCTGACGAACATGCCGAGCGGGTCGAGGGCGTTCTCGCCGCCAAGACCGTCGGCGAGCTGGAGGTCTTCATACGGGACCTGCCCGCCGCCCATCAGCAGCCGTCCGCCTCCGCCTACACGCCGGTCCCGCCCCGCCCCACCCCGGGCGCGATCCCGCACGAGGCCGACGCCACCGTGGTCGCCGTCTTCAGCAGTGCGGTGCGCCGGGGCCGCTGGCGTGCCGGCCGCCGTATCCACGCGTACTCGGTCTTCGGCAGCGTCGAGATAGACCTCAGCGAGGCGCTCTTCGAGTACCAGCAGGTCGTGATCAAGGCCGTCTCGGTCTTCGGTGACGTCCAGATCCGCGTCCCGGAGAACGTGTCGCTGCGCGGCACCGGAGGCGGCGTCCTCGGCAACTTCGAGGTGGACACGCTGGACTCGGTCGACTCGCAGGCGCCGGTCGTCTACGTCGACGGCTGGGCCGTACTCGGCAATGTCGAGGCGCGGCCCAGGCGTGGCAAGCGCGTGGCGGACATCCTGGAGCGGGTGCAGGACAAGATCGACCGGAAGCTGGATCGCGTCCAGGACAAGGTCGACCGGAAGCTGCGCAGGCGCCTGGGCCATTGACGGTCGTGAATCCGCCGGTGATCGGAAGGGTCCGGCCCTTCTGTGTCCTCGCGGTGGGGGCGTGAACGAGCCGCCGTGCGCCTGCGGTTGGGAACGCTGTGCATAGGCGCGCGCACAGCGGGTAGGCCTTGCTGCATCGTCTCTCGCTCGCGAAGCCGTCGTCAGGAGTAGACCGTGCTGCAACCGCCGCATTCGTCCCTGCAGGTCGCTGCCGTTCCGGCCCAGCGGGTGCCAGCGCGAGACAGGGACCAAGACGCTCCCTGGCACACCGAGGCGGTGTGCCAGCGCGACGAGGCCGGCCTGTTCTTCGCCCCGTCGAAGGAGCCGACCGCTGCCCGGCTCTCCCGCGAGGAGGCGGCCAAGCGCGTCTGCGCGCGCTGTCCGGTGATGGTCGAGTGCCGCGAGCACGCCCTTCTCCAGCCCGAACCGTACGGCGTCTGGGGCGGCCTCACGGCGGCGGAACGCCGAGTGGTGCTGGCGAGGCGCCGCAGGCGGGAGATGGATCTGAAGAAGGCGACGCGGACGACGACGGTCAATCGCATAGCCGGATGACCGGACAGGTCGCGCCCCCTCCGCACAGGGGGCGCTTCCTGCTCAGCGGCGCGGGGGGCTACTTGGCCCGGTCGAAGTCGATCGCGCTGTAGGCCCGCAGCTTGCTCAGCCGGTGCTCGGAGTAGATCCTCCGCACCGTCCCGGACTTCGACCGCATCACGATCGACTCGGTCAGCGCGGTCTCCGACCGGTACTGCACGCCGCGCAGCAGCTCACCGTCGGTGATGCCGGTGGCGACGAAGAACACGTTCTCGCCCGACACCAGGTCGTCGGTCGTCAGCACGCGGTCCAGGTCGTGCCCGGCGTCGATGGCCCGCGCCCGCTCCTCGTCGTCCTTGGGCCACAGCTTGCCCTGGATGGTGCCGCCCAGGCACTTCACCGCGCAGGCCGAGATGATGCCCTCGGGCGTGCCGCCGATGCCGAGCAGCAGGTCGACGCCCGTGCCCTCGCGCAGCGCGTACACCGAGCCGGCGACATCGCCGTCGGAGATCAGCTTGATGCGCGCGCCGGCCTCCCGGACATCCCGGATCAGACCCTCGTGCCGCGGCCGGTCCAGGATGACGACGGTGACGTCCTCCGGTGAGGACCGCTTGGCCTTGGCGATCCGGCGGATGTTCACCTCGACGGGCGCGTTGATGTCGACGAAGTCCGCCGCCTCCGGGCCGGTGACCAGCTTGTCCATGTAGAACACGGCGGACGGGTCGAACATGGCGCCCCGCTCGGCGGCGGCGAGGACGGCGATCGCGTTCGGCATGCCCTTGGCCGTCAGCGTGGTGCCGTCGATGGGGTCGACCGCGATGTCGACCTCGGGACCGGTGCCGTCGCCCACGTGCTCCCCGTTGAAGAGCATCGGGGCCTCGTCCTTCTCGCCCTCGCCGATGACGACGACGCCGTTCATCGACACGGTGGAGACGAGGGTTCGCATGGCACGCACCGCGGCACCGTCGGCGCCGTTCTTGTCGCCGCGCCCCACCCAGCGGCCCGCGGCCATGGCGGCGGCTTCGGTCACCCGGACGAGTTCCAGGGCGAGGTTACGGTCGGGAGCCTCGGAGGGAACATCGAGCTCGGACGGCAGATGATGATTTTCGGTCATCGGAGCGCACCTTTCTGATACGACGACGGCCGGATGAGGGTATTGGACCTGACTCTATCGCCGGGCGGACAAAATGAGCAGGGGACCCCACGGATGAGCGCTTGGGGCACCTGCGACGATAGAGGGCGTGGCAGGTTCGAACGGTAAGCAGAAGACGGCCCGGGACATGGTGCTCTCCCTGGTCCTGATCGGCATCGCGGCGTTGGTCGTCTACTTCCTCGCCATCCCGCACGACGATCACGCTCCCGACCTCAAGCGGGTCGACTACCGGGTCGAGCTGCTCACGGCCCGGCGCGCGGCGAGCTACCCGGTGGCCGCCCCCGAGGGCCTGCCGAGTACCTGGAAGGCGACCTCCGTACGCTTCCAGGGCGAGAACTCCGACCGCTGGCACCTGGGCTACCAGACCCCGGACGGCCAGTACGTCCAGGTCGAACAGTCCACGCAGAAGGCGTCCGACTTCATCGACGAGGCCAGTCAGGGAGCGTCGGCGACGAAGCAGACCGAGACGATCGCCGGCCGCACCTGGACCCGCTACACCGGCGGCCGCTACGACGCCCTCGTCCTGAACGGCACGTCCGGCACCACGACGGTGGTGGCCGGCACGGCGTCCTTCGCGGAGCTGACGAAGATGGCGGCGGCGCTGAAGACCCAGTGAGCCACGCGTGACATGCGGGAGAGGCCCCCGGCGGTGTTGCCGGGGGCCTCTCCCGTACGGGGAGGCCGTTACGGGCGTCGTGCGGGCGTCGTGCGAGGGTCTCAGACGGTCGTGACGACGTCGTCGTACGCCAGGCGCGGCGAGCGCGGGAACCAGGCGTCCGGGCCCGGCTTGCCGATGTTGACCACCATCAGCGGGGTGTGGTCGTCGTCGAGGAACTCCTTGCGGACGCCCTCGAAGTCGAGGCCGGTCATCGGGCCGGCGGCGAGGCCCGCGGCGCGGACGCCGATGATGAAGTAGGCGGCCTGCAGCGCGGCGTTCAGCGCGGCGGCGCCCTCACGGGCCGGACGCTCGCCGAAGAACAGGTCCTTGGCCTGCGGGAAGTGCGGGAAGAGGGTCGGCAGCTCCTCGTGGAACTCGTTGTCCGCGGAGAGGATCGCGACCAGCGGGGCGGCGGCCGTCTTCGGCTGGTTGCCCTCGGCCATGTGCTGCACCAGGCGCTCACGGGCCTCGGGGGAGCGGACCAGGGTGACGCGCAGCGGGCTCTGGTTGAAGGCGGTGGGGCCGTACTTGACCAGGTCGTAGATCGCCTGGACCTGCTCGTCGGTCACCGCCTCGTCGGTGAAGGTGTTCGCGGTGCGGGCCTCGCGGAAGAGCAGGTCCTGGGCGGCGGGGTCAAGAACGAGAGACATGTGTGCTTTTCCTAGGGTGTGGCGGCGTGCCGCGGCGTACCGGACCGTGGTCCGGATCGGCTGACGGCACCGACCCTACGCCAGTGAAGTTCAAGCTTCAACAATAGTCGGGGTGTGGTGACCCGCCTCACTGCCTCCCTGGAGTGGCCCGCCCCCCGGCCGCGCTTACCCGGCGTCCCCTCCCTGCCCCTTCGCCTCCCCCTCTTCCTCCTCGGCGAGCGCCGCGTCCAGCCGGGCCCGCGCCCCCTCCAGCCAGCGCCGGCACACCTTGGCCAGCTCCTCGCCGCGCTCCCACAGCGACAGGGACTCCTCCAGCGTCGTACCGCCCGCCTCCAGGCGCCGTACGACCTCGATCAACTCGTCCCGCGCCTGCTCGTACGACAGCGCCTCGTCCACCTTGCTGGTCATTCGCCCACCTTCACCGTGAATTCACCGTCGGCGACGCGCGCACGCAGCGCCTCGCCCTCCGTCACCTCGTCCGGGCCGCGCACCACATGTCCGTCCGATCTCTGCAGTACCGCATAGCCGCGCTTGAGCGTGGCCGCGGGGGAGAGGGCCACCACGCGCGCGTGCGTGTGCGTCAGCTCCGAGTCCGCGCGGTCCAGAAGGTGGCCGAGGGTCCGCCGGCTCCGCCCGACCAGGGAGGCAACGTGGTCGGCGCGCTCGTCGATCACCCGGTGCGGATCCTCTATCGAGGGGCGGGCCAGCGTGTGCGCCAGGCCGCGCTCCTCCCGCTCGACAAACGCGTTCATGCACCGCCGGGCCCGGTCCCGCAGCATCCGCACCCGCTCGAACTCCTCGCCCACGTCCGGTACGACCTTCTTGGCCGCATCGGTCGGGGTGGAGGCGCGCAGGTCGGCCACGTGGTCCAGCAGCGGGTTGTCGGGCTCGTGCCCGATGGCGGAGACGACCGGCGTACGGCACTCGGCCACGGCCCGCACCAACTGCTCGTCGGAGAACGGCAGCAGGTCCTCCACGCTGCCGCCGCCGCGCGCGACGATGATGACGTCCACGTCCTCGATCTCGTCCAGCTCCTTCACCGCCTGCACGACCTGCGGAACGGCGTGCACGCCCTGCACGGGGACGTTGCGCACCTCGAAGCGGACGGCGGGCCAGCGGTGCCGGGCGTTCTCCAGCACGTCCCGCTCCGCGGCGGAGGCACGGCCGCAGACCAGCCCGATCAGCTGCGGCAGGAACGGCAGCGGCTTCTTCCGCTCCGGCGCGAACAGCCCCTCCGCCGCGAGCGCCTTCTTCAGCCGCTCCAGCCGGGCCAGCAGCTCGCCGACGCCGACGGGTCTGATCTCGGCGGCGCGCAGGGAGAGCTGGCCGCGCGGGGCGTACCACTCGGGCTTGGCGAGTACGACGACGCGGGCGCCCTCGCCGACGACGTCCGCGACGGCGTCGAACACCTGCCGGTAGCAGGTCACGCTCACGGAGATGTCGTACGACGGATCCCGCAGCGTCAGAAACACGACTCCGGCGCCGGGCCGCCGCGACAGCTGCGTGATCTGTCCCTCGACCCACACCGCACCGAGCCGGTCGATCCAGCCCCCGATCAGCCGGGAGACCTCGCCGACGGGGAGGGGGGCTTCGGGGGTGGTTTTCGCAGCCATGCGGTTGAGCGTAACGGGGGGTACCGACAGTCCGGTCCAGCGCCGTTCGCCCCGGGGCCGTGTGCCTGGGCCCTTCAGCCACGCAGGCCGCCGAACCCTGCCCCCTGCGGCATCCGTCCGTCCCGGCGCCGGCGGACGCACCCTTACGATGGGACGCATGACCGCTTCGCCTGGCCGCCGTGTCCTGCTCGCCGCCCCCCGTGGCTACTGCGCCGGTGTGGACCGCGCCGTGATCGCCGTCGAGAAGGCCCTCGAACAGTACGGGGCCCCGATCTACGTCCGGCACGAGATCGTCCACAACAAGTACGTCGTGCAGACCCTGGAGAAGAAGGGCGCGATCTTCGTCGAGCGGACGGAGGAGGTGCCGCCCGGCAGCATCGTCATGTTCTCGGCGCACGGCGTCGCCCCGGTCGTGCACGAGGAGGCCGAGCAGGGGCGCCTCGCCACCATCGACGCCACCTGCCCCCTGGTCACCAAGGTCCACAAGGAAGCCGTCCGCTACGCCAACGAGGACTACGACATCCTCCTGATCGGCCACGAGGGCCACGAGGAGGTCATCGGAACCTCCGGCGAGGCCCCCGACCACATCCAGCTCGTCGACGGCCCCGGGGACGTCGCCAAGGTCGAGGTCCGTGACCCCTCCAAGGTCGTGTGGCTGTCCCAGACCACGCTCTCCGTGGACGAGACCATGGAGACCGTCGACGCCCTGAAGACCAAGTTCCCGGGCCTGGTCTCCCCGCCCAGCGACGACATCTGCTACGCCACGCAGAACCGCCAGCTCGCCGTGAAGCAGATGGGCGCCGAGGCCGAACTGGTCATCGTGGTCGGCTCGCGCAACTCCTCCAACTCCAAGCGGCTCGTCGAGGTCGCCAAGCTCGCCGGCGCCCGTGAGGCCTACCTCGTCGACTTCGCCAGCGAGATCGACGAGGCCTGGCTGGAGGGCGTGACCACCGTCGGTGTCACTTCCGGCGCCTCCGTCCCCGAGGTCCTGGTCGAGCAGGTCCTGGAGTGGCTCGCCGAGCGCGGCTACGGCGACGTGGAGATCGTCAAGGCCGCCGAGGAGTCCATCACCTTCTCACTGCCCAAGGAACTCCGCCGCGACCTGCGCGAGGAGGCGGCCTCCCTGGTCGCCGAGCGCGGCGGCGCCGGCACTCCTGAGGCGTGACCGCCGGCACTCCTGGGGCATGACGGCCGGCACTCCTGAGGCGTGACTGTCAGTCGTCCGTCGTAACGTGGAGCCATGCAGATCTTCGGCGTGGACATCGGCGGCTCCGGGATCAAGGGCGCCCCTGTGGACCTGGACAGGGGCGACCTCACCCAGGAGCGCCGCAAGGTGCTCACCCCGCACCCGGCGACGCCCGACGGTGTGGCCGACGGGGTCAAGCAGGTCATCGACCACTTCGGCTGGACCGGCCCGGTCGGCCTGACCTTCCCCGGAGTGGTCACCGGCGGCGCCACGGTCCGTACGGCGGCGAACGTCGACAAGAGCTGGATCGACACCGACGCGCGCGCCCTGTTCAGCGGCAAACTGGGCGGCCTGCCGGTGACCGTCGTCAACGACGCGGACGCGGCGGGCGTCGCCGAGATGCAGTTCGGCGCCGGCCGCGGCCGTAAGGGCACGGTCATCCTGCTCACCTTCGGCACCGGCATCGGCAGCGCCGTCTTCACGGACGGCGTCCTCGTCCCGAACACGGAGCTGGGCCACCTGGAGCTGAGCGGCCACGACGCGGAGCGGAGAGCCTCCAGCAAGGCCAAGGAAGACCACGGTCTGAGCTGGGAGCAGTGGGCGCACCGCGTCCAGAAGTATCTGGCGCACGTGGAGATGCTGTTCTCGCCGGAGCTGTTCGTCATCGGCGGCGGGGTCAGCCGCAAGGCCGTCAAGTTCCTGCACTTCATCGAGGGCATCAGGGCCGAGATCGTCCCCGCGCAGCTGCAGAACGACGCGGGCATCGTGGGAGCGGCGATGAGAGCGGCCCAGCACGCGTAGCCTCCGGCGGCCCCGCGGGCGCCGGCTCCGGCGAGAGAGCCGGTGCCGGCCGCTCAGGTCGTCGGGCGTCTGCGCCCCCGCACCCACCGCACCCGGCGTACGAGCACGATCACACCGGCGGCGAGCGTCCCCCCGTACAGCCAGCCGGCCTGGGTGGCGAGCCCGGTGAAAAGCCCCATCAGCCGGCCGAGCAGCCCCCCGCTGCCGTCGGCGACGGGCAGCAGCCCCACGGCGAAGGCGATCGGTACGACCACGGGAGCGGTCAGCACGTCCCCGGCCCGCACCCACAGCGCGGTCAGGACACATACCGGCAGGAACAGCACGCCGTACACGGTGAGGGCCCCGCCGAACAGGAGCGCGTCCAGGCAGCCCAGCAGGAACATCGCCACGGCACAGAACAGTCCGCTGCCGAGCCCGGTGAGCCGGGGACCGGGAAGCAGCGGACCCGGCGACACCGGCCGTGCCGGGCGCTCCCGCCGCTCCGGCCGCCGCGCCCCCGGGCCGGGCCTGCGCTCGCCGCCGGGCCTGCGCCCGGCCTGCGGGGGCAGGTGCGCGGGCTTCCGCGAGCCGCGTCGCGCTCCGTCGTTCGGGGGTCGCGTTCTGCGTTGCTCCACTGGACCAACTTAGGTCTGTTTATGTGCCGAATCACCCATCCGACACGCCGGTGCGCAGCGCTTGGCCGGGCGTTCGAAGCTCCCGCGAGCCGGTAGGCGCGGACCCCGTAAACTGGGGGATCGGGCAGTGTCGGTCTCTGGCCCCTGACAGCCCCCTGGCCCACTCATCTACGGGAAGTCGCAACGTGTCGCTCACGATCGGAATCGTCGGCCTGCCCAATGTCGGCAAGTCGACCCTGTTCAACGCCCTGACCAAGAACGACGTGCTGGCGGCCAACTACCCGTTCGCCACGATCGAGCCGAACGTCGGCGTGGTGGGCGTCCCCGACGCCCGCCTGGCCAAGCTGGCTTCGATCTTCTCCTCGGAGCGCATCCTCCCGGCCACGGTCGACTTCGTCGACATCGCGGGCATCGTGCGCGGCGCCTCCGAGGGTGAGGGCCTCGGCAACAAGTTCCTCGCGAACATCCGCGAGTCCGACGCGATCTGCCAGGTCATCCGCGCCTTCAAGGACGAGAACGTCGTCCACGTCGACGGCAAGGTCTCGCCGAAGGACGACATCGAGACGATCAACACCGAGCTGATCCTCGCCGACCTCCAGACGATCGAGAAGGTCCTCCCGCGCCTCCAGAAGGAGTCGCGCATCAAGAAGGACGTGGCCCCCAAGGTCAAGGCGGTCGAGGAGGCCAAGGAGATCCTGGAGAAGGGCGACACGCTCTTCGCGCACGGCATCGTCCAGGGCACCGAGCGCAACGAGCTCCTGCACGACCTGCACCTGCTGACCACCAAGCCCTTCCTCTACGTCTTCAACGTCGACGAGGACGAACTGGTCGACGAGGAGTTCAAGAACGAGCAGCGCGCCCTGGTCGCCCCCGCCGAGGCGATCTTCCTCAACGCCAAGCTGGAGGCGGACCTCGCCGAGCTGGACGAGGAGGAGGCCCTGGAGCTGCTGGAGTCCGTCGGCCAGCATGAGCCCGGCCTCGCCACCCTCGCCCGCGTCGGCTTCAACACCCTCGGCCTGCAGACCTACCTGACGGCCGGCCCCAAGGAGTCCCGCGCCTGGACGATCAAGAAGGGCGCCACGGCCCCCGAGGCGGCCGGCGTGATCCACACCGACTTCCAGAAGGGCTTCATCAAGGCCGAGGTCATCTCCTTCGAGGACCTGGTCGAAACAGGCTCGGTCGCGGACGCCCGCGCCAAGGGCAAGGCGCGGATGGAGGGCAAGGAGTATGTGATGCAGGACGGGGACGTGGTGGAGTTCCGCTTCAACGTGTAGCGGGTGACGCACCACCACGTCGCTGATCTGGCGAACATGCAGGTCAGAAGGGGCCCGACTCTCCGGGGTCGGGCCCCTGGTTTCTTCCCGCCTCGCCTTTCCCCGGACAGCACACCTGGCGCAGCTTACTAACGTCTACGTTAGTAACGTTGTCGTTAGTGTCGTGCGTGGAGGTCGGTGGAAGGTCGGCGGACATGGTGGACTTTGTAGGTCGTCGGCAGGAGCTGGCGACATTGGAGCGAGAGCTGCAGAAGGTGGCCGCAGGGGTTGGCGGGGAGCGGCCCGGTCGGTGCGTGATGTTGCGTGGGCGGCGCCGGGTGGGCAAGTCGCGACTGGTCGAGCGGTTTGCGGAGCGCTCCGGAGCTCCGTTCTTGTTCTACGCGGCGACCGGTGCATCCCTCAGGGATGATCTGGCGCGGCTGGCCCGGGATGCCCAGTCATCGACGCTGCCGTTGGCGGGGCTGGTGGCCGCCGCGCGGCCGGAGAGCTGGGATGCCGCGTTCGATGTGCTGGGCGCGGCGCTGCCCGCCGACCGGGCGAGCGTGCTGGTCATCGACGAGGTGCCGTACCTGATGGATACCGATGGCGCCTTTGAGGGGATGCTGCAACGGGCCTGGGATCGGGTGCTGGAGACCAAGCCAGTGCTGCTGGTCCTCATCGGCTCCGATCTGTCGATGATGGAGGCACTGAACAGCTACGGACGCCCCTTCCATCAGCGCGGCCGGGAGATGGTGCTGGGACCGCTCAACCCCGCCGAGGTCGGGCAGATGCTCGGGCTGGATCCGGCGGAAGCCTTCGACGCCGCGCTGGTAACCGGCGGGCTGCCGCTGATCTGCGCGGAGTGGCCGCGCGGCGCAGGGCTGTGGGACTTCCTCGGCGAGGCGCTGAACGATCCGGTCTCGGCCCTGCTGGTGTCGGCCGAGCGCTCGCTGGCTGCCGAATTTCCCCCGCAGGCCCAGGCGCGTACGGTGCTGGCGGCCATCGGAAGTGGCGAGCGGACCTTCACCAACATCGCCCGTGCGGCCGGCGGGATCGGGGCCACGCCGCTGCAGCGAGCGCTGGAACTGCTTACGGACAAGCGGATCGTCGCCGCGGAGCTGCCCGTGTCGCTGCGTCCGTCGAAGGATCGCCGCTACCGGGTGGCAGATCCCTACCTACGGTTCTGGCTGCACCTGCTCGGCCCGTCCATGGAGGAGATCGAGCGAGGGCGGGGCGATCTGACCTTGGCGCGGATCCGCGAGAGCTGGACCAGCTGGCGCGGCCGCGCGATCGAGCCGCTCATCCGCGAGGCGCTTGCCCGGATACTGCCCGACGACGAGCTCCCCGCGGCCCCCGCAGTAGGCGGCTACTGGACCCGCACCAACGACGTCGAGATCGACATCGTTGGTGGGGACCGCGCCCCCATCGCCAAGGAGCTGCTCTTTCTCGGCTCCATCAAGTGGCTGGAGCAGTCACCCTTTGACCGGCACGACCTGGCAGCTCTCCATCGACACCGGGCCGCCCTCACCGACGAACCCGTTCCAGTCGTGGCGGTCTCACGCAGTGGAGTCGACTGTCCGGGGCTTGACGCTGCCTACGGCCCCGGCGATTTGCTGGCCGCTTGGCCACTGTGAGTGGCGGATGGTGGGCGAGGCGGGGAGTTTGTCGTGGATCCCGTGCTGGGATGGTGCTGGATGGCTTCGCATTTCCGCAGGCCACAGGGAGTTTGGTGGAGTTCCGCTTCAATGTGTGGCGGGTGACGCACCACCACGTCGCCGACCTGGCAAACGTGTATCAGCCCGTTCCGCGACGTCGCAAGGAAGCGAAAGCCCGACCTCCTCAACGTTGGCGCAGCACGAGCTGATCCACAGATGGACCCCGGAGCGCTGAGCCGACGCCCCCTGAGCGAGCCGTGGTCCGCAGGTCACGGGGTTCCAACTGCGGCCTGCGGCCTGCGGCCTGCGGCCTGCGGCCTGCGGCCTGCGGCCTGCGGCCTGCGGCCTGCGGCCTGCGGCCACGCGGGAGCGGGAGGGCAGGAGTTCGCCAAGGCGGGTGGGGTTGCGTCGGGTAGACAGGCCCCTGCGAGCGCACCTTTAAGATCAACAAGGTGCGCGCCTTCCGCTCATCCGGCTGAGCGACGGCGCCTGGTGGGACTGGACGGCTGCCCCTGCCCCGGACTCCGCCACCCGTAGGACCTGGACTCTCATGACATCTGCCATATCCGTTCCCCGGCGTGCTCTTCCTGTCTGGCCGGTCCCGATGCTGTGGACTCTCGCCCTCGGCCTGTGGGGGCTGCCCCGGCAGCACAGCGTGTGGCGGGACGAGGCCGCGACCTGGCAGGTGGCCCGACGGTCCACGGCCGACGTCTGGCACATGCTGGCGCACGTCGACGCCGTGCACGGGCTCTACTACCTGCTGATGCACGCACTCTTCGCATGGTGTGGACCCAGCACCACCACCCTGCGCCTGCCCTCCGTGCTGGCGATGGCGGTGGCGGCGGCCTGTGTGGCCGCCCTGGGCCACCGGCTCGCCGGGGCGTGGGCGGGTCTGGGAGCGGGGCTGGCGCTCGGGCTGTTGCCCTCGGCGCAGTTCTATCTCCAGGAGGGCCGCCCGTACGCGCTGGTGGCGGCCGGGGCCGGGATCTCGACACTGCTGCTGGTGACCCTGCGGGAAGGACGCGGCCGGGCGATCGGCTGGGTGGCGTACGCCGGCACGGTCCTCACATGCGGGCTGCTGAACTGGCTGTCGTTGCTGATCCTGCCCGCGCACGCCGGGACACTCCTGTGGACACGGAGCGGGCGCGGCGTGTGGGTGCGCTGGACG
Organism: Streptomyces sp. NPDC007205; assembly: GCF_040634095.1. Classification (NCBI taxonomy): domain Bacteria; kingdom Bacillati; phylum Actinomycetota; class Actinomycetes; order Kitasatosporales; family Streptomycetaceae; genus Streptomyces; species Streptomyces sp. NPDC007205. The sequence goes on from NZ_JBEYEW010000007.1 coordinate 18,831, forward strand.
GCCGCCGCGGTGGTCGCCGTGGCAGGCGATCTGCCGTTGATTCTCTTCAGCCGCGGCCAGTCCGACCAGATAGCGTGGATACCGCCGCTGACCTGGCACATGCTGATCGGCCCGGCGGTCCTCCTGGCCATCGGCGGCCTCGGAGCCCTGCTGGACCGGCCGAAAACAGGGCGACTGTCGGCGGCGGCCGTCGGACTGCCCCTGCTCGCGGTGCCGCAACTCACCCTGATAGGCATCTCGTTGGCCAAGCCCCTGTTCGTGGACAGATATGTCCTGTTCAGCCTGCTGGGTCTGGCACTGTTGATCGGTGCGGCCCTGGGCTCGGCGGTACGGGCGGCCACACCACGGTTCCCGAGGGCGTCGGGGTGGTTCGTCCCCGTGGCGGTCGTCGTGGCGTTCGTGGCGCTGCTCCCGCAGTCGCTGGCCAAGCGGTCCCCGTCGAGCCGCGTGGACGACGTACTGGCGGTGGCGGCCGACGTGCGGCGCCTGAAGGAGACCGGGGACGCGACGCTCTTCCTGCCGGCGGCCCGACGGGACACCGCGCTGGTGTCCCCCGACGCGTTCACCGGACTGCGGGACATCGCGCTGGGGGAGGGCCCGGTGGCGTCCGGGACGCTGAAGGGCGAGGAGACCAGTCCGGCCCGCATCCGGACGGCGATGCTGGCGGAGAGGCGGATCTTGCTGGTCACGGACGCCACGGGGGTGGCGAAGCCGGTGACGGCACAGCGGGACAGCGTGAAGCTCTCCGTGCTGAAGAAGTACTTCACCGTGGTGGCGGACGAGCAGGTCCGTGGGCGGCGGGTGACGGTGTACGAGCGACGGGGACGAGCCGGGCGCTGACCACCCGGCATACGCGATCTGCACGGACGCGGCGCGGCCGAGGCCGGTGGCGCTCCACCGCTTTCCGACCCCGGCCCCGCCGCGAGGGACCGGCTCGCGCCGCGCGTCGTGCGCGAGGTCGGCCGCGAGCGGCTGGAGGCGGTCGTCGCCACCGGTCACGCCGTCTTCGACGGGTACGGCGTCGCCTCCCGATGCGCCGCTGGGTCCGGCGCTCGCTGCAGGCCGGAGCCCTGCCGGTGCCGGCCACGGGTTACCGCGCCGCCCGGCTGCCGTTCGGGCACGCGTTGCCGGGCACAGGTGTCGCGGCGGCCGGGTGTCGCGGCGGCCGGGTGCGCCGGTGTCGTCCGGACGCTGGCCAGGCGACACGGACCCCGTCGGGGCACACCAGTGCGCTTGCCCGGCCGCTGTGAGTCAGGTGTCCCGCGACGGGAGCAGCTTGTCGAGGTCCAGGCTGATCTCGAACGGCACCGGACGCGTCAGGGCGCCCCGGAAGACACCGGCGGGCGCATAGGCCCCGGTCGGTTCGTCCAGCTCGTAGACGTGGACGACGGGAGCGCCGTTCTCCTCCTCGACGCACCAGTAGTGCGGGATGCCGCCCTGCGCGTACTTGCGCAGCTTGACCGTGCGGTCGCGGTGCGCGGACTCGGGGGAGACGACCTCGATCACGAGCTGTACCTCGTCCGGGGCGAACCAGGTGCGATCGCCGTCGAAGTCGGCCTTCGCCAGGAGCAGGTCCGGCTCCGGACGATTGCGCTCGTCGAGCCTTATGGTCATCTCGCGGCCGACCCGCACATCGGCGGGCGCCTGCTCCATGAGAGCGACGGTGAGCATGGTGACGAGGTGGCCGTGCCACCACCTCTGCGGCGACACCATGAAGACGAGAGCTCCATCGATCAGCTCGGTGTGGCGGGGCGCCTCGGGGAGGCGGTCCAGGTCCTCCGCGAACCAGCCTTCGTCGCGCGGCGGGCGCATCCAGTCGGGCGGTGCGGTCATGGTCCTACCGTAGCGACTCGGCCAGGCCCCGGCCACGAGATCACATCCCCGTCACCCGCGCCACCGTGAACGGCGTCCGAGGCACCCCCGGGCCCATCGGTCCGCCCTTGTCGAACTGGGAGCGGACGACGAGGAGGCCGTGGTGGTCGTGCGCCAGGGTGGTGGGGGTCTGCAGGGCCGGGGTGGTCAGGGTCCGGGTCAGGCGGGCCCTGGTGCCGTCGGGGGAGAGGTGCCAGCGGGTGAGGGTGTTGGTCGCGTTGTGGGCGGCCCACAGGGTGCCGTGGGCCAGCTCCAGGCCGTCGCCGTGCTTCAAGTCGCCGCCCTGCAAGGTGACTTGGCGTACCGAGCCGTCGGTCAGGCCGACCCGGTACAGGCCGCCACCGGTCATGTCGACGGCGAACAGCAGGCGTCCGGCGGGGTCGGCGACGATGCCGTTGAGGGTGTAGTCGTCCGGCGAGTGTGCCGGTACGGCGCCGCTGAGGTCGTAGTACGCGGTCAGCGGCGCACGGCCGCCGCGGGCGCGGGCCAGGTCGGCCGGGGTGACGCGGTAGATCACCGGACGCACGCTGTCGGTGGCGTAGGCCGTGCCGTCCGCCGTGATCACGAGGTCGTTCAGGAAGCGCGGGTCGCCCTGCGGTATCTCGAAGCGGGCCAGCAGGGAGCGGCCGTACAGGTCGTAGACGTCGATCCCGGTGGTGTGGTCGGTGACCCACAGCCGGCCCGCCCGGTCGGCCTTCAGGCCGTTGGCGGTGGTCCGGCCGTCGGTGCCCGCCGGCAGGAAGACCTCGGCGGTGCGGCTCCCGGCGGCGGCGCGGTAGATCGCGCCGGTCGTGAAGGAGCCGACGTAGGCGTCGCCCGTGCGCGGGTCGAGGGTGATGCCCTCGGGGTAGGCGCGCTCGTCGGGGAGGGTGAAGGCGGTGGAGATGCGCGGGCCGGTGGCCGCGCTCGCGGTGGGCGCGGCGACGGCCACGGCCGCCGCGGCGACGCCGGTCAGGAAGGTACGGCGGTGGATCGCACGGGACACGACAGTGCCTCTCGATTCGGCTACTCACTATCGGGCGAGTGCGAATCTATATTAGAACTCTAATCCTCGCCAGGGTGTTAACGCCCACCCGGGCATTAATGTGGCGGGGTGACCTCCATGCCCGCGTCCGAGCGCCTCGGCTCCCATCTCAAGCGGGCCGAGCAGGCCCTCAACGCGACCAAGACGGCGGTCCTGAAGCCCGCGGGCCTGACCGTCGCCCAGTACGCCGCGTTGCTCCACCTCTCCGCCAACCCCGGCATCTCCGCGGCGGCCCTGGCCCGGCTGTGCGGGGTCACCCCGCCGACCATGAACACGGTCCTGAAGAACCTCCAGGACCGCGATCTGATCACCCGCAGCCCCCACGAGTGGCACAGGAACGTCCTGGAGACCCGCCTCACGGACGAGGGCCGTGCCGTACTCGCCGACGCCGACGCGTACGCCGTACGCGTCGAGCGGGCCCTCGCCGCGGAGTTCACCGACGCGGAGCGGGACGCCCTGACGGGTCTGCTCGCGCGCTGCGTCAGAGTGCTGGAGGAACAGCGCCCGGGAAGCTGACGACGGCCTCCGGCGCCGGGTCCGTCACCCAGCCCGCCGCCAGTACCAGCCGGGAGTCGCGGTCGACGGCGAGGAAGCCGAACGGGCGGTCGTAGACGGCCCGGACGACCGTGGACTCGTAGCGGTACTGCGGCGCGCCGCCGTACGGCGCCGCCATGGCCGTCACCGCCGCCGCCCGGAAGCCGAGCGCGCCGAACTGCGCCACGGCCGACTGGCGGGCCTCCCCGACGGCCAGCCCGGAGGCGCTCACCCCCGGGAAGTGACCGCCGCGGGTGTCCGACGCCGACGTCAGACCGAAGAGGTCCGACAGGGCGAGCAGATCGTGGTCGGCGCGCACCTCGTACACCACCGTCCGCACGTCCAGCACCGGCGGCCCCGGCTCGACGGCCGGCTGCTGCTCCACGTACAGACCCGGCCCCACATGTCCGTGCGGCAGCGAGCCGCCCACGGTCAGCGGCAGCGCCCGCGCCACGATTCCCACGCCCGCCGCGAGCACCTGGCCCGGCGTCATGCGCTCCTCGCCGAGCAGCAGATGGACGTCGATGCCGTTGTCGCCGGGCACCGTCAGCGCGGTGACGAAGCCGTCCGGCGTGCCCGTCACGCCCACCCGGTCCGGCCGCACGCTCCGCCGGTGCAGCCCGCGCAGCGATCGCCCCTGCCAGGGGCCGGCGTCCGGCCTGAGCGGCAGCTCCGTGAAGGGCTGCCGCCAGGTCGTGCGCAGCGCGAGCGCGCCGGCCAGCACCAGCCGTGTGTCCCGGGTCAGTGTCACCGGCATGCGCTCGACCAGCCCGCCGGTCCGCTCGGCCGCCCAGACGTCCAGCCGCTCCTGCGCGGTGACGAGGTCGTCCCCGAACACCCCGTAGGTCCCGGCGGGCAGCCCCGCCCGCCACTCCTCGCGCAGGGCGAGCGCGTGGTGCGTCCACAGGCCGAGCGCCGCGTCCAGACCGGACACCGCCCCCAGGGCAGCCAGCAACTCCCGTGCTGCGCCGGCCGCCTGATCCGCCGGCAGGCCGAGGGCCTGGCTCAGCTCCGTCCGCGCCGGCCCGGTCGCGCCGTCGGCCAGGAAGGCCAGCAGGGGCCAGACCCCGGGCGCGGAGAAGACCGTGCCCTCGGGCAGTGCCTGCGCCCAGCGGGCCGTCAGCCCGTTCACCCGACGGACCGTCTCGGCGGTCACCTTGCTCACTGGTCGTCCTCCCACGAGGCGCGCTGCCCGCTCCTCGTCCGGTTATCGCGTATGTGTCCTCGGGGAACGGCAGTGGATCCGTCACCCACCCCGCAGCCGGCACCAGCCGCGAGTGCCGGTGCAGTGCGAGGAAGCCGAAGGGGCGGTCGAAGGCGGCCTCGACCCTGGTCGTGACGTAGCGCAGGGGCGGCGGCACGCCGCCCGCGACCGCTCGGGACATCGTGACCGCGGCGGCACGGAAGCCCAGTGCCCCGAACCGGGCCAGGGCGCTCTGCGGCCGGCGCGCCGGGCAACTCCCGTGCCGCGCCCGCCGCCTGATCCGCCGGCAGGCCGAGGGTCTCCCTCAGCTCCGTCCGCGCCGGGCCCGTGGCGCCGTCGGCCGGGAAGGCCGGCAGGGGCCGGACGCCGGCCGCCGAGAAGACCGTGCCGTTGCGCGTGGTCGCCGCCCACCGCTTGGTGAGCCCGTTCACCGCCCGGACGACCTCGCCGCCCACCCGGCCTCTGCCCGCCCGGCTTCCGCGCACCCGGCCTCTGCCCGCCCGGCTTCCGCCCGCCCGGCCTCCGGCCAGGGTCGCCCCCCGCATTCCGCCCCCGTTTCGCTGTGTGCCGCCCGCCCCAGGAGCACGGTACCCGTGCGCAGGGCGCGCCCTGGCAGGGGAGACTCACCCGCCAGGTGTGGGCGCACCTGTACGGGGGAGAAAATGCCTGGGTAATGCCCTCGCACACGCCATGTCATCACATCGAGTGATTCTCTGGCCTTCGCTTGCGTGTCACAACCCAGGGTTGCCAGGCTGTTGCTGTCTGTACAACCTGATGGGAGCGGCCAGTGACTTTCGGTGAACAGCCGGCGTACCTGCGTGTCGCGGGTGATCTCCGCAAGAAGATCGTCGACGGTTCACTGCCGCCCCACACCCGGCTGCCCTCCCAGGCCCGCATCCGCGAGGAGTACGGCGTCTCGGACACGGTCGCGCTGGAGGCCCGCAAGGTACTGATGGCCGAGGGACTGGTCGAGGGCCGCTCCGGCTCGGGGACGTATGTGCGCGAGCGGCCCGTGCCCCGCAGGGTGGCCCGTTCCGGGTACCGCCCGGCCGGCGGTGCCACGCCCTTCCGGCAGGAGCAGGCCGACGCCTCGGTGCGCGGCACCTGGGAGTCCAGCAGTGAGCAGGCCGGGGCCGGGGCCGCCATCGCCGAGCGGCTCGCGATCCGGGCCGGCGACCGGGTCATGCGCACCAAGTACCTGTTCCGCGAGGCCGGCGAGCCGATGATGCTCTCCACCTCCTGGGAGCCCCTCGCCGTCACCGGCCGTACCCCCGTGATGCTGCCCGAGGAGGGCCCGCTCGGCGGCATGGGGGTGGTCGAGCGCATGCGTGCCATCGACGTCATCGTGGACAACGTCACCGAGGAGGTCGGCGCGCGCCCCGGCCTCGCCGAGGAACTGCACATCCTCGGCGGCGTCCCCGGCCATGTGGTCGTGGTCGTCCAGCGCACCTACTACGCCTCCGGCCGCCCGGTGGAGACCGCCGACGTGGTGATCCCGGCCGACCGGTACCGGGTGGCGTACCACCTGCCCGTGAAGTGAAGTCCCGGTTCACGGGCGGGGCGTGCGCTGCTCAGGGCGGGGCTCTTCGAGTGAGGTAGCGCACACCTGGGCGCCCCCCACGCCTGGATGCCCCGGTGGCGCAGCGCCCGACGGGCCCGACCGGCCGCTGCAATCCGGCCGTTTTCCCAGGTGACCAGGGGTCACTTGGGTATGCCCGCGCTGCACGACAACGGCGTTCACGACGGCGCGTTCACCCCCGTGCGCCCCCTGCGTTCTGGCTGGTTGCGTACCTCTTTGTGAAAAGGCGTGTTCGCAGCGTAAAGGTTGGGCGTACGCTCGGGCATATGCGGATTGCGGTTTCCTTGGGGGCGCGGCGGGGGCCCGGGACGGGAAGCGGGTGGTGGGGCGGTGCGAGAGGGAGCGGCACGGGCGGTGGGGGCCATGAGTGAGGGGACGGTCTCGCTGCCCTGGCTCGTGATACGGCAGGACGACAACGGCAATCGCTATCGCGTCGGACGGTACGCGACCCGCGCCGAGGCGCAGAAGATCGCCGACAGCCTCGACGACCGGGGCCACAAACAGCTGTACTGGGTCGAGCGCGTCGGCCAGAACGGGGACAGCGCCCGGAACTGACCGCGCGGCGCCCTCCCGTAGGCTCCGCCCCATGACGCCCACGACACCCAGGACACCCATGACGGACCGGACCGTGGTGGTGGGAGCGGCCCTGCTCGACGGCGGCCGGCTGCTCGCCGCGCGCCGCAGCGCCCCCGCCGACCTGGCGGGCCGCTGGGAACTGCCCGGCGGCAAGGTCGAGGCAGGCGAGCGGCCCGAGGACGCCCTGATGCGTGAACTGCGCGAGGAACTGGGCATCGACGCCGAACCTGTCGAGCGCGTGCCGGGTCAGTGGCCGCTGCGTGAGCCGTACGTCCTGCGGGTGTGGACCGCCCGCCTGCTCCCCGGCTCACCCGCCCCCCGGCCCCTCCAGGACCATGACGAGCTGCGCTGGCTCACCCCGGCCGAGATCTGGGACGTGGCCTGGCTGGACCAGGACGTGCCCGCCGTTCGCGAAGTCGCCCCCCGGCTCAGCCAGGGCCTCCGCTGAGCCTTCCCGATACGCCGTTCGTGCCACAGTGCGCCCTCCCGCACGGTACTGCCCACCAGATATCGGGTATGTGCCCATTAACCCCATGAAACCGGACATGGGTGGGCTCGCTGGCCTGGGAAGTGATCGGCGTGATCGACACCGGTGGCGACTGCGCCGAGTGGACCTTTCCCGCGGAACCGGGCGCCGTGCGCACCGCACGCGCCGCGGTCCGTGGGAAGTTGCACGGCTGGGGCCTCGACTGCCTCGCCGACCTCACCGCACTGCTGGTCAGCGAGTTGGTCACCAACTCGCTGCGGCATGCCACCGGTCCCATCGGCGTACGGCTCGTGCGTCCCGGCGGACCGGCCGACACCCTGCGGGTGGAGGTCTCCGACCCGCTGCCCGACCCGCCGCGCGAGCGTGTCGCCCGCGACGAGGACGAGAGCGGGCGCGGGCTGCAACTGGTCGCCGGCTCCTCGCGCCGCTGGGGCACCCGGCCCGGCACGAGCGGAAAGACCGTCTGGTTCGAACTGGCGCTGCCGGGGTGAGCCGGAAGCATCCGGGGGGCACGAGGGTGTACGGCCGGCGGGGGTCCGCCCATCGTGCGCTCCGGGTGACCGGCCGGTCCTGCGATGCGTGGTTCGAGGGCGTGTTCCCTGGTTAGAAGACTGGAAGTGTTGTCACGGACCGGTCCGAAAAGCATCTGGACCGAGCTGTGATCGTGAACACCGTGTCGTGCGGCACCGTAGTGCTGGATACTGCGGGCAGCCGCCCCCGGTGACCGGTGCCGGACGCGGTGAGCTGGAGGGGACGGTTCGCGTGAGCGAGATACCAGCGAAGGCCACGGAGTCCGAGGACCCGTCGGACGGCGCGAGGCACCAGGCCGCGGAGGCTGCCGCGGCACCCGGCGACGCCATGTGGCAGAGCAGTCCGCCCGGTTCGATCTACGACTACATCAAGGTCGCGTCCTTCTCCATCAGCCCCGGCGGGCTGGTCGACCAGTGGAGCCTGCGCGCCGAGCAGCTCTTCGGCATCCCCGCCGCACACGCCGTCGGCAGGGACCCCATAGAGGCCTTCGTCGATCCCGACCTGCGCGAGCGCGGCCAGCGCAAGATGGCCGAAATCCTCGACGGGCGGGAGTGGACCGGGGTCGTGCCCTTCCGGATGCCGGACAAGGCGGACGGCACGCGCGGCGCGGACGGCCTCGCCGAGGTCTACGTCATGCCCACCCGGACCGGCGAGGGCGACAGGGCCGCCGTCTGTATCGTCGTGGACGTGCGCACCCTGCGCAGCATCGAGACCGATCTCGCCGCCTCGCAGGCGATTTTCGGTCAGTCTCCGTTCGGGTTCCTGCTGATCGACACCGATCTGAGGGTCCGTCGGGCCAACGAGCGATTCGCCTCCGTCTTCGGCGGAACCCCCGACGACCACCGGGGCAAGGGCGTGCACGACTATCTGCCCCGCGGTGAGGCCGAGCGGGTTTCGGCCACGCTGCGCCGGGTGCTGCAGTCCGGTGAGTCCATCACCGACATGCATGTCACGGGGTACGTCCCCGGCTCCGAGGAACGCCGGCACTGGTCCGTCAACCTCTACCGCGTGCACAGCGGCAGCGGCCGGCCCATCGGCATCGCCTGGCTCGGCACCGACATCACCGCCCGCCGGGCCGCCGCCCGCGAGGCCGCCGCGGCCCGGCGCAACCTCGCCCTGCTCAACGAGGCCGGCGCCCGCATAGGGAACTCGCTCGACCTGGAGACCACGGCCCGGGAACTGCTCGACGTCGTCGTCCCGGGCTTCTGCGACCTCGCCACCGTCGACCTCTACCAGGGGCTCCTCGCCGGTGACGAGACCCCGCCCGGCCTCGCCGACGGCAGCGCCGAACTGCGCCGCGTCGCCTTCGCGAGCGCCGTCGCCGGGGTCCCCTTCACCAGCTCCGGCGAGTCCGTCGAGGTCGGCGCGGTCCACCACTTCCCCTTCAACTCGCCCTGCGCGGACGCCCTGCGCACCGCCCGGCCGCAGCGGGTGCCCGCCGAGGACGGCGGTCTGGTGCAGTCCAAGCTGGCCGTGCCGATGGTCGCCCACGACACCGTCGTCGGCCTCGCCCAGTTCGCCCGCACCAAGGGTAGCGAGCCGTTCGGCGACCGCGACCGGGAACTGGCGGTGGAGCTGGCGGCGCGCGCCGCCGTCTGCATCGACAACGCGCGCCTGTACCGCCGGGAACACGAACGGGCGTTGATACTGCAGCGCTCGCTCCTGCCGCCGGGCGACCCCGAGGCCTCCGGGCTGGACATCGCCTGCCGCTATCTGCCCGGCAACGCGGCCACCGAGGTGGGCGGCGACTGGTTCGACGTGATCGAACTGCCGGGGCACCGTACGGCGTTGGTCGTGGGCGATGTGATGGGGCGGGGCCTGCGCGCGGCGGTCGCGATGGGCGAACTGCGCACCGCCGTACGGACCCTGGCCCTGCTGGACCTCGAACCGGCCGAAGTGCTCTCGGCGTTGGACGAGATCGCCCGGGGGCTCGGCACCCCGGGGGGAGTCCAGCAGGCCACGCGTACGGCGCGCCAGCCCCGGGACGCGGACCTGTCCGAGGTGTACCTCGCGACCTGCGTCTACGCGGTGTACGACTCCGTCACCAGACGCTGTACGTTCGCCAACGCCGGCCATCTGCCGCCGGTCCTGGTCGAGCCCGGTGAGGCCGCCCTGATGCTGGACGTGCCGCCCGGCATGCCGCTCGGCGTGGGCGGCGAGCCCTTCGAGGAGGTCGAGGTCGAGCTGCCCGAGGGCGCGCTGCTGGCCCTGTACACGGACGGCCTGGTCGAGTCCCGCGACCATCCCCTGGACGAGGGGCTGCAGGCGTTCGTGGGCGCGCTCACCGACCCCTCCCAGCCGCTGGAGGACGTCTGCGACCACGTTCTCAGCACCCTCGACACCCACCACGGCGAGGACGACATCGCGCTGCTGATGGCGAGGGTGCAGGGGCTGCCGGCCGATTCCGTCGGCGACTGGACGCTGCCGCGCGAGCCGCGCAGTGTGGGGCGGGCGCGGGAGTACGCCCGGGCGCAGCTGCTGAGCTGGGACCTGGAGCCGCTGGTCGACACGGCGGAACTGCTCGTCAGCGAGCTGGTCACCAACGCGCTCCGGTACGGGGAGGGGGACATCCGGCTACGGCTGCTGCTGGACCGCACGCTGGTCTGCGAGGTGTGGGACTCCGGCCTGGTGCAGCCTCGGCGGCGACGGGCCCGGGACACGGACGAGGGGGGCCGGGGGTTGCAGCTGGTCGGGTTGCTGAGCGCGGCGTGGGGCTCCCGCAGGACGCCTCGCGGCAAGACGGTGTGGTTCGAGTTGCCGTTGCCCGGCGGCGAGTCCGGCCTCACCGACCCGGCGGAAGCCCTCCTGAGCCTCTTCTGACCCGAAGCACCCGGGGCCTCCGCCCGCAGACCCCTTCCCGTTGGCTAGGCAGGTGGCCGGGAGCAGTGGCGGCCCCTTGTGCGCGGGCCGCCGTAGCTTGCCGGTGGGCCCCCGTCCTGGTCCTCGGCCAGGAGCACACCGCCCAGGACCGCGCCGGACAGGCCCGGTGAGTCACCATCGGCGCCCGTGTACGGGTTGCCGTGTGCTCGTACGTCCCGTTCGGCCAGGTCCCGGGACTCGCGGGCGAGGGCGTCGGCCTGGTCGGCGCGGCCGGCGCCCAGCTCCCGTGCCGCCTCCGCCAGAAGAACGCGTGCCTGTGGGCCCACCGCGCCCCGGTGCACCGCGACGAACTCCTCCGCCCCGGCGACGGAACTCCTCGCCACGAGCAGCGCCGCCGCGGCCGGTGCGCCCAAGTGGCCGGTGTCCAGCCGTTCCACGGCCCGTGCGATCCGGCGCAGGGCGTCCAGCGGGTCGTACGGGCCCGCCGTCCGCTCCTGTCGTACGGCGGCCAGCACGCCGTCCGCGTGGGCCAGCCGCGCGTGCAGCTCACCGCTGGTCAGCGGCTCCCGCACGCCGCCCTTCCGGGCCGCCGCTAGCTCCGCCTCCGCGCCGGTCAGCACGGCCGGCACCAGCTCCGCCGCCTCCCGCAACCGGGCCGCGAGCCGTTCCACCCCGGTCACCAGGACCTCGGCCTGGGCCACCGCGCCCTCGGCGGCGCGCAGCTGCCCGGCGGCTCGCCCGCCGTCGCCCGCGTCGGCCGCCTGCCGGGCCTCGTTGAGCCGGACGGTGGCGAACACCAGCCGGTCCTTGGCCTGTTCGACGTACCCGGTGACCGGCCCGACGGCCGAGGCGGTGTACCGCTCGCGCAGCTCCGCCAGGGTGTCCTGCGCGGCCACCGTGCGCCCCGTCAGCTCCCGGAACCATCCCTCGGCCGGCTCCAGTGCCCCGGCCGGCCCCGGCGCGTCCAGTTCCCGCAGCCGGTCCAGCGCGCGGGCCTCCGCGTCCAGCCGGCGTCCCGCCTCCGCGCACCGGCCGACCACACCGACCAGCGCCTGCCGCCGCGCCGCCGCGTCCTTCGGCGCCCCCTGCTCGTACCGCCGCCAGATCGCACACGCGGCAGCCAGCTCGGTCTCGGCGGCCCGCAGGGCATGGACGAAGGGTTCGGTCTCGGCCTCACCGCACTGCCGCTGGACGAAGGCGAGTTCCTCGCGGCTGGTCCGTACGCAGTCGTCGGCCAGGACCAGTGCCGCGCGAGCCTGGCGCTCGAAGTCGGCCGGGGTGGGCGCGGGCGGGGCGACGGAGACGATCCCGGGGGTCGTACGGGTGCGGGCGCGGCGGGTGCGGCGCAGATAGCCGTATCCGGCCAGCCCCACGGCCGCGACCCCCACGACGAGGGGCAGGACGAGATCGACGGCGGACGTCTCGTCCTGCTGCGGCGCGGCGGCGCTCGCGACCGTGCCGGCGGGTGCCACGGGAACCGGATCCTGTGCACCGGCCGTCATCACCGGCAACACCAGCCACCCGGCCCCGACCGCGGTACCCAGCACGGCATGCGCCACCCGCACCGATATGTGTGCCGTGGCATGCCGGGGCCGGCCCCGGATCAGGGAGGACGTCACATTTCGGAGCGTATGGGCAGGTAGACGCCTTCGCGAGCGGAACGGACACGGTTGGGGGAAGAGAAGGACAGGGGGCAGAAATGGACACCGCAGGACCAGGGCCCGGCGGCGAAAGCCGCACGCGCGGTGCGGGTGGCAAGGGCATCCCCGCCGAAGTCCGCCCCGAAGACCACCCCGAAGGCCGCCCCGGACGTCGCCGTACCCTCCGCTGCACCCTCGCCGTCCTGGAGCCCCTCCACTCCGGCGACAGGAACTTCCCGGCCTTCCACTCCTTCTGGGGCGCGACCACCGGTCACCCCAAGTGGTGGTCGCAGTCCTACTTCGGGCAGGTGGCCCGCCGCGTGGACCAGATCGCCGTCATGTCGTACGACACCATGCAGCCGTTGCAGAGCCTCTACGACGGCTATGCGGCCCAGCAGACGAGCCTCGCCCTGGAGGTCACCCCGGACACCACCGACCGACTTCGCGGCCACGGAAGCGGGCTGGCGGGCGTACCAGGAGAACTGGGTCCGCTGAGCTTCGGGACGCTCCGTTACGAAGACCGCCTCCTGATCTTCGAGCCGAGCCACACCAGCGGGTCGTACTTGCGGTCGACCGCCCGCTCCTTCAGGGGGATCAGGGCGTTGTCGGTGATCCTGATGCCTTCGGGGCAGACCTCCGTGCAGCACTTGGTGATGTTGCAGTAGCCGAGGCCGTGTTCGTCCTGGGCCGTGCGTTTGCGGTCCAGGCCCGTCGCGGCGGCCGCGTCCAGCGGGTGCATGTCGAGTTCGGCGATCCGCATCAGGAAGCGCGGGCCGGCGAAAGCGGTCTTGTTCTCCTCGTGGTCCCGGACGACATGGCAGGTGTCCTGGCACAGGAAGCACTCGATGCACTTGCGGAACTCCTGCGAGCGGTCCACGTCCTCCTGCATCATCCGGTACTCGCCGGGCCCCACACCGGCCGGTGGCACGAACGCCGGCACCTCCCTCGCCTTCTGGTAGTTGAAGCCGACGTCCGTCACCAGATCGCGGATCACCGGGAAGGCGCGCAGGGGCGTGACGGTGATCGTCTCCGACCGGTCGAAGACCGACATGCGGGTCATGCACATCAGGCGCGGGCGGCCGTTGATCTCTGCCGAGCACGAACCGCACTTGCCGGCCTTGCAGTTCCAGCGCACGGCCAGGTCGGGCGCCTGGGTGGCCTGGAGGCGGTGGATGATGTCGAGCACCACCTCGCCGTCGTTGACCTCGACCTCGAAGTCCTCCAGGCCGCCGCCCTGTTCGTCGCCCCGCCACACCTTGAAGCGGGCCTCGTAGCTGCTCACTCGTACAGCTCCTCTTCGGCGAGGTACTTGACCAGCTCCTCCTTCTCGAAGAGGGCGAGCAGGTCCGGGCGGATGGGTTCGGTGGTCTCGCGGGTGAGGCGGACCTGGCCGCGGCCGGGGTCGGTCGCCGCGAGGCCGCCGGTCGGGTCGGCGAGGGCGCACAGGAGGTTCACGTTGCGCCAGGCGCGGTCCATGGTGGGGTGGTCCTCGCGGGTGTGGCCGCCGCGCGACTCGGTGCGCTCCAGCGCGGCCCGGGCCACGCACTCGCTGACCAGCAGCATGTTCCGCAGGTCCAACGCCAGATGCCAGCCGGGGTTGAACTGGCGGTGGCCCTCGACCCCCGCCCGGCGGGCCCGTACCCGCAGCTCGGCCAGCTTGTGCAGGGCCTGCTCCATCTCGCCCTCGCGGCGGATGATGCCGACCAGGTCGTTCATGGTCTGCTGGAGTTCCTGGTGCAGGGTGTACGGGTTCTCCGGCGGGCCCGCCTCGCCCTCCGTCTCCGCCGAGAACGGGCGCAGCGCCTCCGCCGCGGCCGTGTTGACCTGGGCGTCGTCCACCGGCGGGCGCCGGCCCGCCGACCCGTGCGCGTACTCCGCCGCGTGCCAGCCCGCCCGCCGCCCGAAGACCAGCAGGTCGGAGAGGGAGTTGCCGCCGAGCCGGTTGGAGCCGTGCATGCCGCCCGCCACCTCACCGGCCGCGTACAGCCCCGGCACGCCGCGCGCCGCCGCCGTGTCCGAGTCGACCGCGATGCCGCCCATCACGTAGTGACAGGTCGGTCCGACCTCCATCGCCTCCGCCGTGATGTCGACGTCCGCCAGCTCCTTGAACTGGTGGTACATGGACGGCAGCCGGCGCCGGATCACCTCGGCGGGCATCCGGGTGGACACGTCCAGGAAGACTCCGCCGTGCGGCGAACCCCGGCCCGCCTTCACCTCGGCGTTGATCGCGCGGGCCACCTCGTCGCGGGGGAGCAGCTCGGGCGGGCGCCGGTTGTGGTCCGGGTCGTCGTACCACCGGTCGGCCTCCTCCTCCGACTCGGCGTACTTCTCCTTGAACACGTCCGGGACGTAGTCGAACATGAACCGCTTGCCCTCGGAGTTCCTGAGCACCCCGCCGTCGCCGCGCACCGACTCGGTGACGAGGATGCCCTTCACCGACGGCGGCCAGACCATGCCGGTCGGGTGGAACTGCACGAACTCCATGTTCAGCAGCGGTGCCCCGGCGAGGAGCGCGAGTGCGTGTCCGTCACCCGTGTACTCCCACGAGTTCGACGTCACCTTGAAGGACTTGCCGATGCCACCGGTCGCGATCACCACGGCGGGGGCTTCGAGGACGAAGAAACGGCCGGTCTCGCGGTCGTAGGCGAAGATTCCGGAGACACGGCCCGCGGCGGAGCCGCTGTCGGATGCGGTGTCCTTGAGGATCCGGGTGACCGTGCACTCCTGGAAGACCTTCAGACCGGACTCGTAGTCCCCGCTCTCCTTGAAGTCCTCCTGCTGCAGGGCGACGATCCTCTGCTGGAGGGTGCGGATCAGCTCCAGGCCCGTACGGTCGCCGACGTGGGCGAGCCGCGGGTACTCGTGGCCGCCGAAGTTGCGCTGCGAGATCCGGCCGTCCTTCGTACGGTCGAACAGCGCGCCCCAGGTCTCCAGCTCCCACACCCGGTCCGGGGCCTCCTGCGCGTGCAGCTCGGCCATCCGCCACTGGTTGAGGAACTTGCCGCCGCGCATGGTGTCGCGGAAGTGGACCTGCCAGGTGTCGTGCTCGTTGGCGTTGGCCATCGCCGCCGCGATGCCGCCCTCGGCCATCACCGTGTGCGCCTTGCCGAACAGCGACTTGCAGATCACCGCCGTACGGGCGCCCCGCTCACGTGCCTCGATCGCGGCCCGCAGTCCGGCACCGCCGGCACCGACCACGACGACGTCCCACTCCTGCCGGTCGACCACGGACATCAGCTCAGTACCTCACTGGTCTCTAGAAGAAGCGGGGATCGGCGAAGACGCCGGACGCGACGAGATAGACGTAGAAGTCGGCGAGCGCCACGCTCAGCAGCGAGGCCCACGCCAGCTGCATGTGGCGGGCGTTGAGCCTGCCGACGAACTGCCACGCCTTGTAGCGCACCGGGTGTTTCGAGAAGTGCTTGAGCTTGCCGCCGACGATGTGCCGGCAGGAGTGGCAGGAGAGCGTGTACGCCCAGATCAGCACGATGTTGGCCAGGAAGACCAGGGTGCCGAGCCCCATGTGGCCCCACCGGTAGTGCGTGTCCCGGAAGGACAGCACGGTGTCGTAGGTCAGCACGCCGGCGACCAGCAGGGCGGCGTAGAAGAAGTACCGGTGGAGGTTCTGCAGGACCAGCGGGAAGCGGGTCTCGCCGGTGTACGTCCGGTGCGGCTCGGCCACCGCGCAGGCGGGCGGGGACGCCCAGAAGCTGCGGTAGTACGCCTTGCGGTAGTAGTAGCAGGTCAGCCGGAAGCCGAGCGGGAAGATCAGGATGATGATCGCGGGGGAGATGCCCCACCAGCTGCCGAACAGCTGCCAGTTCGGGCCGGCGTGCATGACCTTGCAGCTCTGCGCCAGGCACGGCGAGTAGAACGGCGAGACGTACGGCGCCGCGTAGTAGTCCGCGTCGGCGAAGGCCCGCCAGGTCGAGTAGACGACGAAGGCCAGCAGACCGGCCGCGGTGACGGCGGGCGCCAGCCACCAGCGGTCGGTCCGCAGATGCGGGGCCGTGATCGCGGCGCGCGCACCGGTCCGTACGCCGCCGCTGTTCTGTTGGGGTTCCGTACCAGTAGCCAAGGTGGGACTCCGGTCGGTCGGGGGTCAGGGGGCGTGCCGGTCGCGGGCGCCCAGGCCCTCGTCGTCCGAGTCCGTCCACAGGCTGATGTCGTAGGGCGTGTCGGAGATGGTGACGAGGTCGGGGCGGCGCGCGGCGTCCGGCGCGGCGGTCGCCTCGCGCAGCAGCGCCACGCTCTCGCGCAGATGGTCGGCGTCCAGTCGGACCCGGCGCATCTCGAGGCCGCCGCTGCCGAGCTGGTGCTCCAGGCGTCCCAGCGACCGGTGCAGGTCGTCGATGGAGCGCTGGACCGAGGTGATGTCGTCGTGCACGGACATGACTTGCCCTCACTTCCGTGGGTCCGGCGAACCCTGGGCGGCAACGTTCATGCGCCTTGGAGTGTTGCGCGCCGCACCTGCCGATGTGAAGGCATGTGCAGCGATTGGCGGAGGCGTACGGATGCATCTCGGGTGGTGTTGCGCCGCACGGGTGGGGTTACCGCGTGTCGTCGCCGTGTCGCCCGTGGTTGCCGGATCCTTTCCTCTTCAGTGGGCCGCATAGATCTGATCAGCTCCATATACCGCCAAAGGTGATCAGCTCCATATACCGACAAATGTGAGCATAAGGCCCGCGGCTCCCCGGAGGTAGCAGAGATGTCCCACGACGGCGCCGGCGCCCGCTCCCGGCACCCCCAGCGGAGCGTCATGCGTTCGGTCACGTTTCTGACCGCGGGTGTCCTCGCCGTGCCCCTCCTCGCCGGCTGCGGCTCCGAGGACACGGCCGGCAAGCCGCTCGCCGGGCAGGACATCGTCCCGGTGGCACGTGACCTGGTCGCCGACGGCGGCACGCTGAAGTGGGCCGTCGACGCCGTCCCGGAGACTCTGAACACCTTCCAGGCCGACGCCGACGCGGGCACCACCCGCATCGCGCAGGCCGTGCTGCCGTCGATGTTCCGGCTGGACGCGGCCGGCCGGGCGGTGCCCAACCCCGCCTACCTGGAGTCGGCCAAGGTCATCGAGACCGAACCGCGCCAGGTCGTGCTGTACAAGCTGAACCAGCAGGCCGTGTGGAGCGACGGCCGGGAGATCGGCGCCGCCGACTTCGTCGCCCAGTGGCGCGCCCTGTCCGGAAAGAACAGCGCCTACTGGACCGCCCGCAACGCCGGCTACGACCGCATCGAGAAGATCGAACGCGGCGCCAGCGACCTCCAGGTCCGGGTCACCTTCTCGCGCCCCTACGCCGACTGGAAGTCGCTGTTCTCCCCGCTGTACCCGAAGGACGTCATGGGCACCCCGGACGCCTTCAACGACGGCGCCCGCCGCAGGCTGACGGTCACCGCCGGCCCCTTCAAGGTGGACAAGGTCGACCCCGCCGCGAAGGACGTGGTCCTCACCCGGAACCCGCGCTGGTGGGGCAGGCCCGCCAAGCTGAACGAGATCGTGCTGCACGCCGTGGCCCGTGACCAGCGGGCCGTCGCGCTCGCCGACGGCAGTGTGGACCTCGCAGACGTCGACCCCGCCGACGCCGAGCGGATCGGGCTCGCCGCCCGCGGCACCACCAACCCGCTGCAGGGCTCCGGCAGGACCTCCCTGACGAAGCTGCGCTCCTGGGCGCTCGCGCACGGCTTCGGCTCCGACCGGGCGGGCGCGGGTCGCGCGAAGCTGCACAGAGCCATCGCCGAGTACCTGGACGAGCAGCAGGCGCTGCGCGACGTCGAGGTCCGCAAGTCGCTGGAGCCGGCCTACACCCAGCTCGCCCTCAACGGCTCCGCGGGGCCACTCGCCGACGAGCGCGTCCGCCGGGCCGTCGCCCGCGCCGTGGACCGCAAGGAACTGGCCAGGCTGGTGCTCACCCCGCTGGGGCTGCCCGCCGTACCGGTCGGCAGCCACCTCGCCCTGTCCGGGCAGGCCGCCTACGCCGACAGCAGCGACGCGGTCGGCGACCAGGACGCCAAGGCGGCGCAGGCGCTGCTCGCCGAGGCCGGCTGGGTGCCGGGCGGCCCGGTGAAGGCGGAGAAGAAGGGCGAGAAGGCGGCCGGCTCCGAGGGTGATCACGGCAAGGACAAGAAGGAGAAGGAGGACAAGTCCGACGGCGGCGACGACGGCGCGTACATCGTCGGCGAGGACGACAAGAGCGGGGACGGCAAGCCCGGGGACGGCAAGCCCGGGGACGGCAAGTCGGGGGGCCGTGACGACGGCGGGGACCGGCACATGGCACAGGAGGGCAAGCACGGGGGTGTCCCCGGGGCGTACGCGCCCAAGGGCACGGCCGCGCCGGCCGCCGCGCCGGCGGGCCTGCTCGCCAAGGACGGCAAGGCGCTCGCGCTCCGCTTCGTGCTGCCGTCCGGCGCCGGCTCCGAGACACTGAACTCCGTCGCCGAGCGGATCTCGGCCATGCTGGCGCCGCTCGGGATCCGGACGACGATCATCAAGGTCTCCGACGAGAGCTACTTCAAGGACCACATCGCCTCCGGCGACTACGACCTCGCGCTGTACTCGTGGCCGTCCTCCGCGTTCCCGGCGACGGACGACCGGCCGGTCTACGCCAAGCCGGTGCCGGCGGCGGACGGCTCCCTGAACGTCGAGCAGAACTACACGCGCGTGGGGACCGACCAGGTCGACCAGCTCTTCGACCAGGCCGTGGCCACGCTGGACGAGGACGAGGAGCTTTCCCTGATCCGCAAGGCGGACTCCAGGATCTGGGCCGCGGCGGGCTCCATTCCCCTGTACCAGCGGCCCCAGCTGGTGGGTGCGCGGAAGAACCTGGTCAACGCCGGGGCGTTCGGTTTCCAGACGCCGGTCTACGAGGACATGGGCTTCCTGAAGAAGGGGGCGAGGATCTCCCCCAGCCCCACGAAGTGACCTGCACGGAGATCACCGCTTGGCCCTGAGAAGGCCGACTCGCTCGGGGCCACGTACCATGGGGTGAGGCCGTGGCGCGTCAAGCCCGGCAGGGCCCGTGCGACACAGACGTACGCGCAGGGCGATCCTCACCACTCCGGGAGTACGGCAGCTTATGGCCACGCGCCACGACATCCGCAACGTCGCCATCGTCGCCCACGTCGACCACGGCAAGACCACCATCGTCGACGGCATGCTGAAGCAGGCCGGCGCGTTCGCCGCCCACCAGCTCGAAGGCGTCGACGACCGCATGATGGACTCGAACGACCTGGAGCGTGAGAAGGGCATCACGATCCTCGCCAAGAACACGGCGGTCAAGTACCACCCGAAGGACGGCGGGGACCCGATCACCATCAACATCATCGACACCCCCGGCCACGCCGACTTCGGCGGCGAGGTCGAGCGCGGTCTGTCGATGGTCGACGGCGTCGTGCTGCTGGTGGACGCCTCCGAGGGCCCGCTGCCGCAGACCCGTTTCGTGCTGCGCAAGGCGCTCCAGCAGCGCCTGCCCGTCATCCTGTGCATCAACAAGACGGACCGCCCGGACTCCCGTATCGACGAGGTCGTCAACGAGACCTACGACCTCTTCCTCGACCTGGACGCGGACGAGGAGCAGATCGAGTTCCCGATCGTCTACGCCTGCGGCCGTGACGGCATCGCGTCGCTGACCAAGCCGGAGAACGGCACGGTCCCGGCGGACTCCACCAGCCTGGAGCCGTTCTTCTCGACGATCCTGGAGCACATCCCGGCCCCGACGTACGAGGAGGACGCGCCGCTCCAGGCCCACGTCACCAACCTGGACGCCGACAACTTCCTCGGCCGTATCGCGCTGCTGCGCGTCGAGCAGGGCGAGCTGCGCAAGGGCCAGACCGTCGCGTGGATCAAGCGGGACGGCAGCATCAGCAACGTCCGCATCTCCGAGCTGATGATGACCGAGGCGCTGACCCGGAAGCCGGCGGAGAAGGCCGGTCCCGGTGACATCTGTGCCGTCGCCGGTATCCCGGACATCATGATCGGCGAGACCCTCGCCGACACCGAGAACCCGATCCCGCTGCCTCTGATCACGGTCGACGAGCCCGCGATCTCGATGACGATCGGTACGAACACCTCGCCGCTGGTCGGCCGTGGCGGCACCGGCAAGGGCGCGGACGCGAAGGCTGCCGTGAAGGACCGCAAGGTCACCGCCCGCCAGGTCAAGGACCGCCTCGACCGCGAGCTGGTCGGCAACGTCTCCCTGCGGGTCCTCGACACCGAGCGCCCGGACGCCTGGGAGGTGCAGGGCCGTGGTGAGCTGGCGCTGGCCATCCTGGTCGAGCAGATGCGCCGCGAGGGCTACGAGCTGACCGTCGGCAAGCCGCAGGTCGTCACCAAGGACGTCGACGGCAAGGTCTACGAGCCGGTCGAGCGCATGACGATCGACGTGCCCGAGGAGCACATGGGCGCCGTCACGCAGCTCATGGGCGTCCGCAAGGGCCGCATGGACAACATGTCGAACCACGGTTCCGGCTGGGTCCGCATGGAGTTCGTCGTGCCCTCGCGCGGCCTTATCGGCTTCCGTACCGAGTTCCTGACCCAGACCCGGGGCACGGGTATCGGCCACTCCATCCACGAGGGCTTCGAGCCTTGGTTCGGCAACCTCACGACCCGCAACAACGGCTCCCTGGTAGCCGACCGCTCCGGCGCCGTCACCGCCTTCGCGATGACGAACCTGCAGGAGCGCGGCGTGCTGTTCGTGGATCCGGGCACCGAGGTGTACGAGGGCATGATCGTCGGCGAGAACTCCCGCTCCGACGACATGGACGTCAACATCACCAAGGAGAAGAAGCTCACGAACATGCGGTCGTCGTCGGCCGACTCGTTCGAGGCGATCGTGCCGCCGCGCAAGCTGTCGCTGGAGCAGTCGCTGGAGTTCTGCCGTGACGACGAGTGCGTCGAGGTGACCCCGGAGGCCGTTCGCATCCGCAAGGTCAACCTCGACCAGCGGGAGCGGGCGCGCGCCGCGAGCCGCGCCAAGCACGGCTGATCCAGGAGCGGTTGAGCCCGGGTGCCCCCAACGATGGGGGCACCCGGGCTTTTTGCAACCAGTTTTCGGGACCTCTATGTCCGGCATGCGGAGATCGTTGCCCGATACCCAGGTAACAAGTCCGTTTCATGCCTTCTTCTGTCGAACAGTTTGTCCAGTTTTTGGAAGCTTCCGCGGCGATCCGTGACTGAATTGAGATCTGCGGGCGGTGGTCGGTGGTCGACCCATGGCAGATAGTTAGCCGCGAAGCGCTCGGGTCAACGGGTCTCGCGCACTGTGGGGACAGTGTGCCGACTCACGAGCACCAGGGGGCGTCTGTCCCTCCGTCAGGGGTGTCGGAGGGACGACGGGAACCCTCTCCTGTTGGTGAACGCGTGGAGTCACTCATACCTTGAAACGGACGAACCGTGACAAGTCCTATCGACATTGAGGGCGGCGGGACTTCGGTCGTCGTCGACGGCGCACCAGGGCCGGAGGCGAAGGGCGACACCGTCAAGCTCGAGGGCCGGTCTCCCGGCCAGCTGATGTGGATGCGCTTCAAGCGCGACCGCACGGGCGTGATCTCGGCCTACGTCGTGGGCTTCTTCTTCCTGGTCGGACTGCTCGCCCCGCTGATCGCCAAGCTGTACGGCAAGAACCCGTACACGGTGTACGCGGACGAGCGCCCGGATCTCTTCGACAGCGCCGGGGTGCCGGTACAGCCCAACGGCGGTATCAGCGGCGACTTCTGGTTCGGCCTCGAACCCGGCAACGGCTACGACGTCTTCACCAAGCTGGTCTACGGCATCCGCACCTCCCTGATGATCTCGGTCGCCGTCACCATCGCCGTGGTCGTGACCGGCATCCTGCTCGGTGTCGCGGCGGGCTATCTCGGCGGCAGGACCGACTACTTCATCGGCCGGGTCATCGACTTCCTGCTCGCCTTCCCGGCCCAGTTGTTCTTCATCGCGAGCATGCCGGTCGTGGTCTCCCTGTTCGTCAGCCCGCGCGACGAGACACCGACCTACGTCCGGGTGGTGGCCCTGATCCTGGTCCAGTGGTTCCTGGGCTGGATGGGCCTCGGCCGGATCCTGCGGGGCACCGCACTCGCCCTGCGGGAGCGGGAGTTCATCGAGGCGGCCAAGGTCAGCGGGGCCTCGCCGTGGCGGATCATCCGCAAGGAGCTCCTGCCGAACATCGTCACCCCGCTGCTGGTGCAGTCGACGTATCTGCTGCCCAGCTTCGTGACCGCCGAGGCCGGTCTGTCGTACCTGGGTGTCGGCATCGTCGAACCGACGCCGGACTGGGGGCAGATGTTCTCCAAGGCGTCCACCGAACTGGTGATGCAGAACGACATCACCTACATGTTCTTCCCCGGCGTCTCGATGATCATCTTCGTCGTCGCGTTCAACCTGCTCGGGGACTCGGTCA
The DNA here is from genome assembly GCF_040634095.1 of Streptomyces sp. NPDC007205. NCBI lineage: Bacteria > Bacillati > Actinomycetota > Actinomycetes > Kitasatosporales > Streptomycetaceae > Streptomyces > Streptomyces sp. NPDC007205. The sequence continues at coordinate 41,486 of NZ_JBEYEW010000007.1, forward strand.
GAGACGCCTTCGATCCCAAGACCGCGCGCTGACCTGGCACCACGTCAACCACACGGATCGTCACTTTTCGCAGATGGGTGGGAATTTTCGTGATGAGTAGGGGCGGACGCCACGCATACGGCGCACTCTCCGTGCTCGCGGCCGGAGCTCTCGTGCTCACCGGTTGCAGCAAGGGCGGCAGCGACAGCAGCGCCGACGGCAAGAAGGACCAGGAGAACGCCAAGCGGCAGCAGGCGTTGATCAAGTTCGGTGACGCGGCGGCCTCCACCGGGCCGGCGGCTCCGGTGCCCGGCGCCAAATCGGGCGGCACCATGGAGGTGCTGCAGCGGGACTCGTACGCGCACCTCGACCCGGCCCAGATCTACGTCTCGGACCAGATGACCGTCGCGCAACTGCTGCACAGAGGCCTGACCGGCTACAAGGCCACGAGCGACGACGGCAGCAAGCACGAGGTGGTCGGCGACCTCGCCACCGACTCCGGGACCACCACCGACGGCGGCAAGACCTGGAAGTACACGCTCAAGGACGGCATCAAGTTCCAGGACGGCACCCCGATCACGTCCAAGGACATCCGGCACAGCGTCGAGCGGCTCTTCGCGCCGTTCATCAACCAGGGCCCCGCCTACCTCCAGCAGTGGCTGGCCAACGCCTCCGGCGCCGACTACCGCAAGCTGCTGCCGGACGGGCCGTACAAGGGCAAGCACCTGCCCGGCTCCGTCCTGGAGACCCCGGACGCGAAGACCGTCATCTTCCACTTCAAGACCCCGCACCCGGACCTGCCCTACGCGCTGGCGATGTCCGGCTACGCGGTGGTCTCGGAGAAGGGCGACACCAAGCAGCGCTACGACAAGGCCCCGGTGGTGTCCGGCCCGTACAAGATCCAGTCGTTCAAGTCCGGCAAGTCGATGGTGCTGGTCAAGAACACGAACTGGGACCCGAAGACGGACCCGATCCGGCACCAGTACGTGGACCAGTTCAACATCACGTTCAACCAGCAGTACGAGACCTCCACCAAGGCCCTGCTGGCCGACAGCGGCCCCGACCGGACCGGCATCAGCTTCAACAACCAGGTCGACGCGGGCAACCTGTCCCGGGTCCTCAGGGACCCGAAGATGAAGTCCCGCACGGTCTCCGGCTACCAGCCGTACGTGGGCCAGATGAACATCAACATGAGCCACAAGGCCATGCAGGACAAGACGGTCCGCGAGGCCATCGCCTACGCGCTGCCGGTCACCCCGTTCCTGCGCGCCTACGGCGGTACCGACGCCATGGAGGTCGCGGGCGGCCTGATCTCCCCGACCGTCTCCGGCTACGACCCCTCCTTCGACCCGTGGGGCAAGAAGAAGAAGCCCGCCGGTGACCCGGACAAGGCCCGTGAGCTGCTGAAGAAGGCCGGCAAGCTCAACATGAAGCTGACCTTCGGCTACATCAACACCCCCGAGGGCCAGCAGTACTCCACCGCCATGGCGGAGGGCCTGAAGAAGGCCGGCTTCGACGTCCAGCGCCAGGAGATCCCCTCCGAGACCTACTACGACCAGGTCTCCAAGCTGAACAACAACTACGACATCTTCCACACCGCGTGGGGTGCCGACTGGCCGTCCGCCCTGACCGTGCTCCCGCCGCTGTACGACGGCCGGGTGATCGCCGACGGCGCGCAGAACTACTCGCAGGTCAACGACCCGAAGATCAACAGTGAGATCGACCGGATCAGCAAGATCACCGACCCGGTCAAGTCGGCGGCCGAATGGGAGAAGCTCGACCAGTACATCGTCAAGGACGTCGTCAACGTCGTCCCGACCGCGTACTACAAGCAGAGCCAGATCGCCGGCTCCCAGGTCGGCGGCCTCGTCTACGACGACGTGATCGGCGGCGTCGACCCGCGTCGCCTCTTCATCAAGTAACCGTCCCCGACCGGTTCCCGGCGCGCTCCCGCCGACGGAGGGCGCCGGGTACCGCCGAGGCCGCCGACGTCTGAGAGCTGCCCTGTCATGCTGCGCTTCCTCGTGCGCCGGTTCATCGGTGCAGTCGTCATCCTGTTCCTGCTGAGCATCGTCACGTTCCTGCTGTTCTTCGGGGTGCCCCGGGACCCGGCGCTGATGATGTGCGGCAAGACCTGCAACCCCGACAGCATCGCGAACATCCACCATGTGCTCGGCCTCGACAAACCCATCACCGAGCAGTACTGGATCTTCCTCCACAACCTGTTCATGGGCAGCAGCCAGTTCGCCCAGGGACCCTGTCCCGCCCCCTGCTTCGGCTACTCGTACCACACCAACGAGCAGGTCTGGGGCACCCTGATGGACCGGCTGCCCACCACCGTCTCGCTCACCCTGGGCGCGGCCGTGTGCTTCCTGTTCGTCGGGCTCGGCACCGGGCTGCTCGCCGCCTGGCGGCGCGGCACGCTGATCGACAAGACGGCCACCGCGGGCGCCATGGTGATCAGCTCGCTGCAGATCTACTTCCTCGGCCCGCTGGCCCTGGCGGTCCTCGTCTACCAGACCCACTGGTTCGACAAGCCCGCCTACAACGAGTTCACCCAGGACCCGGTCTCCTGGTTCACCGGCCTGCTCATCCCGTGGGTGATCCTCTCCACGATCTTCGCCGCGCAGTACACCCGTATGGCACGCTCCTCGATGATCGAACAGCTCCAGGAGGAACACGTCCGCACCGCCCGGGCCAAGGGCATGTCCCGCGGATATGTGTTCTTCCGCTACGCCTGGCGCGGCTCGCTGATCCCGATCGTCACCATCTTCGGCATCGACCTCGGCTCGCTGTTCGGCGGCGCCATCATCACCGAGTACACCTTCGGCCTGCCCGGGCTCGGCAACCTCGCCGTCCAGTCCGTCTTCTTCAGCGACCTGCCGCTGCTGCTCGGCGTGATGGTCTTCTCCGCCAGCATGATCCTGCTGTTCAACATCCTCGTCGACGCCGCCTACGCCTTCATCGACCCGCGCGTGCGGCTGTCCTAAGGAGAGACACATGAGCACTCCCCTCCTCTCCGTACGGGACCTGCACGTCAGTTTCAAGACCGAGGACGGCGTCGTACGGGCCGTGGACGGGCTCTCCTTCGACCTGGAGCGCGGCAGGACGCTCGGTATCGTCGGCGAGTCCGGCTCGGGCAAGTCGGTGACCAACCTGACCGTCCTCGGCCTGCACAACCCCATGTTCACCACGGTGGAGGGGGAAATCCTGCTGGAGGGACAGGAGTTGACCACGGCCCGGGAGTCCGAGCTGGAGAAACTGCGCGGCAACAAGGTCGCCATGATCTTCCAGGACCCGCTCACCGCGCTCTCCCCGTACTACACGGTCGGCCGGCAGATCGCCGAGCCGTACATGAAGCACAACGGCGCCTCCAAGAAGCAGGCCTGGGAGCGCGCCGTGGAGATGCTCGGCAAGGTCGGCATCCCGAACCCCGCGGAGCGGGCGAAGGACTACCCGCACCAGTTCTCCGGCGGTATGCGCCAGCGCGCGATGATCGCCATGGCCCTGGTCTGCGACCCCGCCCTGCTCATCGCCGACGAGCCGACGACCGCCCTGGACGTGACGGTACAGGCGCAGATCCTGGATCTGCTGAAGGACCTGCAGCAGGAGTTCGGAACCGGCATCGTCTTCATCACCCACGACCTGGGGGTGATCGCCGACATGGCCGACGACATCATGGTGATGTACGCGGGCGGCGCGGTGGAGCGGGGCACGGTCGACGAGGTGCTCAGATCCCCGCGCCATCCCTACACCTGGGGCCTGCTGAACTCGATGCCGCGCCTGGACTCCGACCTCGGCGCCCAGCTGTCCCCGATCCCCGGTTCGCCGCCCTCCCTGCTCACCCCGCCGTCCGGCTGCCGCTTCCATCCCCGCTGCACCTTCCAGGACCGGGTCGGGGACACGGGCCGCTGTGTGCGCGAGCGTCCGCTGATGGCACCGGACCGGGCCTCCGCGTGCCATCTCACGGAGGAACAGAAGCGGACCGTCTTCATCGAGGAGATCAAGCCCCGTCTGGGCTAGGAGGACAGTGTCGTGACAGAGGAGATGACAGAGGAGAGGAAGAGGGGATGACAGAGGAGATGACAGGGGAGAGGAAGAGGAGATGACAGGGGAGAACGTCCTCACGGCCCCGCGTGAGCACGGCGCGGGCACGGACGGCGAGCCGCTGTTGCAGGTCTCGGGCCTGACCAAGCACTTCCCCGTCAAGGGCGGCTTCCCGATCCGCCGGACGATCGGCGCGGTGCAGGCCGTGGACGGGGTCGACCTCACCGTGCACGCGGGGGAGAGCTTCGGTCTGGTCGGCGAGTCGGGCTGCGGGAAGTCGACCACGGGCCGGCTGATCACCCGCCTCCTGGAGCCGACGAACGGCACGATCACCTACCGCGGCAAGGACATCAGCCACGCGACGCGGAAGCAGCTGGCGCCCATCCGCTCCGAGATCCAGATGATCTTCCAGGACCCGTACTCGTCGCTGAACCCGCGGCAGACGGTCGGCAAGATCGTCTCCGGCCCGATGGAGATCAACGGGATCCAGCCCGAGGGCGGCCGTGAGAAGCGGGTCCGCGAACTCCTGGAGATCGTCGGCCTCAACCCCGAGCACTACAACCGCTTCCCGCACGAGTTCTCCGGCGGCCAGCGCCAGCGCATCGGCGTGGCACGGGCGTTGGCGTTGGAGCCGAAGCTGATCGTGGCGGACGAGCCGGTCTCGGCCCTCGACGTCTCCATCCAGGCCCAGGTCGTCAACCTGCTCCAGAAGGTCCAGAAGGAACTGGGCATCGCGTTCCTCTTCATCGCCCACGACCTCGCCGTCGTCCGCCACTTCTCGCAGCGCGTCGCGGTGATGTACCTCGGCAAGATCATCGAGGTGGGCGACCGGGAATCCATCTACACCCGGCCGCGTCACCCGTACACCCACGCCCTGCTCTCCGCCGTCCCGGAGGTGAACCTCGCGGCCGAGGACGCCGGCGGACGCGAGCGCATCCGCCTGGCCGGCGACGTCCCGTCCCCGATCTCCCCGCCGTCCGGCTGCCGTTTCCGCACCCGCTGCTGGAAGGCCCAGGACATGTGCGCGACCGAGGAGCCACCGCTGATCCAGATCTCCGGCAACCGCGACGGCCATCTGACGGCCTGCCACTTCCCGGAGGAGCCGACCACCGAGGCCCGGGACGAGGACATCGTGCTGGATCCGGCGCTGGTGGCGTTGGAGGAGGGGCAGGCGGAGGAGGGGGCGTAGTACGCGGCTATGCCCGGCGGGCCACGGTGATGATCTCGGGGCTGGTGGGGGTGAGCGGCTCTCCCTGCCAGTCGCCGTACTGCTCCACCACGCTCAACCCGGCCTCTTCGAGAAAGCTCCGCAGGGACGCGTTGTCCAGGAAGCGCAGGACGCTGTGGCAGACCCGCGGGGCCGGCCAGCCGTCGCCGTCGTAGGTCTCCGTGAACCGCACCCGGCCCCCGCCGGGCCCGTCGCCCTGGACCTCGTGCCACACCCGCACCGGTGTGCCGTCGTCGGCGGTGATGTCGTACACCCGCTCCGGGACCCACCGCTCCCAGGCGCGGGCGGCCGGGTTGCGGGTCTCGAACACGAACCGTCCGCCGTCGGCGAGGGCCGCCCGGACCGCGCGCAGGGAGCTGCGGATGTCCTCGTCCCGGACCAGCTCCTGGAAGGCGTGCCCGGTCATGACGACGAGGTCGAATTCGTTGTTCCACAGCCGGGTGCGCATGTCCCCGAGCACCCACTCGCCGTCCGGCCGGGCCCGCCGCGCCTGGACGAGCATGGCGGGGGCCGGATCGAGACCCATCAGCCGGCCCTGGTGCCCCTCGTCCCGGGCCCGCCGCAGCAGCCGCCCGGTGCCGCACCCGATGTCCAGCACCGAGCGGGCCTCCCGTACCAGACCGAGGTAGAAGTCGTCACCCGGCCCCCAGGGGTTGAGGCGGTCGTAGAGCGCGGCGAGCGTGAGATCTGTGAAGACATGATCTACCACCGCCGCAGTCTGACACACGTTGCTGAACGGTGCGTCAGATTCCGGTGCAGTTCTTGAACATCTCTCACGTCTTGTGCTTCAGGGCCTCGATGAAGGAGGTGAAGGTGGGGGGTTCGAAGGCGAGGGTGGCTCTCGATCGGGTCTTTGAGTCGCGGATGGCTATGTGGGTGTCCAGGTGGGCGACTTCGACGCAGGCGTCGCCCTGGCCGCCACCGGAGAAGGAGGACTTTTGCCAGGTGTCCGGGGTCAGCATGCTCACAGCTCCTTTGCCAGCCGATGGATGAAGTCACGCGAACGGTCGGGGTCGAGTGACACTGCCTCTACCCTACGGAAGAGTGTTCGGTATCGGCTGAGCTGGGCTTCGGCATCGATGAAGACCGGCCCGTTGGGCCCGTCGCGGACGACAGTGTCCAGCTTGGGGACGGGGCCGCCCGCATACACCATCGCGCTGCCTGCGCCGCCGAAGCCGTCCAGATCGAAGGGGATGACGCGTACGGTGACGTGGTCGGCTTCGGAGAGTTCCAGGACACGGGTGAGCTGAGCCTGTGCTGTGGATCGGTCGCCGACCCTGATGCGCAGGGCCCCCTCGTGAATCACCGCCTCGTACGGCACCGGGTCCGGGCGCTCGATGATGACCCTGCGCTTCATTCGGTGATCCACCCACTGCTCGACATCGTTCGGCGAAAACTCCGGGTTGACGTACGAGAAGAGGGATCGGGCGTAATCCGCTGTCTGCAGGAGGCCGGGGACGTGGAGGAACTCAACGTCCCAGCGGAAGCGGGCGTGATGCTCCAGCTCGGGCAGGTCCATGAACGGCGTGGCTAGCTGACCCCGGTACTCCTCCCACCAGCCCTGGGTTCGATCGGTGGCGATCGCCACCAAGCCGTCGATCAACCCGTCATCCACGCAGGCGTAGTTGGCAGCCATGCGACGTAGACGCTGCTCGCTCACTCCTGAGGTGCCGGCCTCGATCTGGCTGATCTGCACGGAGTTCACGCCAAGCAGCGCCGCTGCCGCACGGGAACTGAGGCCCGCGGCCTCGCGAAGTCTGCGCATCTCGACGGCCAGCCGCATCTGACGCGCGGTGGGCTCGCGCTTGGTCCCCAAGGTCTACCGTCGGTGACGTGGTGCACACGCAGCGGAAGTGCACCGTGTGGACGCGGCGTTGCCACCGTGCGTGAAATCCCCTTCTTCTCAAAGGAGTTGATCACCCATGCCCGAAAGCGAAACCCGGGACTACACGCTCTACATCCCGAACGACCTCAGAGCCGTGACCGTCTGCCGCCGCACCCTGCGCCTGATCCTGACGGTGCACGGGTTGATCGGGATCGCGGACACGGCGGAGCTGCTGGCGGCGGAGCTGGTCTCGAATGCCGTACGGCACACAAAGGGGCCGGCGGCGTTGAGGGTGCGCCGGACGGCGGAGGGCATGGTGTGGATCGGGGCGTGGGACACCGACCCCGCCCCGCCGGATCCGCCTCGGCCGCTGGAGCAGGTGGGGGAGCTGGAGGACGGGCGGGGGCTGGGGTTGGTGAGGGCCTGCGCGGAGTACTGGGGCTGGCAGCCGACGGCGCGGTTCGGGGACCGTGGGAAGTATGTGTGGTGTGAGCTTGGGGTGGCGTGAGGAATGCACAAGTGGCCGTTGGGCCGGCCCGGAAGCGCGGTTGCCACGCCGAAGGCCCGCGTCCGGGAAGACGCGGGCCTTCGTTCCCTGGAAGCGGACGTTCATGGGCTCGGGTCAAGGGGCCGGTGAAGTCCGTTCCGCAAGGGGCGGCTGACGGAAAAGGGGTGTGTCAGGCCGCCGCCTCGGGGTCCTTGGAGAGGCGGTCCTTGGCGGCGCGGGGGGCCGGGATCGTCTCCTTCGTCTCCGGGTAGTGGCAGGCCGTCAGATGGCCGGGCTTGTTGCCCTCGGCCTCGACCAGCGGCGGTGCCTCGCTCGCGCACTTCTCCGTCGCCTTCCAGCAGCGGGTGCGGAAGCGGCAGCCGGACGGCGGGTTGATCGGCGACGGGACGTCGCCGACCAGGCGGATGCGCTCGCGCGGCTCCGCGTCCACCGTCGCCTCGGGTACGGCGGACAGCAGGGCCCGCGTGTAGGGGTGGCGGGGGTTGCCGTACAGGTCGTCGCGGTCGGCGATCTCCACGATCTTGCCGAGGTACATCACGGCCACGCGCTGCGAGAAGTGGCGGACGATCGCGAGGTCGTGGGCGATGAAGAGGAACGCGATGCCCAGTTCCTTCTGGACCTTCTGGAGGAGGTTGACGACCTGTGCCTGGATGGAGACGTCGAGGGCCGAGACCGGCTCGTCCGCCACGATCAGCTTCGGCTCCAACGCCAACGCCCGTGCCACGCCGATGCGCTGGCGCTGGCCGCCGGAGAACTCGTGCGGGAAGCGGTTGTAGTGCTCGGGGTTGAGGCCGACGATCTCCAGCAGCTCACGGACGCGCTTCTCGCGGCCGCCGGCCGGGTTGATGTCGTTGATCTCCATCGGGCCGGAGACGATTTTGCCGACCGTCTGCCGCGGGTTCAGCGAGGCGTACGGGTCCTGGAAGATCATCTGGATCTCGGAGCGGATCGACGCCAGATCCCTGCGGCCCGCGTGCGTGATGTCCTGCCCACGGTACGTGATCTTGCCGCCGGTCGGCTCCAGGAGGCGGGTGATCAGCCGGCCCGTGGTCGACTTGCCGCAGCCCGACTCGCCGACGAGGCCCAGGCTCTCGCCCTCGGCCACCTGGAAGTCCAGGCCGTCGACCGCCTGCACTGCGCCGACCGTACGGCGGATCGGGAAGCCGCCCTTGATCGGGAAGTGCTTGGTGAGCCCGGAGACGTCCAGGAGGGGGTTCGTGTTGCTCATGGTGTGAAGTCCCGTCTGGTATCCGTCAGTTGTGCCGGGTTGCGGCGAAGTCGGCGAAGAGGTCCCGCTTCTGGTCGGCGGTGAGGTGGCAGGCGGAGCCGCGGCCCTCGGTCACCTCGAGCTTCGGGCGGTCGGTCGAGCACAGGCCGTCCGCGACCTTCCCGGCGAACGTGCAGCGCGGGTGGAAGCGGCAGCCGGACGGCGGGTTGAGCAGCGAGGGCGGGGAGCCGGGGATCGGCGTCAGCGGCACGTCCACCGGGCCGTCCAGGCTCGGCATCGAGTTCAGCAGGCCGAGGGTGTAGGGGTGGTCCGGGGCGCTCAGCACCTGCTTCTTGGTGCCGCGCTCCACGCACCGGCCGCCGTACATCACCAGCACGTCGTCCGCGACGTCGGCGATGACGCCGAGGTCGTGCGTGATGAAGATGATGGCCGTGCCGAACTCCTGCTGGAGGTCCTTGAGCAGGTCCGTGATCTGGGCCTGGACCGTCACGTCGAGGGCCGTGGTCGGCTCGTCGGCGATGAGCAGCTCGGGGTCGCAGACCAGTGACATGGCGATCATCGCGCGCTGGCGCATACCGCCGGAGAACTGGTGCGGGTAGTCGTCCACGCGGGTGTCGGGCTGGGGGATGCCGACCCGGCGGAGCATCTCGATCGCGCGGGCCCGGGCTTCCTTCTTGGAGGCGCCGGTGTGCTTGCGGTACGTCTCGGCGATCTGCGCGCCGATGGTGTGGTACGGCGAGAGCGAAGCCAGCGCGTCCTGGAAGATCATGGACATCTTCTTGCCGCGCAGCTTCTCCAGCGTGCGCTCGGACGCCGTCAGCAGCTCCTGACCGTCGAGGACGATCTCGCCGTCCATGGTGGTGTGCTCACGGTTGTGCAGACCCAGGATCGCCAGGTTGGTCACCGACTTGCCGGAGCCGGACTCGCCGACGATGCCGAGGGTCTTGCCCTTCTCCAGGTCGAAGGAGAGCCCGTCGACGGCCTTGACGATGCCGTCCTCGGTGGAGAAGTGCACGCGCAGGTCGCGGACGGAGAGGAAGGGGGTGCTCATCTTGTCTCTCCTTAGGCGAGGCGGACGCGTGGGTCGATGAGGGCGTAAAGGGCGTCGACGATGATGTTGAAGACCACGATCGCGGCGGCGGCCACCAGGGTGACGCCGAGCAGCACCGGCAGGTCGTTGTTGTGCACGGCCTTCACCGAGACGGCGCCGATGCCGTGCAGGCCGAACGTCGCCTCCGTGATGATCGCGCCGCCGAGCAGCGTGCCGAGGTCCAGGCCGAGGATCGTCACGATCGGGCCCATGGCGCCGCGCCAGGCGAACCGGAAGAACACTGTGCGCGCGGACAGGCCCTTGGCGCGTGCCGTGCGGACGTAGTCCTCGCTCAGGGTCTCGACCAGTTGGGAGCGGGTCATACGCGTGTAGTTCGCCGTGAAGATGATCGCCAGCACGAACCACGGCAGCAGCAGGCCCGAGAACCAGGCCCCGGGGTCCTCCGTGAGGCCCGAGTTGTCGTTCGGGCGGGGGAGGATGCCCCACTCGTCCGAGAGGTAGAACATCGCGACGATGCCGACGATGTAGATCTGCAGCGACGAACCGACCAGCGATGCCGAGGAAGCGATCTTGTCCAGCGCCTTGCCCTGCTTGACGGCGGCGATCATGCCGGTGCCGACGCCGAAGACGACGAACACGACCGCGCTTCCCAAGGCGAGCGAGATGGTGGTCGGGAAGCGGTCCCCGATCAGGCCGAGCACCGGCACGCGGTTCTGGAACGAATAGCCGAGGCACGGCGCGTCGCAGTGGCCGAACGAGGTGTAGTCGCGGCCCAGGAAGACGCCTTCGAGCCAGTGCCAGTACTGCACCGGCAGCGGATCGTCGATCCCCAGGTTGTGCTTGACCAGCGCCAGAGTCTGAGGCGTGCAGACCTTGCCGCAGGCGACCCGGGCGGGGTCACGCGGAGCGACATAGAAGAGGAGGAAGGTGATGGCACTGATGATCAGCAGGATCACCGCTGCGCCGAGTATCCGGCGGACGAGGAAGCGGAACATGGCGATGGGATTCCCTGGGCGACGCCGTGGTGGGGGCGGAGGGGGGTGGGCGGGGCGCCGGAGTGCGGCGCCCCGCCCCTGGACTGGCTGGTGCTTACGCCTTCACGTACAGCTTGTACATGAGGAACGCCGAGAACAGCGGGTCGAACAGGGCGCCGCCGACCTTCGAGCCGTACAGGTAGAACCGCCGCTGGAAGGTTTCGGGGATGATCGGAGCCAGCTCCGTCATGATCTTCTTGTCCAGCGCCTCCCAGGCCGCGCCGGCCTCCTTCGGGTCGACGATGACCGCGTTCTTCTTGATCGCCTCGTTGACCCAGCCCACGTTCAGCTGCGAGACGTTGTTCGAGCCGTTGGCGATCGTGCCACCGTCGAACAGCGGCTGCATGACGGTGTAACCGGTCGGCCAGTCCGGGGACCAGCCGAACCACATCACGTCGAAGCTGTTGTCGATCTGCTGGACCTGGTCGTAGTAGCTGCCCTGGTCCACCGGCTTGACGACCGGGTCGAAGCCCGCCGCCTTCAGGGCGTTGACGATGACGACCTTGGTCTTCTCGTAGGCGTCGTTGCCACCCTTGGGGTAGGTGTAGACGATCTTCTGGCCGAGCTTGCCGGCCTCCTTCAGCAGCGCCTTGGCCTTCTCCGGGTCGCCCTGCGGCTTCTTCAGCTTGCCGTAGACGTCCTGGTGCTCGTAGCCGAGGATGTCCGGGCTGATGATGGAGGTCGCGTAGTCACCGGCGGCCTCGCCACCGTAGATGCGGCGGATCTGTTCCAGCGGCCAGGCGTAGTTGAGCGCCTGTCGCACCTTCGGGTCGGTGACGCGCTTGCAGTTGATCGCGTAGTAGTACAGACCGCTGAGCAGACCGTTCATGGTCCGCTTCTTCAGCTGCGGGTCGCCCAGCACCTTCTGCAGACGCTCGGCGGGCACACCGCTGTACGCCATGACCGCGTACTGGTCGTTGCCGCTCTCGGCGATCAGGCGGTCGGTGGCCGGAAGGGACTCGGTGCCGAACTCGAAGGTGAAGCTGTCCGGGTAGGCGTTGCGGATCGCGTCCGTCTTCGGGTCCCAGTGCGGGTTGCGGACCAGCTTCATCGACTTGTCGATGGAGTGCTGAGCGATCTTGTACGGACCGGCGGAAACCGGGTCCTTGTCGTACTTCTCCTTGGTGTCGTGGGCGACCGGCACGGCACCGTACGACTGCATCGTCAGCGTGAAGTTGAGGTCCGGGCGGGCCTCCTTCAGCTTCAGCGTGATGGTCTTCTTCGCCTTGTCGGTGACGATGGAGTCCAGGTGCTTGCCGCTGAACGGGCCCTTGTACTTCGAGCGGAAGTCGGTGGAACCGACGAGCGCGGTCTGGACGTACTGGGCGCCCTCAGTGGTGAAGCTGGCGAAGCCGCGCTCGATGCCGTGGCGGACGTCCTCGACGGTCAGTTCGCTGCCGTCCTCCCACTTCAGACCGTCCTTCAGGGTGAAGGTCCAGGTCTTGCCGCCGTCGCTCATGGTGCCGGTGTCGGTGGCGAGGTCACCGACCAGCTTCATCGAGCCGTCCATGGCGATCTTGAAGCCGGTCAGCGAACGGACGTAGAGGTTGGCGACGGAGGAGTTCCAGGCGAAGTAGATCCGCTGGGGGTCCAGGTGGGAGAAGTCGCTCGGGCCGATGCCGATGATGTTGCCGCCCTTGCGCGCACCCGGAACCTCGGGGGCGGGACCCGTCGAGTCCTCCTTCGTACCGACCGTCACGTGGCCCGTGTACTTGTCGGTGCCCGCGTGCTCGGTGCCGCTGTTCCCGCCCCCGCCGCCGCTGCTGCACGCGGAGAGGACCATGGAGCCGCCGGCCGCGACCGACGTGGCGATGACGAAGTTTCTGCGGGAAAGGGACATGGCTTCCTGCTCTGCTCGAGGAGAGATACGAACTGCTCCGGCGGGCCCCGTCGCCCGGTCCGGAAGGTGGAGAGGGAGGTTCAGCGCCTGGCCTTGGGGTCCAGTGCGTCACGCACCGAGTCACCGAGGAGGTTGAAGGCGACGACGAAGATCACCATGGTCAGACCCGGGAAGAGCATGAACGTGATGTCGTCCTGGTAGGTCTTGGCCGCGTTCTGGACCATGACGCCCCAGTCCGGCGTGGGGTCGGAGAGACCGACGCCCACGAAGGCCAGACCGGCCTCGGTCGTCACGTAGGCGGGCAGGGCCAGGGTCGCCTGGATGAGGATCGGCGTCCACAGGTTGGGCAGCAGTTCCTTGAAGATGATCCGGGCCGGGGAGGCGCCGGTGACCTTGGCGGCCTCCACGAACTCCCGCTCGCGCAGGGCGAGTACCTCACCGCGCAGCAGCCGGGCGATGGGTGCCCAGCCGAACAGCGTCATGATGGTGATCAGGGAGGTCACGGTGAGCCAGATCGGGGTCCCCTCGTCGGGTGCGACCAGGATCGTGAGCAGCACCGGAAAGAAGCCGATGAAGAACAGCATCTGCGGGAAAGCCAGCAGAATGTCGATGATCCGGCCGACGAAGTAGTCCGTCCTGCCGCCCAGATAGCCGGCGGTGATGCCGATGACCACGCCGAAGAGGGCCACGAGCAAGGTCGTCGCCGTCGCGATCAGCAGCGAGTTGCGGATGCCGTAGAGCAGGAAGGTGAAGACGTCCCGGCCCAGTTGTGGGTCGATGCCGAACCAGAAGTCGCCGCTCATGCCGCCGTTGGGCGCCACCGGGAAGCCGAAGTCGTTCAGCAGGCTCGGGTCGTTCTGGCCGTACGTGGTGTACGGGTCCTTGCCGTACACCTTGGCGATCAGCGGTGCGCAGATACCGGCGACGAAGAAGAAGATCACCACGAAGGCGGATATCACGCCCGTCCGGTCCCGCTTGAAGCGGGTCCAGGCCAGCCGTCCCGGTGAGCGGCTCTCGGCGCCCTTGGGGTTGGCGGGCTTCGCCGATGCGGCGCTGTCTTCGTCGGTCACCTCGAGTGGGGCGGCCGGGGAAGGAGATGCGGGGGTCATGATGCTCCGTGCCCTGTGGTCAAGGCTCCGCAGGGCGCTCCCCTACGGGCTACGCCGGACTTTTTCAACGCAATTCATTCAAGGTCAATAAATTCTCGGTCGCCTTGGTTGCGTCTTTACGTTCTTTACTCGGGCTTGACCATTCCGTAGCTACGCGGGTAGCACGCTGTAATCAATCCGTGCTTCACATCGGACTAACTGGGCGAATCGGGCAATGAGTTCGATATGCGGACGGTGGTGTGCCGAAATGCGTACATCGACACGTCGCAATCCAACGTTTCAGCAACGTTGCGCGGAGATCTGTTGCGCGGTCCGCGCAAGATCGTCCGCGCTCGTCCAGGTGGCTGTCTGCATTCGGATGACGTGTCCCCCTAAAGGCCCCTCAATCCGGCGACGGGCATGCGATAAGCACTGTATGCGCCGATATTGACCGGTACTGGATCCGATAGAGACCGGGGTCGGATCCGATAGTGGCCGGGGTCGGACCGGTGAGCGCGGAGGAGGCACCGCATTGCGTCGAGTCACGCGCGTGGCATGGGCCTGCTGTGCGATCGCCGCGGGACTGATGGCCACCGCCTGCGGGGGCGGCGGCGGGTTCGGCGGGCCCGGCGTGCTGACCTCCTCCTGGAGCGACCCGCAGAACCCGCTGGAGCCCGCCAACACCAACGAGGTGCAGGGCGGCAAGGTCCTCGACATGATCTTCCGGGGCCTGAAGAAGTACGACCCGAGGACCGGCAAGGCCCAGAACATGCTCGCCGAGCGCATCGACACCCGGGACTCGCGGCACTTCACCGTCACCGTCAGGAACGGCTGGAAGTTCAGCAACGGCGAACCGGTCACCGCCCGGTCCTTCGTGGACGCCTGGAACTACGGGGCGAGCCTCAGGAACAACCAGAAGAACGCGTACTTCTTCGGCTACATCGAGGGCTACGACAAGGTCCACCCCGACAGCGGTGCGCAGACCGCCGACACCCTGTCCGGGCTCAGGGTCACCGGCCCCAGGACGTTCACCGTCACCCTCGGCCAGAAGTTCTCCAGCTTCCCCGACACCCTCGGCTACGCGGCCTACGCCCCGCTCCCGCGCACCTTCTTCACCGACCACGCGGCCTGGGTGAGCAAGCCGGTCGGCAACGGGCCCTACCGGATCGAGTCGTACACCAAGGGCTCCGCGATGAACCTGAAGAAGTGGGACGCCTACCCCGGCCCCGACCCGGCCCGGAACGTCGGTGTGACCCTGCTGGTGTACACCGACAGCGGCACCGCGTACACCGACGTGCTGGCCGGCAACCTCGACCTCGTCGACGACGTGCCGGCCAGCCAGCTCAAGAACGTCCGGACCGACCTGAACGGCCGCTACATCAACACCCCGGCCGGCATCCTGCAGACACTGGCCTTCCCCTACTACGACCCGAAGTGGAACACCGGCGGCGCACGGAAGGTCCGCACGGGCCTGTCCATGGCGATCAACCGCAGGCAGATCACCGAGACCATCTTCCGGAGAACCCGCACCCCGGCCACCGACTGGACCTCCCCGGTCCTCGGCGCGGCCGGCGGTTATCAGCCCGGACTGTGCGGCCACGCCTGCGACTACGACCCCGCGCAGGCCAGGAAGCTCATCCAGGAGGGCGGCGGGATCCCCGGCGGCCGGCTGACGATCACCTACAACGCGGACACGGGCTCGCACCGGCAGTGGGTGGACGCCGTGTGCAACTCCGTCAACAACGCCCTCGGCAACGACAGGGCCTGCGTCGGCAACCCGATCGGCACCTTCGCCGACTTCCGCAACCAGACCACCCATCAGAAGATGACCGGTCCGTTCCGGGCCGGCTGGCAGATGGACTACCCGTTGATCCAGAACTTCCTGCAGCCGCTGTACTACACGGGCGCGTCCTCCAACGACGGCAAGTGGTCCGACAAGCGGTTCGACCGGCTCGTCGACCGGGCCAACGCCGAGACCGACCGGGCCACGGCCGTCAGGCTCTTCCAGCAGGCCGAGGAGGTCGTCCGCGACAACATGGCGGCCATCCCGCTCTGGTACCAGAACGGCAGCGCCGGCTACACCTCCCGGCTCTCCCACGTGGCGCTCAACCCCTTCAGCGTGCCGGTCTACAACGAGATCAAGGTCGGCTGATCCCCGTGGGGCGCTATGTCGCGAGGCGGCTGCTCCAGATGATCCCGGTGTTCATCGGGTCGACGCTGCTGATCTTCCTGATGGTGAACGTGATGGGCGACCCCGTCGCCGGCCTGTGCGGGGAGCGGACCTGCGACCCGGCGACGGCCGCCCAGCTGAAGCGGGAGTTCGGCTTGGACAAGCCGCTGTGGCAGCAGTACGCGACCTACATGGGCAACGTCCTGACCGGCGACTTCGGCACCGCCTTCAACGGCCAGAAGGTCACCGAGCTGATGGGAGCGGCGTTCCCCGTCACCATCCGGCTCACGGTCGTCGCGATCCTCTTCGAGATCGTCGTCGGGGTGTCGCTGGGTGTGCTGACGGGCATGCGGCGCGGCCGGCCCGTCGACACCGGGGTGCTGCTGGCCACCCTGGTGGTGATCTCCGTCCCCACCTTCGTCACCGGTCTGCTGCTCCAGCTGCTGCTCGGCATCAGATGGCAGTGGATCAGCCCGTCCGTGCGCTACGGCGGCTACGACGAGCTGATCCTGCCCGGACTGGTCCTCGCCTCCGTCTCCCTCGCCTACGTCACCCGGCTGACCCGCACCGCCATCGCGGAGAACAAGCGGTCCGACTACGTCCGTACGGCGATCGCCAAGGGCCTGCCCCGGCGCCGGGTGATCGTCCGGCATCTGCTGCGCAACTCGCTGATCCCCGTGGTCACCTTCATCGGGGCCGACATCGGCGCGCTGATGGGCGGAGCGATCGCCACCGAGCGGATCTTCAACATCCATGGCGTCGGCTTCCAGCTCTACCAGGGCATCCTGCGTCAGAACACCCAGACGGTGGTCGGCTTCGTGACGGTCCTCGTCCTGGTCTTCCTGGCCGCCAACCTCCTCGTCGACCTCCTGTACGCCGTACTCGACCCGAGGATCCGCTATGCCTGAGCAGCCGTACGAGCCCGAGGGCGCGATCGCCGGGACCGGCATGGGCGGGGCGATGGACCTGGGCGCGAGCGAGGCGGCCACGCTGGAACGGACTCCCGGGGGACCGGAAGGCACCGGGCCGTCCGGCAGACCTCGCTCCCTCTGGTCCGACGCCTGGCGGGACCTGCGCGGCAACCCGGTGTTCCTGCTCTCCGCCCTGGTCATCGTCTTCCTGGTCTTCATCTCGCTGTGGCCCTCGGCGGTCGCCTCCGGCAGCCCCCTGAAGTGCGACCTCGCCAGGGCCCAGGACGGTGCGGGGCCGGGCGCGCCCTTCGGTTACGACGGCCAGGGCTGCAACGTCTACACGCGCACGGTGTACGGCGCCCGTACGTCCGTGACGGTGGGCGTGCTGGCGACGCTCGGGGTGTCCGCCGTCGGGTCGGTCCTGGGCGCCCTCGCCGGTTACTTCGGCGGTGCCTGGGACTCGGTCCTGTCCCGGATCACCGACATCTTCTTCGCCATCCCGGTGGTCCTGGGCGGTCTCGTCCTCCTCTCCGTGGTGACGAGCAACACGGTCTGGCCGGTGATCGGCTTCATGGTGCTGCTGGGCTGGCCGCAGATCAGCCGCATCGCCCGCGGCTCGGTCATCACCGCCAAACAGAACGACTACGTCCAGGCCGCCCGCGCCCTCGGCGCCTCCGACTCCCGCATCCTGCTGCGGCACATCGCCCCGAACGCCGTGGCCCCGGTGATCGTGGTGGCGACCATCGCCCTCGGCACCTACATCGCGCTGGAGGCGACCTTGTCGTACCTCGGCGTGGGGCTCAAGCCGCCCAGCGTCTCCTGGGGCATCGACATCTCCAACGCCTCCCCGTACATCCGCAACGCCCCCCACGCCCTCCTGTGGCCCTCGGCCGCCCTGGCCATCACGGTCCTGGCCTTCATCATGCTCGGCGACGCCATCCGCGACGCGCTCGATCCGAAGCTGAGGTGACGGCCGTGCCACGGGAAGTGCGGGACATGTGTGGGGTGTTCGGAGTCCGCGGCGCCTTCGATCCGAAGCCGAGGTGATGGTGGGGTGTTGCTCGAAGTGCGGGAGCTGTGCGTGGAGTTCCGGACGCGGGACGGGGTGGCGCATGCCGTCAACGGGGTGAGTTACGAGGTCGACGCTGGGGAGACCCTGGCCGTGCTCGGGGAGTCCGGGTCGGGCAAGTCCGTCACCGCGCAGGCTGTCATGGGGATCCTCGACATGCCGCCGGGCAGGATCACCGGGGGCGAGATCCTGTTCCAGGGACGGGATCTGCTGAAGCTGAAGGAAGAGGAGCGGCGCAGGGTCCGGGGCGCCGGAATGGCGATGATCTTCCAGGACGCCCTGTCGGCCCTCAACCCCGTTCTCTCCGTGGGGGACCAGCTCGGCGAGATGTTCGTCGTACACCGCGGGATGTCGAAGAAGGACGCGCGCGGCAAGGCCGTCGAACTGATGGAGCGGGTGCGCATCCCGGGCGCCGCCCAGCGGGTGCGGGACTATCCCCACCAGTTCTCCGGCGGCATGCGCCAGCGCATCATGATCGCCATGGCGCTGGCCCTGGAACCGGCGCTCGTCATCGCCGACGAGCCCACCACCGCCCTGGACGTCACCGTGCAGGCCCAGGTCATGGACCTGCTCGCCGAGCTGCAGCGCGAGTACCACATGGGGCTCATCCTCATCACCCACGACCTGGGCGTCGTGGCGGACGTCGCCGACCGGATCGCCGTGATGTACGCCGGGAAGATCGTCGAGTCGGCGCCGGTGCACGGCATCTACAGGGCGCCCGCCCACCCGTACACCCGCGGTCTGCTGGACTCCATCCCCCGTCTGGACCAGAAGGGACAGGAGCTGTACGCCATCAAGGGCCTGCCGCCGAACCTGATGGACATCCCGCCCGGCTGCTCCTTCCACCCGCGCTGTCCGATGGCGAGGGACGTCTGCCGCACCGACGAACCCCCGCTGTACGAGGTCTCCGGCGTACGCGGCAGCGCCTGCCACTTCTGGAGGGAGTGCCTGAATGGCCGCGACCACTGAGCCGCTCCTCGACGTGACCGGGCTGGTCAAGCACTACCCGCTCACCCAGGGCATCCTGTTCAGGAGGCAGGTCGGCGCGGTGAAGGCCGTCGACGGCGTGGACTTCACCCTCGGCAAGGGGGAGACCCTCGGCCTCGTCGGGGAATCGGGCTGCGGCAAGTCGACGGTCGCGAAGATGCTCTGCAGTCTCGAACGCCCCACGGCCGGCTCCATCAGGTTCAAGGGCGAGGACATCACCCGGCTGTCCGGCAAGGCCCTCAAGACGGTCCGCCGCAACATCCAGATGGTCTTCCAGGACCCGTACACCTCCCTCAACCCCCGGATGACGGTCGGGGACATCGTCGGGGAGCCGTACGACATCCACCCCGATGCCGCGCCCAAGGGCGACCGCCGCCGCCGGGTCCAGGAGCTGCTGGACGTGGTCGGCCTCAACCCGGAGTACGTCAACCGCTATCCGCACCAGTTCTCCGGCGGCCAGCGCCAACGCATCGGCATCGCACGCGGGCTGGCCCTGCGTCCCGAGGTGATCGTCGCCGACGAGCCGGTGTCCGCCCTCGACGTCTCGGTCCAGGCCCAGGTGATCAACCTCCTGGACCGCCTCCAGTCGGAGTTCGACCTCTCCTACGTCTTCATCGCGCACGACCTGTCCGTCGTCCGGCACATCTCCGACCGGGTGGCCGTGATGTACCTCGGGCGGATCGTGGAGACCGGCAGTGAGACCGAGATCTACGACCACCCCACGCACCCCTACACCCAGGCGCTGCTGTCGGCGGTCCCGGTCCCGGACCCGGAGGCCCGCGAACACCGCGAGCGGATCATCCTCACCGGCGATGTGCCGTCCCCGACCGCCATCCCCTCCGGCTGCCGCTTCCGCACCCGCTGCTGGAAGGCGCAGGAACGCTGTGCCCGCGAGGTCCCGGCGCTCGCGGTACCGGCCGCCTTCCGCGACACGTCCGGCCCGGCGGCCCACGCCTCGGCCTGCCACTTCGCGGAGGAGCGGCAGGTGGTTCCGGCGGAGGGCGGCGAGTACGGCAACGGGCCGGGGTGACATGGCGCACCCCGGCCCGTTCACGGCACCCGCACGGCCGTACGCCGATCAGCCTCCCGTGTCCGTATATCGGTGGGGCTTCCCCGAAGTTGCCTGTGCGTTAACGCAGTTGGCGGTCATTTTCCCGGCTGGGGCAGCGAACGCCGGAGGAAGTCCAGCTGCAGCCGCAGCAGGTTCTCCGCGACGGTCTCCTGCGGGGTCATATGCGTCACCCCGGACAGCGGCAGGACCTCGTGCGGGCGGCCCGCGGCGAGCAGGGCCGAGGACAGCCGCAGGGAGTGGGCGACGACGACGTTGTCGTCCGCCAGCCCGTGGATGACCATCATCGGCCGGTGCGGCTCGGCCGGGTCGACCAGACCCGCGTCGTCGACCAGCGAGTTGCGGCGGTAGACCTCGGGCTGCTCGTCCGGGTGGCCGAGGTAGCGCTCCTGGTAGTGGGTGTCGTACAGGCGCAGATCGGTGACCGGGGCGCCGACGACCGCGGCGTGGAAGACGTCCGGGCGGCGCAGCACGGCCAGCGCCGCCAGATAGCCGCCGAAGGACCAGCCACGGATCGCCACCCGGTCCAGGTCCAGCGGGAAGTCCCCGGCGAGCGCGTGCAGCGCGTCCACCTGGTCCTGGAGCACAACGGCCGCCAGCTCGTCCCGGACCGCCTTCTCCCAGGCCGGCGAGTGCCCCGGAGTACCGCGTCCGTCCGCCACGACCACCGCGAATCCCTGGTCGGCGAACCACTGCGAGGTGAGGTGGGGGTTGTGCGCGGCGAGCACCCGCTGGCCGTGCGGGCCGCCGTAGGGGTCCATCAGGACGGGCAGGGGACTGTCGCCGTGGTAGTCCCGTGGCATAAGCACGGCGCACGGAATTCGACGTGCGCCCCCTTGGGTGAGGGTCACCCGCGGGGACAAACCGGGATCTTCGGCGTACGACCGGACAGTCGCCGCCGGTTTTCCGTCACGCAGCACCTGGACACGAGCGCCCGGCCTGTCCAGGGTCGCCGACACGAGCACCGTCACGCCTCCGGCGCGCACCGCCGAGTGCACGCCGGGCTCCTGCGACACGCGCTCCACGCCCAGCTCGTTCACCCGGTACACATGGACTTCGCCGATCTCGGGCGCCTCTGCCTCCGTGCCCGCCGAGGCGGAAACCAGCACGTCGTCGGAGCCCACGTCCAGTACCGCACGCAGATGCAACTGGCCGCTGGTCAAGGGCCGTTCGCCGACCGCCAGCACCCGGGCGCCGCCCTCGTCCGCGATCCGGACAAGCTGCCCGGAGGGGCTCCAGCAGGGCACTCCGGCGAACAGTTCAAGCCAACTTGGATCTTCGTCCGCGTGCACCATGCGCGTCGTCCCGGTGTCCGGGTCCACCGCCAGGAACAGCTGGCTGCGCTGGTCCCGCGCCTGCACCAGCAACAGTGGCGCACCCGCCGCTGACCAGTGCACACGGGCCAGATACGGGTAGCGGTCCCGGTCCCACGCCACCTCCCTGCGCTCGCCTTCGAGCCCGAGCACGTACAGCCGTACGTCCGCGTTGGCCGTGCCGGCGGCCGGATAGGCGACGTTATGCGGCTCACGCTCCGGGTGGGCCGGATCCGCGATCCACCACCGCCGCACCGGCGTGTCGTCCATACGCGCCACGAGCAGCCGGCGCCCGTCCGGCGCCCACCAGAATCCCCGCGAACGCCCCATCTCCTCGGCCGCGACGAACTCCGCGAGCCCGTAGGTGACCCGCCCCGGCCCCTCCGTGGGCTCCGGCTCGGCGAGCGCCCGGTCGCCGTCGCCCTCGGCGCCCACGACCCGCAGCGCACCCCGCGCGACATAGGCGATGTGCCTGCCGTCGGGGGAGGGACGCGGGTCGACCACCGGTCCCGGCACCCGGAGTTCACGGGTCGTGCCGGCCGGCAGCTCGGCCGTGAAAAGCCGCCCCGACAAGGCAAAAGCCGCCAACTCCACCGCACTGTCGGTGGCATAGCCGACGATGCCCGCACCTCCCTCCCGGCTGCGCTCCCGACGCGCCCGCTCCTCGGCCGAGAGCTCTTCGGAGGCGCCGCCGAGAAGGGCGCCCGGATCGGCCGCCAGGCGCTCTTCGCCCTCCGGAAGATCCATGACCCAGAGGGAGTTGGCCCGGTCGGTGCCGGAGCCGGAGCGCAGGAACGCGACACGCGAACCGTCGGGCGCCACGGTGAACGCGCGCGGCGCGCCGAGCGTGAACCGCTGGGTCCGGGCGTGCCGACGGGGGAAGGAGTCAGGCTCGGTCGTCATACCCCGACCATATTGGCCATGCGCCCCCTTGTGCGGCTGTGCGCCGAGCGATGCGCAAGCACGCATAGTTATGATCACTACCGCTGCGTGGGTATGAACCTGCTGGCGTCTGCGTGGATTTGCTCAACTGATCTGGATCTGACGATCTTTGGAGGTGAGCCGCCGTGGCACTCTCGATTTCGGCGGTGGTGCTGCTGGCGATCATCGTCTTCTTGTTGATCAAGAAGTCAGGGCTCAAGGGTGGGCATGCCATCGTGTGCATGCTGCTCGGCTTCTACCTCGCCTCGTCCACCGTCGCTCCGACGATCAGCCAGCTGACGACCAACGTCGCCAGCATGATCGGCAGCATCAAGTTCTGAGCGGCGTCGACCGCCCGGCGGACGGCCTGCCGCGCCGCGAGGGCGAGACCGCCTCGTAGGGTGGTCCCATGACGGAACTGCCAGCCCGGCGTCTGCTGCTGGTGCACGCGCACCCGGACGACGAGTCGATCAACAACGGCGCGACCATGGCCAGGTACGCGGCCGAGGGGGCCCATGTGGCCCTGGTCACCTGCACCCTCGGGGAGCGGGGCGAGGTCATCCCGCCGGAACTGCGGCATCTGACGGGCCCGGCGCTGGGCGCGCACCGGCGCGGTGAGCTGGCCGCCGCCGTGCGTGAGCTGAGGGTGACGGACGCCAGGCTGCTCGGCGGGGCGGGGCGGTACGGAGACTCCGGCATGATGGGCATTCCGGACAACGGTGACCCCGGATGCTTCTGGCAGGCCGATGTGGACCAGGCCGCCGGACACCTCGCCGAGGTGATCCTGGAGATCCGCCCCCAGGTCCTCGTCACCTACGACGACAACGGCGGGTACGGCCACCCCGACCACATCCAGGCCCACCGCGTCGCCATGCGCGCCGTCGGCCTCGCGGCCGAGCGCGGCCACCGGATCGCCAAGGTCTACTGGAACCGCGTCCCGCGCTCGGTCGCCGAGGCCGCCTTCGCCCGCCTCCAGGACGAGCTGTCCGCACTGCCGTTCGACAAGAGCGCGTCCCTGGACGACGTACCCGGCGTGGTCGGCGACGAGCGGATCACCACCGCCGTCGACGGCACCGCCCACGCCGCCGCCAAGGCAGCCGCGATGCGCGCCCACGTCACCCAGATCGAGGTGGCGGAGCCGTACTTCGCGCTCTCCAACGAACTGGCCCAGCCGCTGTTCACGACCGAGTACTACGAGCTGGTGCACGGCACGGCGCAGCCCGGGGAAACCGACCTGTTCGCCGGACTCGACCTGGAGGAGACGTCATGAGCAACCCGGGACAGGGACCGCTGCTCGCCCAGCCACTGCGACCGCCCTCTGCCGGGCGGGCCGCCGCCTGTACCGGCCTCTTCCTCCTCGGCGCCGTCACCGCTGTCGCCGGCGCCCTCGTCCAGGCCGCCTGGTTCCCCGGCGGGCTGCTGCTCGCCCTCGCGGGCGCGGCCGGGCTCTTCCTCGGCGGGGCGTACGCCACCGGCAGCCGGGGCGGGGCGGTCGCACCGGTGGCGGGCTGGATCGTAGCCGTCATCCTGCTCACCACCTCGCGCCCCGAAGGGGACTTCCTGTTCGGCGCAGGAGGCGGCTCCTACCTCTTCCTGCTCGGCGGTATGGCCCTCGCTGTGATCTGCGCCACCGTCGGCGCCGGGCGGCAACCTCGCGGCGGCGCCGCCCGACTTGGCAAGTGACGTACCACTTCGCCGTGCGGTGCACGTGCGAGTCCGGTGTGGGTTTCCTCAGCGGTCATGGGATACGCGCCAGAAGTGGCCAGTATGGTGGTGCGCGCCGCCGAGCCTCCCCCGCTCGGCTTCGCCGGAGCGGGGGACCCCCACCGTGGGGTCGTGTCGGGCGGTGGAGCCAACTGGGAGAACCTGCCTTGAGTCGTGAAACTGACACTCCGTCCTCCGGGCCCAACGGGCGCGGCGGAGCCGCATACCCCTCCGGCACGCCGCCGTACGGGACCCCCATGGCTTCCGGCGACGGTGCGGACGCGGGCCGTTCGGGCACGCGGCCGGAGGAGAAGAAGACCGAGACCACGCTGACGACCCGGATCCGCATCAACATTCCCGGGTCCCGGCCCATCCCGCCGGTCGTCATGCGCAAGCCCGTCGTGGACGCCGACGCCGCCGGGGACGAGGCGCCCGCCGACGCGCGGTCCGCTGCCGACCGGACCGCCACCGGCACCGGAACCGGCACCGCCGAGCCCGCCGCGGAGCCCGCCGCCCAGTCCGAGGAGAAGACCAGCGACTGGTTCGCGCCCCGCAAGTCCGGCGCCGGCAAGGGCGGTCCGGCCGGCGGCGGCACGAACGGGGCCGGGACCTCCGGTGGTTCCACCCCCGCCTCCGGCGCGTCGGGCACCCGTTCGGGTGGTCCGGCAGCATCCGGTGCGGCCGGTACCACCGGCGCACGTTCCGGCGGTGGCCGTCCCGGTGGTGTGGTCGGCTCCATGAGCGCCCCGGGCGGCTCCCGTTCCGGCAGCACGAACGGCAAGGGCCTGCCCGGCGCCACCGGCGGCCCCGTCGCCCCCGGACACGGCGGCGGCACCGGCTCCTTCGACGTGACCGAGGCACTGGCCGCCGGCCCGCTGGGCGGCGGCTCCCGCCCCGGCGCGTCCAGCGGCGAACCGCGCCGCGACGACCTGCCCTACTTCTCGGAGAACGGCGGCCAGGACACCTTCGGCACCACGGGTACGACCGGCGCGGGCGGTCACGACGCCTTCGGCGGTACGGCGGGTGCGAGCGGACCGAACGGTCCCGGCGGCCCCGGCGGTGCCAGCGGCTTCAACGGCCCGCGCGGCCAGGGCGGTCCCGGCGGCCCGCAGGGCCCGGCCGGCCCCACCAGCGGCCCGGTCACCGGCGACGGCCCCCTCGTCCCGTCGGCCGGCGGCCCCGGCCCGGCCGGCGGCGAACCGTTCGACGGCGGTCCCCGTTCCGGCGGTTCGCCCGGCACGGGAGGCGGTTACGGCGGCCCCGGCGGCCGGAGCACCCAGGCTCCCCGCAGCGCCCTCGCCGACCTGACCGACCTCGAAGGCCCCGCGGGCCCCGGCGGTCCCACCGGTCCTGGCGGCCCGGGCGGTCCGAATGCCGGCCCCGGCGGTCAGTCCGGCGGCCCCTCCGGACTGGGTCAGCCCGGCGGCCCCTCCGGTCTCGGTCCGGGCGGGGGGCTCAGCGACGACACCGCGATCCTCACCCCGCAGAAGCCGGCCCCCGAACCGGGCACACCCGGCTACCGCCCCGCCGACAACGTCTCCGGACACACCGTCACCAGCGGCATCCCGGTCATCCCCGACGCCGGCACCTCCCCGTTCGGCGGCGCCCGGTCCGACGGCCCGGCCGCGCAGGTTCCGGCCAGGCCGGAGCCGTCCCCCGCGCCCAAGGCGGGGGCCAAGCCGAAGAAGAAGGGCCGTAGCAAGCTGGTGCTGCTGGGCGCCGGCGTGGTCGTCGTCGCGGGCGGTGCGTACGGCGCCGGACTGCTGATGAACCACACCGACGTCCCCAAGGGCACCACGGTCCTCGGCGTGGACATCGGCGGCGGCACCCGGGACGACGCCGTCAAGAAGCTCGACGACGCCTTCGGCAACCGGGTGAACAAGCCGCTGAAGCTCTCCGTCGGCGGCAACACGGTCAGCATCACCCCGGAGAACGCCGGTCTCCAGTTCGACTTCCAGGCCACCGTGAGCAAGGCCGCGACCAGCGACTACAACCCGGTCCACGTCATCGGCTCGCTCTTCGGACAGAAGCGGGTCATCGACCCGGAGATGCCGGTGGACGAGGAGAAGCTGCAGGCGGCCCTGCAGCAGACCGGCGGCGGCTCCGGCTCGGTCACCGAGGGCGGCATCGACTTCAAGCCCGGCGCGGCCGTCGCCGTCTACGGCAAGGCGGGCAAGGCCATCGACGCGGCCCAGTCGACGCAGGCGGTCGAGCAGGCCTACCGCGCCATGGTCGAGACGGGCACGGCGACCCCGGTCACCGTACCGACGGCCACGAAGCAGCCGACGGTGTCCAAGGCCGAGGTCGACCGCGAGATGAAGGAGTTCGCGGAGCCGGCGATGTCGGGCAGGGTGACCGTGTCGGCGGGCGCGGGGCACGTGGTGCTGATGAGCCCGGAGAAATCCCTCTGGAAGTTCCTCAGGGTGGTGCCCACCTCGGACGGCAAGCTGGTCGACAAGCCCGACCTGGCCGCCCTGGAGCAGCTGTACGGCAAGACCTTCGACGGCGTGCTCATCACCCGGTCCACCGGCAAGAAGACGCCGGTCACCCCGCAGGAGGTCTACCTCGCCCTCCGCCAGGCCCTGATCAGCAAGACCAACCGGGTCGCGGTCATCGACACCAACCCCCGTTAGTCCGGCCGTACACGGGGGCGCCCAGCGAGACCGGGCGCCCCCTTTGCCATGCCTGTCACCCCATCCGCATGACATCTGTCATCCGGCACTCAGGACCCCCGACACTGCCCGGCACCCGGCCGCCGCCGCGAACATGGATGCCATGACGACAACTGCGGCACCGGCCACCACCACACCGGTGGTCGGCTTCGACCAGGTGACCAAGACGTACGGGAGTGTGCGGGCCGTCGACGGCCTCTCGCTCCGGCTGTACCCGGGCGAGACCGTCGCCCTCCTCGGCCCGAACGGGGCCGGCAAGTCCACCACCCTCGACCTGCTCCTCGGCCTCAAGCACCCCGACAGCGGCACGGTGAGCCTGTTCGGCGGCACCCCGCGCGAGGCGATCGTCGCCGGGCGGGTCGGGGCCATGCTGCAGAGCGGCGGGCTGATGGACGAGGTCACCGTCGAGGAACTGGTGAAGCTGGGCTGCTCGCTGCACCCGAAGCCGTACAAGGCCGCGGACGTCATGGCCCGCGCCGGCATCGCGCAGATCGCCGACCGCAAGGTCAACAAGCTCTCCGGCGGCCAGGCCCAGCGCGTCCGCTTCGCCCTCGCCACCGCCGGCGACAGCGACCTGATCATCCTGGACGAGCCGACCACCGGCATGGACGTCTCCGCCCGCCAGGCCTTCTGGGCCACCATGCGCGAGCAGGCCGACCAGGGCCGTACCGTCCTCTTCGCCACCCACTACCTCGAAGAGGCCGACGCCATCGCCGACCGGGTCCTGGTGCTGCACCGCGGCCGGCTCCTCGCGGACGGCACCGCCGCCGAGATCAAGGCCAAGGCGGGCGCCCGCCGGGTCGCCTTCGACCTGGAGGGCGAGATCGACGAGGCCGCCCTGCGCGCCCTGCCCTTCCTCACCTCGATAGACGTATCCGGGCAGACCGTCCGCATCCAGTCGTCCGACGCCGACGCCACCGTCCACGCCCTGTACGGCCTCGGTGTCTACCCCCGCAACCTCGAAGTCGCCGGCCTCGGCCTGGAGCAGGCCTTCGTCGCCATCACGGAGGCCGAGGAGGCCAAGCAGTCATGACTGCCCTGATCAAGCTCGAACTCGCGCGTGCCTTCCGGAACAAGAAGTTCCTGTTCTTCTCGGTGCTCTACCCCGCGATCCTGTTCCTGATCTTCTCCAGCAGCTCCGGCTCCGACCAGAAGGTCGACGGCAGCGGCCTGACCGTCGCCACCTACCTGATGGTCTCCATGGCCTCCTTCGGCGCCCTGACCGCCGTCCTGATGGGCAACAGCGAGCGCATCGCCAAGGAGCGCGAGAGCGGCTGGGTACGGCAGCTGCGGCTGACCCCGCTGCCCGGGCGCGGCTATGTCCTCGCCAAGACCGCCAGTGCCGCCGTGGTGAGCCTGCCGTCGATCATCGTCGTGTTCGGCGCGGCTGCCGTGATCAAGCACGTCCACCTGGACGCCTGGCAGTGGCTCGCCCTCACCGGGGTCATCTGGGCCGGCAGCCTGGTCTTCGCCGCCCTCGGCGTCGCCCTCGGCTACCTCGCCTCCGGTGACGCGGTCCGCCCGATCACGATGATCGTCTACTTCGGTCTGTCGATCCTCGGCGGCCTGTGGATGCCGTCCACCACCTTCCCGAAGATCCTGCAGGACATCGCCAAGTGGCTGCCCACGCACGCGTACGCTGCTCTCGGACGGGCCATCGAACAGAGCCAGGCTCCGAGTGCGACGGACATCGCGATCCTCGCCGTGTACTTCGTCCTGTTCGCGGGCGGCGCGGCCTGGCTGTACCGGAAGGACACGCTGAAGGCGTGAGCATGATGACGGAAGACCAGCAGATCGGTGAGGCGGGGCCGGAGACGCAGGTGCGGATCGGCCAGGGCCCGACCACCCGGCGCGAGCTGATGGTCAAGATGCTGTGGATCGGGGTCTGGCTGGTCTTCCTCAGCTCGCCGGTCAAGGACCTGACCTCCGGCCGCCACACCACGGCCGGCACGGTGGGCGGCGCGATCGGCCTCGCCGCCTTCGTCACCGCCTACCTGACGCTGGTCTTCCGGAACATCGGACAGACCTTCGCCCCACGAGTCGCCGTCTCACTGATCGCGGTCCTCGGCGTGCTCGCCCCCCTGCTGGCGTACACCCTGGGCGGCGCATGGCTCGGCCTGTTCGTCTACCTGTCGGTCGCCTGCGGGGCCACGCTGCCGGTCCGGGCCGCGTTCTGGGCGATTCCCGCGGCGACCGTCGCGATGTACCTCGTCGGAGCGCACTGGGACGAGAAGGCCGACGACAGCCTGCTGCTCGTCCCGCTGATCGGGTTCGCGATGATCGGTGTCAGCCAACTCATCCGTACGACGGTCGAGTTGCGCAAGGCGAGGGCCACCGTCGCCCACCTCGCCGCCAACGAGGAGCGCCTCCGCCTCGCCCGCGACCTGCACGACCTGCTCGGTCACTCCCTCTCCCTGATCACGCTGAAGAGCGAGCTGGCCGGCCGGATGCTGCCCGACCACCCCGACAAGGCGGCCCAGCAGGTCGCCGACATCGAACAGGTCAGCCGACAGGCCCTGGTCGACGTCCGCGAGGCCGTCACCGGCTACCGGCGCCCCCGGCTCGCCGCCGAACTCGCCGGCACCCGGCTCGCGTTGACCGCCGCCGGCGTCACCGCCGAGATGCCCGCCGAGCCCGACCTCACGGGTGTCCCCGAGGAGGCCGAGTCCGTGCTCGCCTGGGCGCTGCGCGAGGCGGTCACCAACGTGGTCCGGCACAGTGACGCCGACAAGTGCCTCGTCCAGCTCACCCGCCGCCAGACCCTGGACGGCCCGATGCTCGAACTCTCCGTCGAGGACAACGGATCCGGCAGCACGAACAACGGGCCCGGCAACGGTCTGACGGGTCTGACCGAGCGGCTGGAGAAGGCCGGCGGCACCCTGGAGGCGGGCCGGACGAGGCACGGGTTCCGGCTGGTCGCCCGCGTCCCCGCGGTCCTTGCGGGGCACGTAGGATCCGGGGCATGACGAGCACGATCAAGGTTCTCCTCGCCGAGGACCAGTCGATGGTCCGCGAGGCCCTGGCCGCGCTGCTCGGCCTGGAGGACGACATCGAGGTCGTCGCCCAGGTCGCGCGCGGCGACGAGGTGCTCGGGGCCGTCGGCGCGCACGGCGTGGACGTGGCGCTGCTCGACATCGAGATGCCCGGTTGCACCGGTATCGAGGCGGCCGCCCAGGTCCACCGGGCGTTCCCGCGGGTCAAACTGGTCGTCCTGACCACGTTCGGCCGACCCGGCTATCTGCGCAGCGCCATGGAGGCCGGCGCCGACGCCTTCCTCGTCAAGGACGCCCCGGCGGCCCAGCTCGCCGAGGCCGTCCGCAAGGTGCTGTCCGGCGAGCGGGTCATCGACCCCACGCTCGCCGCCGCCGCGCTCGCCGAGGGCGCGAACCCGCTGACCGAGCGCGAACGCGAGGTGCTCCGCGCGGCGGCCGACGGCTCCACCAACGCCGAGCTGGCCAAGACCCTCCACCTCTCCCAGGGCACGGTCCGCAACTACCTCTCCACGGCCATCCAGAAGCTCGCGGTACGCAACCGGGCGGAAGCCGTGCGGACAGCCCGGGAGAAGGGCTGGCTCTGACAGCTCAGTTGAGCATGGCCCGCGCCGTGTGGGCCTGTTGGCGCACCTTCTGCGCGGCCGGCTCGTCCACCACCTCGATCAGGTCGGCGTAGTACTCCAGCTCTTCCGCACCGGACACGAACTCACCCCGCTGCACCAGCAGTTGCCCCCGCTCGTACCGCAGCCGTGCCGGATGCGCGGGTACCAGCAGGGCCAGCTCCACGGCCCACAGCGCCACATCCGACCGCTCGGGCCGGGCCGTGGCCCACGCGCGGACGTTGTTCAGGATCCGCTGGACGACGTCCAGCGGCGGCGCGGGCTCCAGCATGGCGGCGTCCAGGGGCGCCCCCGTGGCCCCGGCCACGAGCATCTCCGCGTCGGTCCCGGTCAGCACCCGCCCGCCGTCGAACGGATCGGCCAGCACCTGCTCCTGAGCCGCGCCGAACCCCACCACGAAGTGCCCCGGCAGCGCGACCCCGTACACCGGCGCCCCCGCCCGCCGCGCGACCTCCAGCCACACCACCGACAGCAGGATCGGCAGCCCGCGCCGCCGCCGCAGCACCTCGTGCAGCAGGGAGGACTCCAGCCGCTGGTAGTCGCCGGGCGTCCCGTGGAACTCGTAACGCGCCCCGAGGAGCCGTCGTACGGCCTCCGCCCAGGCGTGCGGCCCGCCCGGCCGGTACGGCAGCTCGCCCGCGAGCCGGTCCAGCTCCGCCTGGGCCGCGTCGATGCCGGTCTCGTCCAGCGAGCCGTCCGCCTCGGCGCCGATCAGCAGGCACAGCGCCGACAGGTCCGGCCGCTCGGACCGCGCCTCCTCGGCGAACCTCCGGCGCAACTCGGCCGACCGCTCCGGCGGGGGCGGATACGGCGGCGGCAGATACGGGGGACGCATGGCAGGCTCACGCCCTTCCACGGGTGTCGTCCTGCTCGTCCGGCGCCCGGTAGTGGTGGTACACGTGGTGCGGTACGAAGCCCAGCGCGGCGTAGAGCGCGCGGGCGCCCTCGTTGTCCGTCTCGACCTGCAGCCAGGCCGCCGACGCGCCCTCGTCCAGTGCCCGCCGGGCCAGCGCGGCCATCACCTCGGTGGCGAGTCCCCGCCGGCGCCGGCCGGGATCCACCTCGACGGCGGCGAACCCGGCCCACCGCCCGTCCACGACACACCGCCCGATCGCGGCCAAGGGCTCACCCTCCGCACCCGGCACGGACGCGAACCACACCGACGGACCTCCTCCCAGCACCCGCAGGGCCACCTCGCTCACCCCCTTGCGCCGGTACCGGGCGAGCCATGCCTCGTCCGCCTGCCGGGACAGCACCACACCGGCGCCCTCGGCCCGGTCGGCGACCCGGGCCAGGGCACCCGTCCACACCTCGGCGGTCACCTCCCGCACCCAGCCGCGCCGCTCCAGCTCCGTGCACAGCAGCTCCTGCGTGCCCTCGGCGCCGGTGGCCGTCTGGATGTAGGCGGGCAGGCCGCGCTCGTCGTACCAGCGTCGTACGGCCGCAAGGGCCGCGTCGAGCGGAACGCCCGGATCACCGAGCGGCAGCACACTGTTGGCCCGCCGCGTGAAGCCCGCCCGCCGCCCGACCACCACCCCGGCCGGACGTCCTGCGGGCGGCACCTCCTCGACTGCCGCCCGCAGCTCCCACTCCCCGAGCCGCTCGGCCTCCAGCGGCGGCCACCCGCGCGAGACGACGGGCGCGAGTTCCCCGTACGAGGCGGCGGGCCCCCGGCGGCGCGCCGGAGCAGTCGTCCCGTGGCGCGAAGCGCCTCCCTGAGGGGCGGCGGTCGCGTGGCGGGCGGGCACGACCTTGCCCGCGACCAGGGCGGACTCGGCGATCCGGACACTCCGCCCGTCCCGTCGTGTGATCATGAGCACGCCACCGTCCCATGATGTGAGAACACCCACCGTGTCGGTGAACTTCTCCCGCGTCGCCCCAGGTTCGCTCAAGCGCCGTACGGAGACTCGTTTTCCCACGTCAGATGGGGTGATTCGGACTTCCAGCCGTCCTGCCGCCGAGAATTCCACTGGTCAGTTCACCCCTCCTGTTCGGATCATGCTCCGGAACGGAGATACTAGGGGCGGGCATCGACGACGCCGCGCTCCCGCGCGCCAGGCGGCGGAGCCTGAGGAGGCCCGCCAGCGCCCTATCGAGGAGGAACGACAGCGTGACCTACGTCATCGCGCAGCCTTGTGTAGACGTGAAGGACAAGGCGTGCATCGAGGAGTGCCCGGTCGACTGCATTTACGAGGGCTCCCGGTCCTTGTACATCCATCCGGACGAATGTGTCGACTGTGGTGCCTGTGAGCCGGTCTGCCCGGTCGAGGCGATCTTCTACGAGGACGACGTCCCGGAGGAGTGGAAGGACTACTACAAGGCGAACGTCGAGTTCTTCGACGAGCTCGGCTCTCCCGGCGGCGCCAGCAAGCTCGGGCTGATCGAGCGGGACCACCCCTTCGTCGCCGCGCTGCCGCCGCAGGGCGAGTGACCGTTCCGAGCGCCTAGCGGCCGCCCGCAAAGCGAGCCGCCTCGGTCCCGTACGGCCCGATCAGCCCCCGTCGGCCTGATCACCGCCGTACGGGACCGAGGCGTTTGCCGCACCGTACGAAAGTGAGCCTGATTCCCGTGTCCGCAGTCTCCGACCGGCTCCCCGCCTTCCCCTGGGACAAGCTGGAGCCGTACAAGAAGACGGCCGCCGCCCACCCCGGCGGGATCGTCGACCTCTCGGTCGGCACCCCGGTCGACCCGGTGCCCGACCTGATCCAGAAGGCCCTGATCGACGCGGCCGACTCACCGGGCTATCCGACGGTCTGGGGCACCCCCGCCCTGCGCGACGCGATCACCGGCTGGCTGGAGCGCCGCCTGGGCGCCCGCGAGGTCACCCACCGCCATGTCCTGCCGGTCGTCGGCTCCAAGGAACTGGTCGCCTGGCTGCCGACCCAGCTGGGCCTCGGCCCCGGCGACAAGGTGGCCTACCCGCGCCTGGCCTACCCCACCTACGAGGTCGGCGCCCGCCTCGCCCGCGCCGGCTACGAGGCCTACGACGACCCGCGCGAGCTGGACCCCAGGGGCCTGAAGCTCCTCTGGCTGAACTCCCCGTCCAACCCCACCGGCAAGGTCATCCCCCAGCGGGAGCTGACCGAGATCGTCGCCTGGGCCCGCGCCCACGGCGTCCTGCTGGTCTCCGACGAGTGCTACCTGGAGCTGGGCTGGGAGGCCGACCCGGTCTCGGTCCTGCACCCGGACGTCAACGGCGGCTCCTGCGACGGCATCGTCGCCGTCCACTCCCTCTCCAAGCGCTCCAACCTGGCGGGCTACCGCGCGGCCTTCATCGCCGGCGACCCGGCCGTCCTCGGCCCGCTGCTGGAGATCCGCAAGCACGGCGGCATGATGACCTCCGCGCCGACCCAGGCGGCGGTGGTCGCGGCCCTGTCCGACGACAGCCACGTCCACGAACAGCGCGAGCGCTACGCCGCCCGCCGCGAGGCCCTGCGAGCCGCCCTGCTCGGCCACGGCTTCCGCATCGAACACAGCGAGGCGAGCCTGTACCTCTGGGCCACCAGGGACGAGCCCTGCTGGACCACGGTCGCCCACCTGGCCGACCGCGGCATCCTGGTCGCACCGGGCGACTTCTACGGCGAAGCGGGCGAGAACTTCGTCCGCGTGGCCCTGACGGCAACGGACGAACGCGTCCAGGCAGCGGTGGACCGTCTGTAACCGCCCGGGGCGGAGTCCTGCTCCTGCCGTGGGCAGTCGTTCCGCGGGGCGGAACGGGTGGGCACGGCCTGCGGCACCGGGCAGCGTCTCGACCCAGCCCGGCCCCTGCCGACGTAGGACCAAAGGCAACGGGGCCCAGGAAACACCCTGGGCCCCGTCACCGGTCAAAGCCAGGCGCTAGCCGAGCGGCAGCGCACCACCCTGCACCGGCAGCTGCGGCAGCCCGCTCTTCGCCGTGGAGGACGCCGTGTCCCCGACGACGCTTCCGGCCGCCCCGGCCACTTCCCCAGCCGCCTTACGCGCCACCGGCGCCGTCTTGTTCACGGCGCGGGTGCCGGTCTTGGCCGCGCCCGGCACGGTCTTGCCGACCGCGGTGCCGCCCGTGGTGGCCGCGAGAGTCGTGGCGTTCTGCGCGGCACCCTCGACGGTGTTGCCGACGTTCGCCGTGTCCGGGGTGGCCACGCCGCTCAGGTTCGGGGTCGCCACCGGCTGGTTCGTGGCCGCACCGGCGGAGCCGGCCGCACCGACCCCGGCAGCCGCTCCCGCTGCTACGAGCAGCGCGGCACGGGCGATCCGGCGGGTCAGAGGGAGGGACATGATGCTCCATTCGACGGGAGAGAACGGTGTGTGGTCCGGGCTCGTGTCCGGCTCGGACGCCGTGACTACCGCTCGAAGCCCGCGAAGGTTGCGGACGCCCCAGGTAAAGAATGGATAACGCATCGCATTATCAGGTGTGGATAAAAACGGGCAAAGAGCGTCCGCCCGAAAACCCGCAGAATCCTTACAGCCTTTGATTTCCAAGGGATCCCGGATACGGCGGCGTTCCCGCCGGGACGCGCGCCGAACCGGCGCCGTACAACCCGTCGGAGCGATCACTCGTACTACTGTCCGGTCACGATGCTGACGGCCCCCACGGGCTTGTCCGCACCGCCGCCCCCGCCCGTGGCGGCCGCCTTCCACGGGTCGCCGCCGTTCCCGGCGGTCCACTCCCGCCCCGCGTACGACACGCGCTGGATGTGCAGAGCCGAGGAGTTCGCCACCGCCCACTGCGCCAGCTGCCAGCCCCGCTCGCGCCCGGTGCGCCCGCTCGCGTCCGTCTCCGTGCCCTGCGGCACCGGAACGGTCACCGTCCGCCCGTGCGCGGTCGCGGTCACGCTCGGTGAGGGAGAGGGCGACGGCACGGGCGTACCGCCCACCTGCGCCCCGGTCTCCTGCAGCGCGTCCCGCCCGAAGTCGCGTACCAGCGCGGCTCGTACCGCGTCCGGGCCCGTCGCCGAGGCCGTGGGCTCCGGGCGCCCGTCACAGGTCAGCGTGGCCGCCGCGCGGCCGGTCAGCGCAGCCGCCAGCAGCTTCGCGTCCGGCTCGTGCTTGGCGTACGCCTCCGGATAGCCGCTGTGCTGCACCTCCTGGGCCGCCCGGGTCAGCGGCAGCGCGGTGTAGTCCGGCACCTTGGCCAGATGCGCGTAGAAGATGCCCGCCGCGTACGCCGGGTCCATGATCTGCTGCTCGGTGCCCCAGCCCTGCGAGGGCCGCTGCTGGAACAGGCCGAGCGAGTCCCGGTCGCCGTGCTCGATGTTGCGCAGACCCGACTCCTGCAGGGCGGTCGCCAGCGCGATCGTCACGCCCCGCTCGGGCATCCCGCGCCCGGTGCCCACGGCGGCGATCGTCGCCGCGTTCACGGCCTGCTCCGGCGTGAACTCGTACGAGGTCCCGTCGCCGTCGGCGGAGACCACCTTGCAGCCGCGGGCGCCGCCGCCTCCGGTGACGTACTGCACCACGAGGTACGCGGCAACACCGCACAGGACCAACAGGGCCGCCGCGAAACGGAAGAGGCGACCGCGGCGTTTGGGACGGGTGGGGGACGGCTCTGGCACGCGTACAAGGTACTGGAGGGCCGTCGGGCCCTCACC
Organism: Streptomyces sp. NPDC007205; assembly: GCF_040634095.1. Lineage (NCBI taxonomy): Bacteria > Bacillati > Actinomycetota > Actinomycetes > Kitasatosporales > Streptomycetaceae > Streptomyces > Streptomyces sp. NPDC007205. The sequence goes on from NZ_JBEYEW010000007.1 coordinate 77,313, forward strand.
TGGGGTTACCGGACAGCGCTTACTCCCGGCCCCCGCGACCGGGCGCGCTAGGGTCGACGCCATGGCCGACACCTCGCTTGACCTCACGCTGGATGCCGCCGCGCTCACCGCGCAGCTGGTGGACTTCCCCTCCGAGAGCGGCACCGAGAAGCCGCTCGCGGACGCGATCGAGACCGCCCTGCGCGCCCTGCCGCACCTCACGGTCGACCGCTACGGCAACAACGTGATCGCCCGCACGAACCTCGGCCGCGCCGAGCGTGTGATCCTGGCCGGCCACATCGACACGGTCCCGATCGCGGACAACGTGCCCTCGCGCCTGGACGAGGACGGCGTGCTGTGGGGCTGTGGCACCTGCGACATGAAGGCGGGCGTCGCGGTGCAGCTGCGCATCGCGGCCACGGTCCCCGCCCCCAACCGCGACCTCACCTTCGTCTTCTACGACAACGAGGAGGTCGCCGCCGACCTCAACGGCCTCAGGCACGTCGCCGAGGCCCACCCCGAGTGGCTGCGGGGCGACTTCGCGGTCCTGCTGGAGCCCTCCGACGGCGAGGTCGAGGGCGGCTGCCAGGGCACCCTGCGCGTGCTCCTGAGGACGGAGGGCGAGCGGGCCCACTCGGCGCGCGGCTGGATGGGCTCCAACGCCATCCACGCGGCGGCGCCCATCCTGGCCCGCCTGGCGTCCTACGAGCCCCGCCGGCCGCTGATCGACGGCCTGGAGTACCGCGAAGGCCTGAACGCGGTCGGCATCAGCGGCGGGGTCGCCGGCAACGTCATCCCCGACGAGTGCGTGGTGACGGTCAACTTCCGCTACGCCCCCGACCGCACCGAGGAGGAGGCGATCGCGCACGTCCGCGAGGTGTTCGCGGACTGCGGGGTGACCGGGTTCACGGTCGACGACCACAGCCCCGGTGCGCTGCCCGGCCTCTCCCACCCGGCCGCCGCTGCCTTCATCGAGGCGGTCGGCGGCACCCCGAAGCCCAAGTACGGCTGGACGGACGTCTCCCGTTTCTCCGCGCTGGGCGTGCCCGCGGTCAACTACGGCCCCGGCAACCCGCACTTGGCCCACAAGCGCGACGAGCGGGTGGAGACGGCGAAGGTCCTGGCGGGTGAGGAACGCCTGCGGCACTGGCTCACCGCGTAAGGCCCCACCGCCCGGCGCTGCGTGCCGGACATGCTCACGTCCCCCGTCCGTAACCCACCTGGATCTAGTCTGAGATCGAACTACCGGCAAGCAGAGGGAGTGCACATGGCTACCGGCAACCCCGAGGGGAAGAAGCAGCCGCCGGACGAGCAGCGGCTCGGACCGGTCCTCCGGCGTCGCGGCCAGGTGATGCCCAGCACGACCGACCAGCGGCTGCTGGACGAGCGTGCCCCCACGGACTGGGTCCACACGGACCCCTGGCGGGTCCTGCGGATCCAGTCGGAGTTCATCGAGGGCTTCGGCACGCTGGCGGAACTCCCGCCCGCCATCAGTGTGTTCGGCTCGGCCCGTACGCCGGTGGACTCGCCGGAGTACGACGCGGGGGTGCGGCTCGGCCGGGGCCTGGTGGAAGCCGGCTGGGCGGTGATCACGGGCGGCGGCCCGGGCGCGATGGAGGCGGCCAACAAGGGCGCGTGCGAGGCGGGCGGCGTCTCGGTCGGCCTCGGCATCGAACTGCCCTTTGAGCAGGGGCTGAACCCCTACGTCGACATCGGCCTCAACTTCCGCTACTTTTTTGTGCGAAAAATGATGTTTGTGAAGTATGCCCAAGGGTTCGTGGTGCTGCCCGGCGGCCTCGGCACGCTCGACGAATTCTTCGAGGCGCTCACCCTGGTCCAGACCCAGAAGGTCACCCGCTTCCCGATCGTCCTCTTCGGCAGCGAGTACTGGGGCGGCCTGGTGTCCTGGCTGAGGACCACCCTGGTGGCCGAGGGCAAGGCGGCCGAGAAGGACCTCCTCCTCTTCCACGTCACGGACGACGTCGACGAGGCGGTGGCCCTGGTGTCGAAGGAGGCGGCCCGCTGACCAAGGCCCTGGGCTTCGGCTGAGGCCCCCTGGCGCCGGTGCCACGGCCGGCCCCCGGGGGCTCAGGCCAGACCCCGGCGAGCCACCGCGGGAGCCCGGTGCCCGGAAATGGCGGCCACCATCTCCAGCACCTGCCGGGTCTCGGCCACCTCGTGCACCCGGTACACCTGCGCCCCGAGCCACGCCGACACCGCAGTCGTCGCCAACGTACCGATCAGCCGCTCCTTCAGCGGCCGGTCCAAGGTCTCACCGACGAAGTCCTTGTTCGACAGCGACACCAGCACCGGCCACCCCGTGGCGACCATCTCGTCCAGCCGCCGCGTCGCTTCCAGACTGTGCCGCGTGTTCTTCCCGAAGTCGTGCCCGGGATCGATCAGCACCGACTCACGGGGCACCCCGAGCGACACCGCCCGCTCGGCCAGCCCCACCGTCACGTCCAGGATGTCGGCCATCACGTCGTCGTACGCCACACGATGCGGACGCGTACGCGGCTGCACACCCCCCGCATGCGTGCACACCAGCCCCACCCCGTACCGCGCGGCGACCTCCGCGAGCCCGGGGTCCACGCCGCCCCACGCGTCGTTCAGCAGATCCGCTCCCGCCGCGCACACCGCCTCGCCGACCTCGGCCCGCCAGGTGTCCACGCTGATGATCACGTCCGGGAAGCGGCGCCGCACCTCCGCCACGAAGCCGACCGTGCGCCGCGCCTCCTCCTCGGCCGTGACCTCCTCGCCCGGCCCCGCCTTCACCCCGCCGATGTCGACGATCGCGGCACCCTCGGCCACCGCCTGCTCCACGCGCGCGAGGGCCGGCTCGTCCCGGAACGTGGCCCCCTGGTCGTAGAAGGAGTCCGGAGTCCGGTTCACGATCGCCATGATCACTGGCTCGTGGGGCCCGAATTCCCGCCTGCCCAGCCTGAGCATCCGCTGTGACCCCTCCTAGTACGTTCCGCAGTACGGCCGCCTGTGACCCTAACTGTCAGACTCGCATGGCACGATCGGACCCTGAGAGATGCAGCGTCCGGAGCAACGTCCGGCAGAGAGCGTGGGGACCCCTGGCGATGGTGATGTTCTTGTTCCTGGTCGTCGCGCTGGCCGTCGTGGTCGCCGCGGTGACACTCGCCGTGGTGGGCGGCGGCGGGAGCGGCCCGCTGCCCGAGGCGGCGCCGGAGCGGCTGCAGGACCCGCTGCCCGCGGACCGCCCGGTGGAGCGCGCGGACGTGGAGAGCCTGCGCTTCCCCGTCACCCCGCGCGGCTACCGCATGGCGGACGTCGACGACGCCCTCGGCCGGCTCGCCGCCGAACTCGCCGAGCGGGACGCCCGTATCGCCGACCTGGAGTCCGCGCTGGCCGGCGCGAGAGCCGCCGCCGCACCCGCCCGCCCGGACAAGGGCGGTCATCCGGAGGACCAGCGATGACCGCCGGCGCCGCCCTCGCCGGACCCGACGGTGCCCTGCGCTGCCCCTGGGCCCTGTCCACCGAGGACTACGTGTCGTACCACGACGAGGAGTGGGGCCGCCCGGTCCGCGGCGACGAGGCCCTCTTCGAGCGGGTCAGCCTGGAGGCCTTCCAGTCGGGCCTGTCCTGGATCACGATCCTGCGCCGCCGCGAGGGTTTCCGCGCGGCCTTCGCCGGCTTCCGTATCGAGAAGGTCGCCGCGTTCACGGACGAGGACCGCGAGCGGCTGCTCGCCGACCCCGGCATCATCCGCAACCGTGCCAAGATCGACGCCACGCTCGCCAACGCGCGCGTGCTCGCCGACTGGGCCGAGGGCGAGCTGGACGAGCTGATCTGGTCGCACGCCCCCGACCCGGCCGCCCGCCCGGCCCCGAAGACCCTGGCCGACGTCCCGGCCGTGACCCCGGAGTCGACGGCTCTGTCCAAGGCCCTGAAGAAGCGGGGCCTCAGATTCGTCGGTCCGACCACCGCGTACGCGCTGATGCAGGCGTGCGGCCTCGTCAATGATCATCTGGAGGCATGCGTGGCGAGAGGCGCGGGAGCCTGACCGGCATGTCCGGGCCCCTGGCCGACATCCCGGACGCGGCGGCCCACGGGCACTTACCGGCGTCCGACGGCGGTGTCAGCGTGGTGCCCAGCCGAGCCGTCGCGACGCGGGGTGATCGCGTTCACCGCGCACCGCGCGAGCTCACCGACCCGGACCACCCGCGCGTCCACAGCGCCCGCAGGCGCCGGGACGACGTACGCGTCTGGGCGGCGGACGGGGGAGCGGTCGTCCTCGGCCGGCCCCTGATCACGGCCGCCCGCCGTCTCGTCTCCCCGGCCAGGGCCCCGCGCCGCCCCGACTCCGCGTCAGCGGCCCCGGTACTTCGGCTTCTCCTTGTTCACGAATGCCTGCACGGCGATCGCGTGGTCCTCGGACTGGCCTGCGCGGGTCTGCAGCTCGTCCTCCTTCTCCAGGGTCTCGGCGAGGGAGTGCGTGAGGCCGTAGGCCACCGCCTCCTTGATCGCCGCGTACGCCACCGTCGGTCCCTCGGCCAGCGCCCGCGCCGTCTTCTCGGCCTCGGCGCGCAGCCCGGCGGCGGGGACGACCCGGTTGGCGATGCCCAGCTCCAGCGCGTCCTGGGCGCTGATGCTGCGCGGGAAGAGCAGCAGGTCGGCGGCGCGGCTCGGGCCGATCACCCGGGGCAGGGTCCAGGAGATCCCGGAGTCGGCGGTCAGGGCCACGCCGGCGAACGAGGTGTTGAAGGACGCCGTGTCGGCCACGACGCGGTAGTCCGCGGCGAGCGCGAAGCCGAAACCGGCTCCGGCCGCGACGCCGTTGACCGCGGCGACCACCGGCTTGGCCGCGCCGGCGAGGGCCCGCACGATCGGGTTGTAGTGCTCCTTGACCGTGCTCATCGTCTGCCCGGACCCGGTCTTGCGGTCCGACGCGAGCAGCCCGATGTGCTCCTTGAGGTCCTGGCCGACACAGAACGCCCGGTCCCCGGCGGCGGTCAGCAGGATCGCCCGTACGGCCGTGTCCCCGGCCGCGGATTCCGCCGCCTCCCGGAGGGCGACCTTGGCCCGGATGTTCAGCGCGTTCATCGCCTCGGGGCGGTTCAGCGTGATCGTCGCGAGTCCGTCGTTCACCTCGTAGAGCACGGTGTCGGCCATGGCGCATCCCCTCCGGTGTCGCGGATGACGTACCGCTCAGTACGTCCCTGTATGAAGGACAGCATGGCGGAGATCGCCGTGCGGGGGCCGGACCGGACGTGTGACCTGCGTCAAAGAAAACCGGAGCGGAGCCGCTCCGCGGATCTTCGTGCAGCGGTGCAGTATCGCAGCCACATCCCCGAATTGAGTGGTTTTGCTCGCGCGCGTTGCCCAAGCGATGCCGACTGATGTTGGTCATCGGGTCCTGCGATGCGGGATAATGGCTGGGAAGCAATGTGTTCGATGCCGGTGTCGCGTGTCCGTTCCGGAACCGCGGATGCCCTCCGAGGGCTCTCGGCAGACGATGAGCTGGTTTCAGGAAGGGGAACGAGCATGGCGGCCATGAAGCCGCGGACGGGTGATGGCCCGCTCGAGGTGACCAAGGAGGGGCGGGGCATCGTCATGCGCGTTCCGCTCGAAGGCGGCGGTCGACTCGTCGTCGAGCTGACCCCTGACGAGGCCGAGGCGCTCGGCGACGCCCTCAAGAAGGTCGTCGTCTGACGCCCCAGCGACAGTGTCCTTCCGGCTGCCCCGGCACCGTAAGCGGTGCCGGGGCAGTTGCGTCTTTCGGCCCCCGCGGCGGGCCGCTCAGCGCTTGACCGCGCACAGCAGACCGTCGCCCACCGGCAGCAGCGACGGCACCAGCTCCTGGCTCTCGCGCACCGTGCGCAGCAGTTCGCGCAGCTTGAGCACCTCCGTCGGCTGCGGTCCCGAGTCGACCGTACGGCCGTTGGCGAAGACGCCCTCGAAGACCACCAGACCGCCGGGCCGGAGCAGGCGCAACGATTCAGCGAGATAGTCCAGGTACTCCAGCCGGTCCCCGTCGCAGAAGACGAGGTCGTAGCCGGCATCGGCGAGACGGGGGAGTACGTCCAGGGCGCGGCCGGGGATGAAGCGGGCCCGGTTGCTGGCGAAACCGCAGCCGCGGAAGGCCTGCCGGGCGAACTGCTGGTGCTCCGGCTCCGGGTCGACCGTGGTGAGCACCCCGTCCGGGCGCATGCCGTGCAGCAGATGGATTCCCGACACCCCGCAGCCGGTTCCGATCTCCGCGACCGCCTTCGCGTCCACGGAGGCGGCGAGCAGACACAGCGCGGCGCCCGTGCCGGGCGACACCGAGCGCAGCCCTGCCTCGCGGGCCCGGTCACGGGCCCACCGCAGCGCTTCGTCCTCGGCGACAAAGGCGTCGGCGAACGCCCAGCTCGTCTGCCGGTTGCCGGTAATGACCCTCTCCCGTCCCCATGGTTGCCTGGGCGTGACTGTATCCGTTGGTGTCGGGAACCCGCAGATGGGACCGGGCGTTTATAGGGATGAGACGGTGGCCGGCGACGCGACGGGGGCGAAGAGGTGGATCAGGACACCGAGCAACTCCTGACGCAGCCGCACGAGCCGTATCAGCGAGTATCAAATTCTCGTAAAACCGCTTATCCGGAGCTAACGGGCGAGGTGGCTATGGTAGGGGCTCCACTGGACACCACCAGAGCCGACAGGGGAGGTGCGGCTGCGCCCGGGGATCGGGGCGGAGTGCTGCGGCGCTTCCTCGGGTCGGCGGGCAGGCCGAAATCCGTGACCGACACCGCTGCTGACCACCACGCCCGTCTCGCCGCAGGCGAGACCCAGACCGCGACCTTCTCCACCGACGCGGACGGGCAGGCGTGGACTCCGCCCACGTGGGAGGAGATCGTCAGCACCCACAGCGGCCGGGTCTACCGGCTGGCCTACCGCCTGACGGGCAATCAGCACGACGCCGAGGACCTCACCCAGGAGGTCTTCGTCCGTGTCTTCCGCTCCCTGTCGACGTACTCGCCGGGCACCTTCGAGGGCTGGCTGCACCGCATCACCACCAACCTCTTCCTGGACATGGTCCGGCGCAAGCAGCGCATCCGCTTCGACGCCCTCGGCGAGGACGCGGCCGAGCGCCTGGCCAGCCGCGAGCCCACCCCGCAGCAGCTCTTCAACGACGCGCACTTCGACGCCGACGTCCAGCAGGCCCTGGACACCCTCGCGCCCGAGTTCCGCGCCGCCGTCGTCCTGTGCGACATCGAGGGACTGTCGTACGAGGAGATCGCCGCGACCCTCGGCGTGAAGCTCGGCACCGTCCGCTCCCGTATCCACCGGGGCCGCTCCCAGCTCCGCAAGGCCCTCGCGCACCGTTCCCCGGAGGCCCGCGCCGCCGAGCGGCGGACCTTCCTGGCCCGTGTCCCCGCTCTGGGGGGAGGGGGCGCGACCGCGTGAGTGGATCATGGCCGAAACCTGTCGAGGCACACCTCGCAGAACAGCACCTGGGAGACCGGCTCTCCGCCCTGGTGGACGGAGAGCTCGGTCATGAGACGCGTGAGCGGGTCCTCGCCCACCTGGCCACCTGTGCCCGGTGCAAGGCGGAGGCGGACGCCCAGCGCGCACTGAAGAACGTGTTCGCGGAGGCGGCCCCGCCGCCGCCCTCGGCGAGCCTCCTGGCCCGCCTCCAGGGCCTCTCCGGGGAAGGTGACCTGGGCGGCGACGGCATGTCGCCGCACGGGGGCGGACTCTTCGGAGACGGCCCCGACGACGACACGGACGGATCCGCCGGAACCCCCGGCGTCTTCGGAGCCTTCGGCGTCTTCGGAGTGAGGCGCGGCGAGCGCTTCGCTTTCGGATACGCCCCCGCCCGCCCGCACGGCCCCGCCCCCGTCGGCTCCGATCACGCCGTCCCGGCACCCGGGGAGCGCGGCTTCCGCATCCACCCCGTCGGCCGCCCGGACGACGGCCGCTCCGCCTCGCGCGGACTGCGGTTCGCGTTCGCCGCCGCCGGCGCGGTCTCGCTGGCCGCGGTCGCCCTCGGCGGCGTGACCACCGCCATCCCCGGGGACGCCACCGCGGACGCCCGCGGCGGATCCGGCACCGGCAGCAACGTGCTCCCGGCGCGCTCGGCCGCCGGCACGGGCGCCGCCACGGCCGACAGCCGGCGCCGTCGCGTGGCGGGGCCGCTGCTCGCCCAGGGCGGCGCACAGCTCGGACAGACAGGGGTGGCCCAGGCCTCGATGTCCGCGCCGCTGGTGCCCGGACTGCCGTTCCCCGGCACCGGCCAGGCCCAGGGCGACGCCATACGCGGCCTGACCGCTCCGGTGACGGCGGGTGCGGCCGCCGTCTCCCCGCTGATACGTCCGCTCGACGACACCGTGGTCTACCCGCTCGCCGCCTGGTCCACGGTCCCCGGAGTGTCCGCCTCCGGCCTGCTGCCCGCCCCCGTCCCCGACACCCCGTCCGCTCCGTCGCCCTCCCCCTCCACATCCCGCCCGGCCCCCTGACCGGCCGCTGCGCCACGCCCCGTGAACCTGGTTGAATCCGGTGAGGGCCGTTCCCGCGGCGATGACCCGGGGGCGTAGTCGACGTTCCGTGGCCGCCGCCGAAGCGCTGGTCACGGCCAGCCGTGGGGAGAGCATGAACGAGGGGAACGGTGTCTCGCCGGAGGCCGGACCGGAGGGAGCGGCGGGCGTGGCACGCGAGACCACGGAGGGGGACGGAACGCCGGGCGGCAACGGCCCGGTCGAGGTCGAGCCGGCGGTTCCCGAACAGCCGGATCCAGGTTCGGCGAGTTCCGGGGCGGCTGACGTCGCGTCGGGCGACTTTGCCCTGGCGCGTCCGGCCGGACCGGTGGACGCCGAGGAGGCGAACGCGGACTCGGACAGGGCCGGGGCGGACGAGCCCCAGGCCGTGGCCGACGGCGACTTCGAACTGGCCGAGCCGGCACCGGGCCCGGCGGGCGGCGCCGAGGCGGACGCGAGCCCGGCGGCAGGTGAGTCACTCGAACAAGGGGGGCCTCCCTGGGCGGCCCCCACCGAGCGGCCGAAACCGTTGCACGACCCCGACCCCTACAGCACCCCGCCATACGGCGAGCCCGGCCCCTGGGCGCCCGCACCGCCCGTACAGCACCCGGCGACCACCTCGGCCCAGGCGACGCCCGCACCCGCACCGACGGCTCCACCGACGCCGGCACCCCTGGCATCGGCACCCACACCGGGGCCGCCGAATCCCGCGCCGGGGGCTCCCGCGCCCGCACCGACGCCGGTACCGGGGTCGCACGCTCCGGCCGCCGGGGTCGCACCCGCGCCGCACACCGCCGTAGCCGGCGCCCCGTCCGCCGGCGTGCCCGCCCCCTTGGAGGACGGGGCTCGGCGTTATGACCCGTGGGCCGTCGGTTCGCCTGCGGAGCAGGGGCTTGTGCACGGTGGGCTGCACCAGACCGGTGCCGGGGTGCTGACGGTCGGGCAGCGCAAACGGCGGGCGAAGCGCTTCGCGCTCGTGTGGACCCTCGTGGTCGCCGTCGTCTCCGCCGGCATCGGCGGGGTCGCCGGCGCGTATGTCGAACGCCAGGGCCTCGGCGCTGACGGGCGTCAGCCGCAGACCGGAAGCGTGCCCGCCGGGCGGCCACCGGGCAGCGTCGCCGCGATAGCCGCCCTGGCGCTGCCCAGTGTCGTCACGCTGCACGTCACCGGGACCGACCAGGCGGACACCGGCACCGGCTTCGTACTCGACACCCAGGGCCACATCCTCACCAACAACCACGTCGTCGCGCCCGCCGCATCGGGGGGCGCGATAACCGTGTCCTTCAGCAGCGGCGACACCGTCAAGGCCAAGGTGGTCGGCCGGGACAGCGGTTACGACCTCGCGGTCGTCCAGGTCCACGGTGTGCACGGGCTCACCCCGCTGCCCCTCGGCAACTCCGACGACGTCCGGGTCGGTGACCCCGTCGTCGCCATCGGCGCCCCCTTCGACCTCGCCAACACCGTCACCTCCGGCATCATCAGCGCCAAGGAGCGGCCCATCACGGCGGGCGGGGAGCAGGGCGACGGGAGCGACGTCAGCTACGTCGACGCGTTGCAGACCGACGCGCCCATCAACCCGGGCAACTCCGGCGGCCCGCTCCTCGACTCCCGGGCCCAGGTGATCGGCATCAACTCCGCGATCCGGTCCGCCGACAGCGGCTCCGACTCGGACAGCGGCCAGGCCGGCTCCATCGGTCTCGGCTTCGCCATCCCCGTGAACCAGGCCAAGCGCGTCGCCGAGGAACTGATCAACGACGGCCACGCGACCCACCCCGTGATCGGCGTCACGCTCGACATGGCGTACACCGGCGACGGCGCCCGTATCGACAGCAAGAGCGCGGGCGGCGGCCCCGCCGTGACCCGGGGCGGCCCCGGTGACCGGGCCGGTCTGAAGCCGGGTGACGTCATCACCGAGGTCGACGGAGAGCGTGTGCACACGGCCGAGGAGCTGATCGTCAAGATCCGCGCCCACCGGCCCGGTGACCGGCTGCGGCTGACGGTACGGCGCGCCGGCACCGACCGGGAGGTTCCGCTCCAGCTGGGCGCCGCGGCACAGAACTGACACCCCTGGAGCAGAACTGACGGAAGTCTCACCTCGGGACGGTACCGGTCCGCCAGGAACGCCGGGTACCGTTGAGCGACCGAGGACATCGCAAGGAGCGTCAGGTGTTCAATGACATAGGGCCACTGGAGCTGGTGACGATCATTGTGCTCGCCGTGCTCGTCTTCGGTCCGGACAAGCTCCCGAAGGTCATCCAGGACGTGACGCGGACGATCCGGAAGATCCGCGAGTTCTCGGAGAGCGCCAAGCAGGACATCCGCAGCGAACTGGGTCCGGAGTTCAAGGACTTCGAGTTCGAGGACCTCAACCCCAAGACGTTCATCCGCAAGCAGCTGGACAACGACGAGCTGGGGCTGAAGGAGATCCGCAACGGATTCGACCTGAAGAAGGAGATGGCCGAGGTCACGGACGCCGTCAACGGCCGGGACACCGATTCTTCCGTCGCTTCCTCTCCGTCTTCTCCTTCGGCGCCTTCGTCGTCCGGTGGGCGCATCGACATGACCAAGAAGCCCGAGGAGCCCGCCAAGGACGAGCGGCCGCCCTTCGACGCGGACGCCACGTAGCCGCGGGCCGCCGAGCCGCCGCCACGTCGACACGCGCACGCGGGCGCATGCCGCGCACGTGACGCGTTTCATAGCACGTACCCGTCGCACACGTCCCGAACAGGGCGTTCGTGCGACCCGTGCCTCCAGTGCCTGCCCTGCGGCTCTCACCGGTGTGGATATGCTGCCGAGTTGTTGTGCGGACCGGAGGAGTACGCCCGAAGGGGGGCGGGCCGCCCCGGTCCGACGAGAGCGAGGAGGCGTCCGGGCAGATGGAGACGACGAGTCGGGTGGGCGCGAAGGCGCCGGCCGCGGAGGGTGCGCAGCAGGCCCCCTCCGGCCGGCGTACGGTCGACGGTTACCTGCTGGCGCCCTTCCCGTGGTACGGCCTCGACGAGGCGTTCACCGGGCCGCGCTGGCTGATGGAGGTCGGTACGGCGGCGGACGGTGCCGTCGAGCACGGTTCGATCGGACACGGTGACGAGCCCTCCGTGCGGGCGGATGCCGGTTCCGCCGGTGAGCCGCGCGAGAAGTTCGCGGTGGTCGTCACCGTCGCCGCGCACCCTCCCCGGAGGAGCGCCGACGGTACGGGGCTGCTGGAGGCCACCTCGGTCTCCTCGGCCGCGTGGCTGGCCGGGGTGGGGCTGCTGTCGTTCACCTGGCCCGGGCAGATGGACCACACCCTGCGGGACGACTGGCTGGACCAGCAGACGGAGACCGCGTGGGCCCTGGCCGACGATCTGGAGGGCCCGGAGTGGTCCAAGCTCTCCCTGCCGGTGGACGGGACGGCGGCCTCGTTCTACTACCGGGAGTCGGAGTTCGGCTGGGTACTGGCCGGGACGACGGAGGCAGGCGTGCACCTGGGGGCGTACGGGCGGGGCATGAGCGCGTACGGCCTGGGGTTCGCGGTGGTCAAGGACATCGCTGCCTACGCCTAGCCGGACCGGTCAGGGGGACCGCCGCAGCCGTCGGCGGTCCCGGACGCGGGTCCCGGACGCGCCCGGCTAGCGGCTCGCCAGCTTCTGCCAGATGACTGCGGCCGCCCCGATCTGGACGAGAATCCAGGCGACCTGTGTCGAGAGTCCCCGAAGCTGGTAGATCGACAACAGCAGCGCGAAACGACGGGGCCAGTACAGCCGTTCCGCGCTGAAGGTCGAGGTGTCCATCCAGATGCTGGTGAGCGTCAGGATGAGGAGCATGAGCACCGAATAGAAGAGCAGGTCGTGAAAGTCCACGCCGGTGAACTTGTTGAGCAGCAGGAACAGGCAGGCGGGCACGGCGTAGGAGAAGGTCAGGCTCCAGGCGCGGGCGGGGCTGTGATGGCCGGGGAGCAGGCGCCAGAGCGCGCCCAGGACGAACCCGGCGGCGGCCCACGCCACCTGGTAGGCCAGGAAGTTCGCGACGAGTGCCGGGATTGCCGTGGGCTCGAAGGAGAGCTGGATCCAGTTCCAGGGATCCTTGGCGTACAGATAGAGCAGGGCTCCGCTGGCCGGGACCCCGAAGCAGAAGGCCACCCGAGCGGCGTGCACGCCATTGCTCCACCAGTCGTCTTTCGGCCCCCAGGCCAGGGCGACGTCCAGGACGGAAAGATAGTCGGGTGGATTCCGGTCGTCGCATTTGTCCACCAACCACTGGCGGAGTGCCCGTAGTCGCCCCTCCAACTGCTCGCGTGTGTCGACCCCGGCGCGTCCCTGGTCCAGCAGTTGCAACTGGTGGTTGATGTTGCGGTATTCGTGGGCTTTCGCCATCACCTCAGCGCGACGCTTCCTGCTTCTCAGCTTCTTCGCGCAAAAGGCGCCGCCCATCTGGCTCAGTACCGACCACTGTCGCCCCGCGGCAAGAACCGCGAGCAGTGAGCCCATGTTCAAGATGAGCCAGACGCCGTACTGGGCGTTGGTCCCGGTGAAGGTGGCGCCCCGCAGTCCCACCGTGAAGACGAACACCGCCGCGACTAGCAGCAGGTCGGGTCCTGTCGGGCCGAGGACCGGCTTCTCCTGTTTATGGTCCGTCTGTGTCCTTTTCGTTCTGACGCGAAAGTGCAACAGGGCGAGGAGTGCGACACCCGTCAAGACCCAGCTGTAGGTGAAAATCCAGGCCAGGTCGGTGAACGAGAAATTCGCCCGGGATTTGCTGATGTAGTCCCGGGGCACAGCGTTCTGGTCGGTGAGCCAGGTGGCCCTTCCCCATTGGTTGTCGTTCACCCACCAGAAGCAGCCGACCAGGCCTCCGGCGACTGCGGCGAGCAGCGCGGAGACCACGATGACACAGCGCACGGGAGCGTTGTTCCAGGTCCGTGACCAGGACGCGGGGAGCAGCGCTCCCTCCCGGGCGAAACGCCACGCCCAGGCGGCCATGGCGGCCAGCCACAACCACACGGTCGCCATGCCCATGAGCACATAGCCGACATCGCCGGAGACACTGGGCTCCGCCTTTGACACGAGAGTGCCCGGCAGGCCGAACATCGCCGGCGCCACGAGCACCAGCAGACCGATCGCCGCCACCGCCGACGCCACGCCGACCACGGCGTGCCTCTGACGACGTCGATGGCCGTAGGCGGTGCCGGTGTCATCGGCCGCGCCATCCAGGGCGGGGACGGGTGCGCCGCTGTACCAGGGCCGTGCGATGAGGACCAGGGCAAGGCCGGCGGCGACGCAGACGAAGGCGCGCCACTGCGCGCTGATCGGCGGCTGGGGGATGAACAGCAGCAGCATCAGGGCGAATGCCGCGCTGAGCAGGGCCCATTGCAGCATGGCCCCCGCGGGGCTGTCGTCGCCTGCGCCGTCGGCGGCAACTCCCTGCGCCGTCGGGTCCGGTGGTCCGGCCGTGGCGGTGGAACGCTTCCGTAGGGTGCTCCGTGCGGCCAGTGCGATCACGACGGAAGCGCTCACCCACCAAAACGCGACTCCGACCTTGCTCCAGATCGACTGGCCGTAGCTCAGTTGCCAGTAGCGCTGCCACGGGAGATCGATTTCGAAAGTGACGTGGTCGGGCCTCTGATTTCTCCAGACCAGGGTGTTCTCGTCGGAGGACGATGCCAGCCGAGAGCGGTCATTGAAATAGATGCCGCCCATCTCCGCCTTGACGGTCTGCCAGTGCGCATTCTGCAACGTTGGCGGACGGAGGTGGATCCACCACATTCTTTGATGGTCTCTGGAGATCTGCCAGGGGCCGAGCCGGATTGGGCTGTAGTCCTTGATCCAGGCGAAGGAATCGTACTGCACGGTGACTCTTCGGGAGTCGGCCGTCACCACCGGATCATGCGGCCGCCATTCCTGGCGCAGGGTTTTGTCCGATCCGCGCAGCAGGCAGCGCATTGCCCTTTGGTATTCCGCGGAGTCCTCGCTGAAGGTCAGCTGCCTTGCTGCAGGCCACTTGTCCAGAGGCGCGCTGACCGTCATGTAGGAATAGATCTTGAGGTAGTTCTTGCTGTGCTGGTCGAATCGGATTCTGGCGTCCACGCTACTGGCTTCGATCTGATTTCCCCAGCAGGTGTCAGTGTTGTTCTGTCGCGCCGCTGCCGAGGGGGCCGCCCACCACATCACGGCCAGCACCATCAGCAGTAAAAGGCGCCACCATCGGATACCCCGCATCGCGCCGAAACCTCCTCGGCGACAAATTTAGGCCCGTGGCATATGTCGCGGTCCCCGACGCGCGGAAGAAGGTTCGACAACCCACTCCATCGGCCGTTTTCTGCCGAATTGCAGGAAATAGGTCAGTGGCTGATAATGGAATCCGATGACCGTCAACTATTTGACGGAGGGATCATGACAGTCATAAACGTTTCCGCTGTGAGAGCTCCGCTGCCCGGCTTCGAGGAAGCCGAGGGGCTGGGGCCTCAGGACGCGGAGTTCGTCCGGGATCTGGTGGCGGTGCTGGCCAAGCACGGGAATCTGAACCGATTCGGCCTGTGCCTGCTGCACGACCACTTCCCGCTCGCGGCGGACGAGGTGTTGGTGGAGACGAACGACCCGACGGACCGCACGCTGCACGTGCACGTGGAGAAGGCGGACAGGACACGGCACGCCAAAGCATCGCAATGGCGGTTCGTGCCGCACGCCGAGCAAGGGCCGCGCGGGGAGCCCACAGCCGGCTCCTGTCAGGAGATCATGCTGTGCACCACGCTCGACCTCTGCCCGGGGCGCGAGCACGAGCAGGGGCAGGGGCACCGTCCGTGAAGGACCGGGGCACCGTCCGTGAAGGACGGCGCCCCTTCGTCTAGCGGCAGCCAGCCTGTCGTAGCGGCAGCAGTCCTCAGAACTTGTTCTTCGGCGTGATCCCCAGCGACAGCCCCGACAGCCCTCGCTGCCGCCCGCCCAGCTTGCCCGCGATCGCGCGGAGGGCCGAGCCCGCCGGGGAGTCCGGGTCGGTCAGGACCACCGGCTTGCCCTCGTCGCCGCCCTCGCGGAGGCGGACGTCGATCGGGATGGAGCCGAGGACCGGGACGGTCGTACCCGTCGTACGCGTCAGGCCGTCCGCGACCGTCTGGCCGCCGCCCGTGCCGAAGACGTCGACCATCTCGTCGCAGTGCGGGCAGGGCAGCCCGGACATGTTCTCGACCACGCCGACGATCTTCTGGTGGGTCTGGACCGCGATGGAGCCGGCCCGCTCCGCCACCTCCGCCGCCGCCTGCTGCGGGGTCGTCACGACCAGGATCTCGGCGTTCGGGATCAGCTGGGCGATCGAGATGGCGATGTCGCCGGTGCCGGGCGGGAGGTCCAGGAGCAGGATGTCCAGGTCGCCCCAGTAGACGTCCGCCAGGAACTGCTGCAGGGCGCGGTGGAGCATCGGGCCGCGCCAGACGACCGGGGCGTTGCCCGGGGTGAACATGCCGATGGAGATGACCTTCACGCCGTTCGCCGACGGCGGCATGATCATGTTCTCGACCTGGGTGGGACGGCCGTCCGCGCCCAGCATGCGCGGCACGCTGTGGCCGTAGATGTCGGCGTCGACGACGCCCACCTTGAGGCCGTCGGCGGCCATGGCGGCGGCCAGGTTGACCGTCACCGAGGACTTGCCGACGCCGCCCTTGCCGGAGGCGACCGCGTAGACCCGGGTGAGGTTGCCGGGCTTGGCGAAGGGGACCTCGCGCTCGGCCTGGCCGCCGCGCAGGGCCGTCGCCAGTTCCTTGCGCTGTTCGTCGCTCATGACGTCGAGCGTGACGTCGACTCGGGTGACGCCCTCGACCCGGGAGACCGCCTCGGTGACGCGCTGGGTGATGGTGTCGCGCATGGGGCAGCCGGAGACCGTCAGGTACACGGTGACCGCGACCGCTCCGTCCGCGCCGATCTGCACCGATTTGACCATCCCCAGCTCGGTGATGGGGCGGTTGATCTCGGGGTCGTTCACCGTCGCCAGTGCCTCGCGCACCGCGTCTTCCGTAGCCATAAGGACGATGGTACGGCGCGCCGAGGGACCTGAGGGATGCCCGTCAGCGGTCGTCTGTGTCACGTCCCGGCGGGCGTTCCGTCCGTTCCGCCGGGAATACGACATGGCCGGCGTGCCCGTCGTGACGGCGGCGCTCCTCCAGCTCCTTGACCAGGTCCTGCAGCTCCGAGCGGATCCAGTCGCGGGTGGCCACCTCGCCCAGGCCCATGCGCAGCGCGGCGACCTCCCGGGTCAGGTACTCGGTGTCGGCGATGGACCGCTCGTTCTGCTTGCGGTCCTGCTCCAGGTTGACCCGGTCGCGGTCGTCCTGCCTGTTCTGCGCGAGCAGGATCAGCGGGGCCGCGTAGGAGGCCTGCAGGGACAGCATCAGGGTCAGGAAGATGAACGGGTAGTTGTCGAAGCGCAGGTGCGCCGGCGCGGCGATGTTCCACACCACCCACAGGATGATGACGACCGTCATCCAGACGATGAAGCGGCCCGTGCCCAGGAAGCGGGCGATGCGCTCCGACAGCCGGCCGAAGGCCTCCGGGTCCCACTCGGGCAGGAACCGGCGGCGCGGCGGGCGCGGCTGGTCCAGACGGGGCGTGCGGGGCCGGGTGGCGGCCGTGGCGCCCGCCGGGGTACTGCGCTCACGGGTGCTCTCACGTTCAGGAGCCATGTGCGGCCGCCCCCTCTCCCTCGTCCAGATGGAACTCGGTCTCCCGCCAGTCCTCGGGCAGCATGTGGTCCAGTACGTCGTCCACGGTCACCGCTCCCAGCAGCGACCCGGACTCGTCCACCACGGGCGCGGCCACCATGTCGTACGTGGCGAAGAACCCGGCGATGACGGGCAGCGCGGCGCCCGGGGCCAGGGTTTGCAGGTCCTCGTCCAAAAGCGCGCTGACCAGGGTGTACGGGGGGTCGCGCAGCAGCCGCTGGAAGTGCACCGTGCCCAGGTACTTGCCCGTCGGGGTCTCGTCGGGCGGGCGGCAGACGTAGACCTGGGCCGCGAGGGCGGGGGAGAGGTCGGGGTTGCGGACCCGGGCGAGCGCGTCGGCGACCGTGGCGTCCGGGCGCAGCACGATCGGCTCGGTGGTCATCAGACCGCCGGCCGTGTGCTCCTCGTACGACATCAGGCGCCGCATGTCGGCCGCGTCGGACGGCTGCATCAGGCTCAGCAGCCGCTCCTTGTCCTCCTCGGGCAGCTCGGAGAGCAGGTCGGCCGCGTCGTCGGGGTCCATGGCCTCCAGGACGTCCGCCGCCCGCTCCTCCTTCAGCTTGCCGAGGATCTCGATCTGGTCGTCCTCGGGGAGTTCCTCGAGTACGTCGGCCAGGCGGTCGTCGTCGAGCGCGGCGGCGACCTCGGCGCGCCGTTTGGGGGAGAGGTGGTGCAGGACGTTGGCGAGGTCGGCCGGGCGCAGCTGCTCGAAGGTGGCGAGCAGGCTCTCGGCGCCCTGCCCGTGCTCCTCCAGTGAGAACCCGCTGACGGCGGACCACTCGACGGTCAGCGTCTCCCCTCTGGCCCGCCGGAAGGCGGTCGCCTTGCGCCCCTTGCGGACGAAGACGCGGTCGACCTCCCAGTCCCGGCGGGCGGGCAGCTGCTGCACGGACACGTCGAGGACGGTGACCTCCTCGCCGGTCTCCGCAAGCCGCACGCGGAGGTCCAGCAGCTCACCGATGACCAGCCGCTCGGTGGGCCGCTGTTCGAAGCGCCGGACGTTCATCACGCCGGTGGTGATGACCTGCCCGGACTCGACACCGGTGATCCGGGTCATGGGCAGGAAGATGCGGCGCCGGGTGGCCAGTTCGACGACCAGCCCGAGCAGCCGCGGTGGCCTGCGGCCCACACGCAGCATCACGACCAGATCGCGCACGCGGCCCACCTGGTCGCCGCTCGGGTCGAAGACGGGGACCCCGGCGAGGTGCGAGACGAAGATCCGGGGGGCGCCGGCTGCCATGACTGTGCTTCCTCTGCTGAAGTGCCTGGGAACCGCCCTTTGATCGGGCGTTCCGCTTTCTTTGTGAATTGCTCGGATTTGCCCGCTCGAGTGCGCTTCAGGCTAGCCCCTACTGCTCGGATACGCCCTGGTGGGGGGTCCGGACGGACTGGCTCCGCCGGGCGGCCCGGGCACCGGTACGCTGCGGTACTCCGCTCCGGAACCGTCAGAAAGGCGACCCCACCTGTGACTGTGATTCCCCAGGGTCGTGCCCGCCGGGCCGCGCGGGTGACCGCGTTCTGCGCACTCGCCGTGACGGGGACGGCGGTGCTGACCGGGTGCGGTGGCGGCGATCCGGACGCGGGAACGAACGGCGTGGGCAAGCTGCCCGCCGACCGGATCCAGGCGAGGACACGGGCCGCCGCCCAGGGGGCACCGGCGGTACGGCTGTCCGGGACCGTGGTCACCAGCGGGCGGACGTACCAGCTGGACATGCAGCTGAAGGCCGGCGGCGGCACCGGGTCGGTGACCTCGAAGGGGGCGACCTTCAAGCTGCTCAGGGTCGGGAAGCAGCTGTATCTGAAGGCCGACGCGGACTTCTGGAACCAGGCCGACGGCAAGGACGGCGGGGACGGTGCGGCCGGGAAACTGAACGGCAAGTACGTGAAGGTGCCGCAGGGGGACCCCGCGTACAGGAAGTTCAGCGGCTTCACGGACAAGGACCTCCTCCTCGACGGGCTGCTGACACTGCACGGCACACTGGCGACGGACGGCCACCACGACGATGCGGGTACCCGCACCATCCGCATCACCGGCGACAAGGGTTCCGGCGGCAGCCTCGACGTCTCCCTGGAGGGCACGCCGTATCCCCTCCGCCTGGCCCGCGCCGGCGGTGGGGGCACGCTCACCTTCTCCGACTGGGGTAAGGACTTCGCCGTAGCGGAACCCGCGAAGGGTGAGACCGTGGATTACGGCAGGCAGCTGCCGACGTCCTAGCCGGTTGCCGGCGATTTCTCGCCGGCGACTTCTTGCCGGGGCCGGCCGAAGCTCCGGCCCCGCCGTTACTTCTTCTGCTTCTTCCGCCGCTTCGAAAGCAGCCTCGGCAAGGCCGCCGGGATCGGCATCCGCGTGGTCGCCGGCGTCGCAACCGGAGCCTCCGCCAGGCTGCCGGACGGCAACGGTGCCACCGACCCCGCCGGAGCCAGGCGCAGCACCCGGCACTCGCGGGACCAGCGGCCCGGCATCTCCTCGCCGTCGGGGGCGTTCAGGCGCTTGCCCTTCAGCTCGGCGACCGCCGCCTCCCACTCGGCGGAGCCGGGCGGCAGCTCGGACACGGTCGCCGGGAACGTCACCAGCCGGCCGCCCTTGTCCTTGCTGCGCACGGTCACCTCGGCGGAGCCCCCGTCGACCAGCCCCTCCAGCGGCTGCTCACCGGGGCCGTCGCCGACCAGGCACAGCGCGCCCTCGTGCCACACATGCCACAGCGCACGCGCGGCCGGGACACCGGCGCCCCTGACCCAGATGAGGCCGGACTTCTTCGCGGCCTCCTCGATGAGGGCCCGGTCGAGCAGCTCGCTTGTCATGTGCCCAGCCTAACCAGCGCCGCTCACAGCCAGCCGTTGCGCTTCAGCGTGCGGTGGATGCCGAGACAGATGACGACCGTGATGCCCATGATCACCGGGTAGCCGTACTTCCAGTGCAGCTCGGGCATGTACCTGAAGTTCATGCCGTAGACCCCGCACACCATCGTCGGTACGGCGATGATCGCCGCCCAGGCGGTGATCTTGCGCATGTCCTCGTTCTGCGCGACGGACGCCTGCGCCAGGTTGGCCTGGAGGATGGAGTTGAGGAGCTCGTCGAAGCCCAGCACCTGCTCCTGGACCCGGGCGAGGTGGTCGGCGACGTCCCGGAAGTACTTCTGGATGTCCGGGTCGATCAGCCGCATCGGCCGCTCGCTCAGCAGCTGCATCGGCCGCAGCAGGGGAGCCACCGCCCGCTTGAACTCCAGTACCTCACGCTTGAGTTGGTAGATCCGCGCCGAGTCCACACCCCGGGACACCCCGCCCTTGCGGCCCGGCGAGAAGACCTCGGTCTCCACCTCGTCGATGTCGTCCTGCACCGCGTCGGCGACCGCGATGTAGCCGTCCACGACATGGTCGGCGATCGCGTGCAGCACCGCCGAGGGGCCCTTGGCCAGCAGCTCCGGGTCGTCCTGCAGACGGTGGCGCAGCGCCCTGAGCGAGCCCTGGCCGCCGTGCCGGACGGTGATGAAGAAGTCCCGCCCGGTGAAGCACATGACCTCACCCGTCTCGACGACCTCGCTGTTGGCGGTGAGCCGGTCGTGCTCGACGTAGTGGATGGTCTTGAAGACGGTGAAGAGCGAGTCGTCGTACCGCTCCAGCTTGGGCCGCTGGTGCGCCTGCACCGCGTCCTCGACGGCCAGCGGGTGCAGCCCGAACTCGCCCGCGATACCGGCGAATTCGGCCTCGGTCGGCTCGTGCAGCCCGATCCACACGAAGCCGCCGTCCCGCCGCACCAGCCGCATCGCCTCGTGCGGGGTGAGCGGCTTCGCGCTCGCCACGCGCGCACCGTCGCGGTACACGGCGCAGTCCACGACCGCCGAGGGCGTGGCGGGGTCGCGGGTGGTGTCGTACGGCGGGCTCGACGTGCCCGTGGTCTTGCGCAGCGAGACGCGGGACGGACGGACCACGGCGCGCAGGTCGCGGATCATCGACATGAGCAGGCTCCTTCGCGACAGGCAACGAAAGACCGCCGGCGACGGGTGGAACTACCCGGAATGAGGACGTTTTCACTGCGGATGTTTGGCACGTCCACAAAGCGGGGAGCACCGCACCGTCGCGGTGGCGACTTCGCTACTGATGCAGAACTGATTCAGATCAGGCAAAGCAAGACGAAGTGCTCTTCCGAAGGGCGGACACGCACGGGACGGCGTCGAACAGCCGGAAACCAGCCAGTGAGAAGATTCAGCGGGCGGAAGAGCGAGTGGTACTGCACGGTCGACTTCGATCCATGACAGCCCCACCTCCTCCGGCCGGTCCCTCGTAAGGGAGTCTCAGTGTCGGGACTTGACGGCACGCTCTGCGGGCTGCCCCGAACCACCGGCTCAGCGTAGCAGTCGCCCGATGTGTCAAGGCGCCGCTTTGCCCGCTACTGACGAGTTCTATGCTCACGGCATGGTTGATGTTCTTCCTCTGGTCGAGGCACGGTTGACCACCGCCCTGGGCGAACCGGACGCGCGCGCCGCCGTCACCTTCCTCGGCACGGAGCGCATCGAGGTGCTCCGGTTCCAGGAGGGGGACGTCGTGCGGTACGCCACCCTCGGCATGTCCGCGCACCCCATGACCGACCCCACCGCGATGCTCGCCGACCCGGTCAAGGGCCCCCGCGCCGAGCTGGTCCTCTCCGTCCGCGCAGGTGTCGCCGACACCGACAAGGTGCTTCGTCCGCTCGCCGTGCTGGCCGCGTCCCCGCAGGTGGAGGGGCTGGTCGTGACCCCGGGCGGCTCCCTGGACGTGGGCGACCCGCTGTGGCCCGGCGCCCCCTTCACCTCCGTCCTGGTGGGCGAGCCCGGCGGCCTGGTGGAGGACCTGGAGCTGGACGACCCGATGGAGCCCGTACGGTTCCTGCCGCTGCTGCCGATGACCCCGAACGAGGCCGCCTGGAAGCGGGTGCACGGCGCCCAGGCCCTCCAGGAGCGCTGGCTCGCGAACGGGACGGACCTGCGTGACCCTGCCCGCAGGTCCGTCCCGCTGGAGTAGGCGTCGAGGTGAGCAACCTCACCAAATGACCGCCGGAGGCAGCCAGTTGGCCCTGCCGGAGCCCCGGCCGGCCAGGTGTGTCCGAACCGGTCGGCGGCGTGGCGAGCAGGGGCGGGCACGTGGCGGCGTGACGCGTTCCGTCCGGACGGGTGATCGTCCTTGACGTGGGCGGGCAGGGGTAGGACCGTGGAGCCCTATGAGGGGCGAACCCAGTTGCCCGCGGTGTGGTGGCCGGGTCAGGGCTCCCGGCCTCTTCGCCGATGCGTGGCAGTGTGATGTGCACGGCACGGTGTATCCGCTGCAGCCCGTGATCCCGCCCAGCGTCGAAGCCCTCGCTGCCGTCGTGCACCGCACGCACGTCCCGCTGTGGATGCCCTGGCCGCTGCCGGTCGGCTGGCTCTTCACGGGCGTGGCCTACGCCGGCGACGACCGCAGCGGTGGCCGCGCGACCGCCGTGGCCTGCTCCGGACCCGGCCCGCTCGGCGGCCCCGGGGAGCTGATCCTGGTCGCCGAGGAACTCGGCGTCGGCCTCGGCGCGCGGTACGCGGGCATCGACGGCCCGGACCCGGGGTCGTACATGAACATCGAGAAGCCGCCCCAGGCGAAGGTCCTGGCCGCCGGCCGCCCGACCCCGCTCTGGCATGTCTACCGCACGCCCGACGACCGTGCGGTCTTCGCCGGCGAGGCGCTCGGGATGTGGTTGTGGGCGGTGATGTGGCCCGAGCAGTCCGGCCTGCTCATGTACGACGAGCTGGTGCTGACGGATCTGCGGGACGCGGGGGCGGAGCTGGATCTGGTGCCCTGCGGAGCGTTGTCGCCGCGCTTGCTTCGGCCGTAGCGCCCAGTGGGGTGCCGGGGTCTCGCCGTGGGCGGGTGCGGGTGCGTGGGGGCTTGTCGCGCGGTTCCCCGCACACCTGGCGGGATGCGGTAAAGGGCACTGCGTCGTTTCGGGTGTGACAGGCGGGCTGGAAAACACCGCTATCCTTAGGTGTCCCCCTCCGTCCGTCATGTTCCCGTCTGGAGTCACCGTGCGTATCGATCTGCACTGTCACTCCACGGCCTCCGACGGTACGGACAGCCCGGCCGAGCTGGTGCGCAATGCCGCTGCCGCCGGGCTGGACGTCGTCGCGCTGACCGACCACGACACCACCCGTGGGTACGCCGAGGCGGTCGCCGCGCTGCCCGTGGGGCTCACGCTGGTCACCGGTGCCGAGCTGTCCTGTCGTATCGACGGCGTCTCCATGCACCTGCTGGCCTACCTCTTCGATCCCGCGGAGCCCGCTCTGCTCGCCGAGCGTGAGCTGGTGCGGGACGACCGGGTGCCGCGGGCCAAGGGCATGATCGCCAAGCTTGCCGCGCTGGGTGTACCGGTCACCTGGGAGCAGGTCGAGCGGATCGCGGCCGGCGGATCCGTGGGGCGCCCGCATGTCGCGACGGCGCTGGTCGAGCTGGGTGTCGTACCGACGGTGAGCGACGCGTTCACCGAGGAGTGGCTGGCCGACGGCGGCCGGGCCTTCGTGGAGAAGCACGAGACCGACCCCCTCGAGGCGATCCGGCTGGTCAAGGGCGCGGGCGGGGTCTGCGTGTTCGCGCACCCGGCCGCCGCCAAGCGGGGTCGTACGGTCCCGGAGGCGGCGATCGCCGAGATGGCCGCGGCCGGTCTGGACGGCATCGAGGTCGACCACATGGACCACGACGCCGAGGCGCGCGACCGGCTGCGGGGCCTGGCGAAGGACCTGGATCTGCTGGTCACGGGCTCCTCGGACTACCACGGCAGCCGCAAGACCGTGTCGCTGGGCGCGTACACGACCGACCCCGAGGTGTACGGGGAGATCACACGACGGGCGACCGGCGCGTTCCCGGTGCCGGGCACCGGCGGAGCCTGAGGCCGCCGGCGGCCCTCACACGCCCGCAGTTCACCCCTTTTCCAGCAAGGCCAGTACTTCCCCCATGTTCGACATCGCCGTCTTCGGCTCCCTGTTCCTGACCCTCTTCGTCATCATGGATCCCCCTGGGATCACCCCGATCTTCCTCGCCCTCACCGCCGGCCGTCCGGCCAAGGTGCAGAAGCGCATGGCCTTCCAGGCCGTGTGTGTGGCGGGCGGGGTCATCGCCACGTTCGGCGTCCTGGGCCACCAGATCCTCGACTACCTGCACGTCTCCGTCCCCGCGCTGATGATCGCGGGCGGTCTGCTGCTCCTGCTGATCGCGCTGGACCTGCTCACCGGCAAGACCGACGAGCCGAAGCAGACCAAGGACGTGAACGTGGCGCTCGTACCGCTGGGCATGCCGCTGCTTGCGGGGCCCGGGGCGATCGTGTCCGTGATCCTGGCCGTGCAGAAGGCCGACAGCGTGTCCACGCAGATCTCGGTGTGGTCCGCGATCCTCGCGATCCATGTCGTGCTGTGGCTGGTGATGCGCTACTCGCTGCTGATCATCCGCGTCATCAAGGACGGCGGTGTCGTCCTGGTGACACGGCTCGCGGGCATGATGCTCTCCGCGATCGCCGTGCAGCAGATCATCAACGGGATCACTCAGGTGATCCGGGGGAGCTGAGCCCTCGTCGGCTCGGCTCCCCCGGAAAGCTTGAGTGGCGCGGAACGCGTGAGCGTTACGAGGCCTTGGCTTCGGCCGGGCGGATCCACAGGCGCTGTCCGATGGCGGCGGCCTGCTGAACGATCCGGTTGACGGAGGCGGCGTCCACGACGGTGGTGTCCACGGTGGTGCCGTCGACCTCGTCGAGTCGCATGATCTCGAAGCGCATGGGCTTCTCCCTTCGTCTGGTCATCCTCCTGCGGAGAACTACTTGGTGCACCGGCTGTGTATCCGGTGTCGTACTGAGTCAACATGCTCCTTGTTACAAACATTCCCTACGCTAAATAAATTTTTCGAACGGCTAATTACTGACCGGTAAGCCGCACCCGTGGAAGCCCGGCGGGACCCATCGGGGCCGGTTGTGTCCGCAGCGTGACGACCGGGACAATAGAGGCGATGAACGACGACCTGGCGGCCCTGGGTGCCCGCATCGACCACACGAACGAGCTGCTGAAACGCATGCTCGCCGAGGTGGCGAAGACGCCCTCCACCCACGCGATCTTCGTCGACGCGGGCTATCTGTACGCGGCGGCGGGCCGGCTGGTCGCGGGGACCGAGGACCGCCGGGCCTTCGACCTGGACGCCGAGGGCCTGATCGAGGCCCTCATCGACCGGGCCCGCTCGGTCTTCGCGGACAGCCGCCTGCTGCGCGTCTACTGGTACGACGGCGCCCGCCGCCGTATTCACACCGCCGAGCAGCAGGCCATCGCCGAACTGCCCGACGTCAAGATCCGCCTGGGCAACCTCAACGCCAACAACCAGCAGAAGGGCGTCGATTCACTGATCCGCACGGATCTGGAATCCCTCGCCCGGCACCGCGCCATCAGCGACGCGGCGCTCCTCGGCGGAGACGAGGACCTGGTCTCGGCGGTCGAGGCGGCGCAAGGGTACGGCGCCCGTGTCCACCTGTGGGGCATCGAGGCGCCCGAGGGCCGCAACCAGGCCGAGCCGCTGCTCTGGGAGGTCGACAGCCAGCGCACCCTCGACCTGGAGTTCTTCAAGCCGTACGTCTCCCGCCGCACGGCCGCCGCCTACGACGCCACCGCCGGCACCCGCCCCACCCGCGAGGACGTCCGCTTCGTCGGCGCCCAGATCGCGGCCAAGTGGCTGGCATCCCGGGGCCGCGAGGCCCTCGTCGAGCTGCTCCCCGGCCACCCCTACCTGCCCGGCTCCGTCGACCAGGACCTGCTGGTCGAGGCCGAGGGCCTGCTGCAGTACTCCCTGCGCGGCCAGGCGGACCTGCGCCGCGCCCTGCGGGACGGCTTCTGGGACCATCTGCAGGCGCAGTTCTAACCCTGCTCGCCCGCGGCATCCCAGAAGTCGGCGAGGGCGCGCGCCGTGGCCAGGGGCTGGTCGGTGTTGGGGGAGTGCTCGGCGTCCTCGATCACCGTCCGCCGCGCGTCCAGCCGTACCGCCATGTCGTCCAACAGGGGCAGGGGCCAGGTGTCGTCCCGTGCGCCGGACAGGACGTGGAACGGCAGCGGTACGGCGGCCAGTTCCGCGACCCGGTCCGGTTCCGTGCACAACTGACGTCCGGTGGCGAGGAGTTGGGCGGGCTTGGTGCCCAGCCAGCGGCGCCGCAGGTCGTCCCGGTCGTCGAGGCCGCCGTCGAGTGCGGCCGTCTCGGTCTCCTCGGGCGTCTCCATCGCCCGCATCGCGTCCCACACCTGCGCCATCGACATCACGGCGAGCGCGTCCCGCAGCAGCTTCACGCGCTGCCGCTGGGGCTCCGAGATCTGTGCGGGGCCGGACGCCATGAGGGTGAGCGACCGGAAGGGGGCGTGGTCGAGCAGGACGGCGGCGCGTGAGATCTGCCCGCCGAGGGAGTGCCCCAGCAGATGCACCGGCTGTCCGAGCGCCTCGGCCTGCGCCAGCACGTCCCGCGCCAACTCCTCTTGCGCATAGGCGGACTGATCGCTCTCGGGGCCGTCCGAGCCGTACTGGCCGCGTCCGTCGACGGCGACGGTCCGGTACCCGCGCTGCGCGAGTGGCACGTGCAGCGGATTGAAGTCCTCCTTGCTCCCGGTGAATCCCGGCAGCAGCAGCACGACCCCTCGGGGCTCGACCCCGTCGGCCACGGGAGCGTCGACCACGGCGAACTCCCCCCGCGCGGTCCGCAGGGAGTACGCCCGAGCACCGGGCGGCGGGACGAAGGTGGCGGGCCTGCTCATGGGGAGAGGCTATCGGGCCGGGGCGGGCGGAAACGCGGCGGCCCGGTCCACCTGAGTGGGCCGGGCCGCCGGTGACGGGTGTGCCGGATCAGCCTTCGGCAGCCTCGACAACCGCCGTGACCTTGCGGACACGGCGGCGCGGCTTGGCCTCCGGCTCCTCGGTCGCCTGTGCGGGGATCTCCGCAACGACAGCCTTGCGCGTCCGTCGCGGCTTGGCCTCCGTGCCTTCGGCGTCGGCGGCAGCGGCGGCGGTCTTCCGGGCGCGACGGGGCTTGGCCTCGGCCTCGGTGGCCTCGGCCGTCTCCGGCGCGGCAGCGGCCGTCTTACGGGTCCGTCGCGGCTTGGCCTCGGCCTCGGGGGCTTCCGGAGCTTCCGGCGCGGCTGCGGCGGTCTTCCGCGTGCGGCGCGGCTTGGCTTCCGTGCCCTCCGCCGTGTCGGTGGCCGTCTCGGCGGCAGCGGCCGTCTTACGGGTCCGTCGCGGCTTGGCCTCGGCTTCCGGGGCTTCCGGCGCTTCCGGCGCGGCTGCGGCGGTCTTCCGCGTGCGGCGCGGCTTGGGCTCGGTGGCCTCGGCCGTGTCCACCGCGGATTCGGCCGCGGCTGCCGTCTTGCGCGTGCGGCGGGGCTTGGTCGCCGGGGCGGGCTCCTCCGTCGGGGCCTCGGTCACGACGGACGCGGCCTCGGCGGCCGGCTCCGCTGCCTTGCGGGTGCGGCGGCGGGGCTTGGCCTCGGTGGCTTCGGCCGTGTCCACGGCGGCTTCGGCGGCAGTGGCGGTCTTCCGGGTCCGGCGGGGCTTGGCCTCGGTGGTCTCGGTGGTGTCCGGGGCCGTCTCGGCGGCGGCTGCCGTCTTGCGGGTCCGGCGCGGCTTGGCCTCGGCTTCCGGGGCTTCCGGAGCTTCCGGCGCGGCTGCGGCGGTCTTCCGCGTGCGGCGGGGCTTGGCCTCGGTGGCTTCGGCCGTGTCCACGGCGGCTTCGGCGGCAGTGGCGGTCTTCCGGGTCCGGCGGGGCTTGGCTTCGGCGGTCTCGGTGGTGTCCGGGGCCGTCTCGGCGGCGGCTGCCGACTTGCGGGTGCGTCGCGGCTTGGCCTCGGTGGTCTCGGCCGTCGGCTCCGGCGCCGGGCTGTCCTCGACCACGGGGGCGGGAACCACGGGCTCGGGCTTGGCCGGCACCTCCGTCGCCAAGGCCTCCGTCGTCGCCGGTGCCTCCGTGACCGCGGACTCCGCCGGCTGCGGGGCCTGGGCGTCCGCGTTCCTGCGGGTGCGGCGGCGGCGCGGCTTCGCCGTGGCCTCCTGGTCGGGCGTGGTCGGCGCGGGCGTGCCCTCCGCCGTGTCGAGCGACTCGACGGCGGCCTCGGCCGCTGCCGGCTGCGCCGGAGCACCGGCGCGCGTACGGCGACGGCGGCGCAGGGTGCGGGGAGCCCGGGACTCCTCCACGCCGGCGGTGTCCTCGGCGCGGGACTCGGCGGTCGGCGCCGCAGGGGCCGTAGCGGCGTCGAGCGGTGCTCCGCTGCGGGTGCGGCGGCGACTGCGCGGGGTGCGGCTCGTACGCTCGCGCTCGGCGGTGCCGGCCTCGGGACGGCCACCACGCTCATCCCGGCCACCACGGCCGCGGCCGCGTGCGCCACGCCCGCCGGTCTCGCCCAGGTCCTCCAGCTCCTCCGCGTCCAGCCCGGCGCGGGTCCGCTCCGAGCGCGGCAGGGTGCCCTTCGTGCCCGCGGGGATACCGAGGTCGGAGAACAGGTGCGGGGAGCTCGAGTACGTCTCCACCGGGTCGTTGAAGTCCAGCTCCAGCGCCTTGTTGATCAGCTGCCAGCGCGGGATGTCGTCCCAGTCGACGAACGTGATCGCCGTACCCTTGGCGCCCGCGCGACCGGTACGGCCGACCCGGTGCAGGTACGTCTTCTCGTCCTCGGGGGACTGGTAGTTGATGACGTGGGTGACGCCCTCGACGTCGATGCCGCGCGCGGCGACGTCGGTGCAGACGAGCACGTCGACCTTGCCGTTGCGGAAGGCGCGCAGCGCCTGCTCGCGGGCACCCTGGCCGAGGTCGCCGTGGACCGCGCCGGAGGCGAAGCCGCGGCGCTCCAGCTGCTCGGCGATGTCGGCCGCCGTGCGCTTGGTCCGGCAGAAGATCATCGCCAGCCCGCGGCCGTCGGCCTGCAGGATGCGGGAGACCATCTCCGGCTTGTCCATGTTGTGCGCGCGGTAGACGAACTGCTTGATGTTCGCGACCGTCACGCCCTCGTCGTCCGGCGCGGTGGCGCGGATGTGCGTGGGCCGGGACATGTAGCGGCGGGCGAGGCCGATGACCGCGCCCGGCATGGTCGCCGAGAACAGCATGGTCTGCCGCTTGGCCGGCAGCATGTTGATGATCTTCTCGACGTCGGGCAGGAAGCCCAGGTCGAGCATCTCGTCGGCCTCGTCCAGGACCAGCGACTTGACGTGCTTCAGGTTCAGCTTCTTCTGGCCCGCGAGGTCCAGCAGCCGGCCCGGGGTGCCGACGACCACGTCGACGCCCTTCTTCAGGGCCTCGACCTGGGGCTCGTAGGCCCGGCCGCCGTAGATCGCCAGCACGCGCACGTTACGGACCTTGCCGGCCGTCAGCAGGTCGTTGGTGACCTGGGTGCACAGTTCGCGCGTGGGGACGACGACGAGCGCCTGCGGGGCGTCGGTGAGGTCTTCGGGGGCGGCGCGTCCGGCCTCGACGTCGGCGGGGACGGTGACGCGCTCGAGGAGCGGAAGACCGAAGCCCAGCGTCTTGCCGGTGCCGGTCTTGGCCTGGCCGATGACGTCCGTGCCGGAAAGGGCGACGGGGAGCGTCATCTCCTGGATGGGGAAGGGGGTGATGATGCCGACGGCCTCCAGGGCCTCGGCGGTCTCGGGGAGGATCCCAAGTTCGCGGAACGTCGTAGTCAGGGTCATGCCTCTTCTGTGTGCGCGGTGCGAGGCGAGCGCGGGGGATCGTGTGCGACCGTGCCGGGGGACGTCGGCTGCCGTACGGGCGAACCATTCAAGGCAAGCCGTATGACACGGGACCTCTGCCGACGCTCTAGCGCTCGTACCGCTGAGGGTGTCCCTCCGGTCGTCGTACGTACTCTCACGTACGGCCAGGGAGGGCTGTCGGGTCGGAGCCGATCGGGCCACCGACCGGGCATCCTCATGCGTGCGCCCTGTCGGGAGACGTCGTACATCGTCGACGCACTCTGGCAGGCGCATTACCACCATACCCCGGATTCGCGCACATGCGATGGCCGAATTGGTCACGTCATGGTCGTCACAGTGGTTGACCAGGGGCTACGAGGAGGGCCAAGCGGGCTATTGTGCGGCTCATGACTAGCTCTGACAAGCCTGAGAACGGGTCCGCCGCCTCCGCCGAACCCACCGGTGTCGCCGCCCAGGACTGGGCGCAGGCCTCCGCCGACCCACAGTACCGCGCCGCCGTCGTGGATCTGCTCGGTGCGCTCGCGTACGGCGAGCTGGCGGCGTTCGAGCGGCTCGCGGAGGACGCCAAGCTGGCTCCGACCCTCGCGGACAAGGCGGAGCTGGCGAAGATGGCCTCGGCCGAGTTCCACCACTTCGAGCGGCTGCGGGACCGGCTGACCGAGATCGGCGAGGAGCCGACGGCCGCGATGGACCCGTTCGTCGCGGCCCTGGACGGCTTCCACAAGCAGACCGCGCCCTCCGACTGGCTGGAGGGACTGGTCAAGGCGTACGTCGGCGACTCGATCGCGAGCGACTTCTACCGGGAGGTCGCGGCGCGTCTCGACTCCGACACGCGCGAGCTCGTCCTCGCCGTCCTCGACGACACGGGGCACGCCGGGTTCGCGGTGGAGAAGGTGCGGGCCGCCATCGACGCCGACCCGCGGGTGGGCGGCCGGCTGGCCCTGTGGGCGCGGCGGCTGATGGGCGAGGCGCTGTCGCAGTCCCAGCGGGTGGTCGCCGACCGGGACGCGCTGTCGACGATGCTCGTGGGCGGGGTGGCCGACGGGTTCGATCTCGCGGAGGTCGGGAGGATGTTCTCGCGGATCACGGAGGCGCACACGAAGCGGATGGCTGCGCTGGGCCTGGCCGCGTAGCGCCTACTGGGGTGCCGGTTCCGCTCGTTGGCGGGTGCGGGTCGAGTCGTGGTTGTTCGCGCAGTTCCCCGCGCCCCTGACGGCTCGGCTTCGCCTACGCCGTCAATGATCGTCGGCGCAGCCCGCCCGCCGGGCGGAGCAGCAGGGACAGCGACGCCGCCGAGATGATCGCGGCGCCCAGGAGGCTCGGCCAGGTGGCGGCGGAGCCGAGGGCGGTGTGGGTGACGAAGTCGCCGAAGAGGGCGCCGGCGATGCCCGTAGAGAGGACCAGCGGGCGGGCCGGCAGCCGGTGGGACAGGCGGTACGCCGCGATCAGGGCGAAGGCCAGACCGAGCACTGCGGAGCCGAGTGCTTCCAGGATCATGTCGGGTCCCTCCCACGGCCGGTCTGCCTTGAACGGTCGTAGCCCGTCATACCCGTGACCTGCGGAGCGCAATCCTCCGCTGTGGAGAAGTTGTGCGCCACATGTGTGCGATCCGCATGCGGAAGGGCCCGGCGGCACAGGCCGCCGGGCCCTTCTCACGAGGTTGGCCTACAGCGTGCCGAACCCGACCTTGCGCACGGTCGGCTCGCCGATCTCCACGTACGCCAGGCGGTCCGTCGGCACCAGGACCTTGCGGCCCTTCTCGTCCTGCAGGCTCAGCAACTGCGTCTTGCCGGCCAGCGCGTCCGACACCAGGCGCTCGACCTCCTCGACGCTCTGACCGCTCTCCAGAACGATCTCGCGGGGCGCGTACTGCACGCCGATCTTGACCTCCACGGCTTTGTCCCTCCGACGGCCAGTGATGTGCGCGATCTTCCGCGCCGTACCCCGCACACATTAGTCCGGTGAGGGGACGTACACGCTGCGGGCCCGAACGCCGTCAGCGAACAGCGCACGGGAACAAACAGCCGTCAGTGGTGTTCGCTGCCGTGCAGGGGGAAGCCCGCGATGCCCCGCCAGGCCAGCGAGGTGAGCAGCTGCACCGCCTGGTCGCGCGGCACGCTGCGGTCGCTGTGCAGCCAGGAACGGGCCACCACCTGGGCGAGACCGCCGAGGCCGGAGGCGAGCAGCATCGACTCCGCGCGCGAGAGGCCGGTGTCCTCGGCGATGACGTCGCAGATCGCCTCGGCGCAGTCGTTGGTGACCTTGTCGACGCGCTCGCGCACCGCCGGCTCGTTCGTCAGGTCCGACTCGAAGACCAGCCGGAAGGCACCGCCGTCGTCCTCGACGTACGCGAAATACGCGTCCATCGTGGCCCGGACGCGCTGCTTGTTGTCGGTCGTCGACGCCAGCGCGCTGCGCACGGACTGGATCAGCGACTCGCAGTGCTGGTCCAGCAGGGCGAGGTAGAGATCGAGCTTGCCGGGGAAATGCTGGTAGAGCACCGGCTTGCTCACGCCGGCCCGCTCGGCGATGTCGTCCATCGCGGCCGCGTGATAGCCCTGCGCGACGAAGACCTCCTGGGCGGCGCCCAGCAGCTGGTTCCGTCGGGCTCGGCGCGGCAGACGGGTGCCACGTGGGCGTACCGCCTCAGTTTGCTCGATGGCTGTCACGCCGCCTCCCAAAGTCGTCCATATCGCGGTGTCAGCCGCGCCGCCATCGTACTTTTCGGTAACCGTGGTGTGCGCGGTGCGAGCGCAGAATTTCACGTACCGGACGGCGGCGAAAGCGGCAGTGGGTGCCGGGTGCGGCCGCAGGAGCGCGTCGACGTCAGCGGTAGTCGTCCTCGTCGAGTGAGACCACGCGCGCCTGTTCGACCAGATCGGCCTCGTTGGCGCGGTCCGGATCCACTTCCGTCAGGGGATCGTCCCGGTCCGGCTTGACGTCCGCGTGCTGCTCGGCGGCGTCCACTTCGGGGGCCTCGACATCGATCTCGGGGTCCGTGTCGGCCTCCAGGTCGTCGATGGTGTCGGGCTCAATCGGGTCATAGGCCATGATGGGCTCCCTTCCTACGAATGTCCCTGGAAGAAGCAGGGGCCACATGTGGGTGCCCTCTGTACGAGCCTAGGAGACAGCAGATCCGGACGCCATGCCGTCTCCCCCGTTCGTCGCCCCTGTTCACCCGTCGCGGAGGGCCCACGCGCAGTCCGGTTCACCCGTCACCCACGGTTCAGTCTGTGACGGCCGCCACATGAACCTCGGCGTGATCACCTCGTAACATTGCCGCATGTCTTCGACCGAGTCGCCGTCCGTGCCGGCCGCCAGTGTGCTTCCGAAGGTGGCGCCCGTCCGGGTCGGTGAGGGCGAACGGCTGCGGTCCGTGGGGCTGCCCGGCGTCACCCTGTCGATCCGCTCCCGCCGTCCCGCGCGCGAGGGCCTGCCGCCTGCCCTGTACGTCCACGGACTCGGCGGCTCCTCGCAGAACTGGTCGTCGCTGATGGCCGAGCTGGACGGCGTCGTCGACAGCGAGGCCGTCGACCTGCCGGGCTTCGGCGACTCCCCGCCCCCGGACGACGGGAACTACTCGGTCACCGGGCACGCGCGCGCGGTGATCCGCTATCTCGACGCGGCCGGCCGCGGCCCGGTCCACCTGTTCGGCAACTCGCTCGGCGGCGCGGTCACCACGCGCGTGGCCGCCGTACGACCCGACCTGGTCCGTACGCTCACCCTGGTGTCGCCCGCCCTGCCGGAGCTGCGCATCCAGCGCACCGCGGCGCCGACCGCCCTGCTCGGCGTGCCCGGTGTCACCGCCCTGTTCACCCGGTTGACCAAGGAGTGGACCGTTGAGCAGCGGGTGCGCGGGGTCCTGGCGCTCTGCTACGGCGACCCCGCGCGCGTGTCGCCCGAGGCGTTCGGGCACGCCGTGGAGGAGCTGGAGCGGCGGCTGCGGCTGCCGTACTTCTGGGACGCGATGACCCGCTCCGCGCGCGGCATCGTCAACGCCTACACACTCGGCGGACAGCACGGGCTGTGGCGCCAGGCCGAGCGCGTGCTCGCGCCGACCCTGCTCATCTACGGCGGCCGTGACCAGCTGGTCGGCTTCCGCATGGCCCACCGGGCCGCCCGTGCCTTCCGTGCCTCCCGCCTGCTGTCCCTGCCGGACGCCGGGCACGTGGCGATGATGGAGTACCCGGACGTGGTGGCCACGGCGTTCCGGGAACTCCTCGCGGAGACCGAGGACAGCGGCACCGATCCGGGCGCGGGGAGCTGAGGCCGGCGTGGGACGCCACAGCCGCCGCGGCCCGGCCCCCAAGGGCGACGCCGCGGACATAGTCGCCAGGCGCAGCGAACAGCCGGACACCCGCTCGGGCGACGGCGGGGACAGTCCGGTGCAGAGCGGCGGACAACCGGTGTTGCCGGGTCAACGACAGGCGCCGCGAGGGCAGCGCCAGGCGCCGACGGGCGGGGTGGGCGCCGCCGCGGGCCATCCGCCGCGCGCCCCCCAGGGCCCGCCGACATTCCCGGACGGCACCCCCGCCCATGGAGTGCCGCGTCTCGGCGACGGCACCCCGGCTCATGGCATGCCGCGTCTCGGCGACGGCACCCCGGCTCATGGCATGCCGAGGCTCCCCGACGGCACCCCCGCACACGGTGTGCCCCGCCTTCGTGACGGTGGTCCTGCGCGTGGGGGGCACCCCGAGCAGCGGGAAGCCGGGGGCGGCTGGGGGCAGTTCGCGGGGGCGACCGGTCCCGGTGTCGGGATTCCGCAGCAGCAGCGACCGGCGGGGCCGGGGTCCGGCGCTGGGCCCCGGCAGGAGTACCTCGAAGCCTTCGCCGACGGGCGCGCCGGCGCTGTCGGCGCCGAGGACGACGTTGGCGTCTTCGCGCCCCGTGTGGGGAAGCCCCGCCCCGCCGAGCGGCACCCGGCCGACGCGCCGGAGACGGACGGCCCCGGCGACAGCGCCCCGCAGGGGGCGCGGGGAACCGCGCGGGCGACCGCGACGCAGCCGCAGCCGCAGGACGGCGGCACCGTCCCCCAGGGGACGCCGCGCGGCCGGACCTTCACGGGCATCGCCGCGGCCGCCGTCACCACGGTCCTCGCGGTGGTCGTCGCCGGACAGGTGACCGAGTCGCGCGACGGCGGTGCCGTGCAGTCGCACTCCGCCACCGACCAGGCCCGTGACGCGCGCACCCCCGGCGGACAGGCCTCGCCGGGCACGGCCACGCTGTCGTACGAGCAGAAGATGGGCCGGACGTACCCGCTCAGCGCCACGCTGAAGGGCCCGGGGAAGTTCGACGCGGTGCCCGGTTTCGCCAAGGCGCCCGGCAAGGGACAGAAGTACACCTACCGCGTGGACATCGAGCAGGGGCTGGGGCTTGACGGCGAGCTGTTCGCCGAGGCCGTGCAGAAGACCCTGAACGACGACCGGAGTTGGGCCCACGGCGGTGCCCGTACCTTCGAGCGGATCTCCTCCGGCAAGCCCGACTTCGTGATCACGTTGGCCAGTCCCGGTACGACCGCCAAGTGGTGCGCCAAGTCCGGGCTGGACACCACGGAGGACAACGTCTCCTGCGACTCGGCCGCCACCGAACGCGTGATGATCAATGCGTACAGATGGGCCCAGGGCAGCAAGACATATGGCGACAAAATCCATGCCTATCGGCAGATGCTGATCAACCACGAGGTCGGGCACCGGCTCGGCCACGGCCATGTGACATGCCAGAAGGACGGCGAACTCGCCCCCGTCATGCAACAGCAGACCAAGTTCCTGAACCATGACGGAATCCACTGTCTGCCCAACCCCTGGCCCTATCCCCGGAGTTGACAGGCGCCGCTCATGTCACATTGACATGAGTCGTAAGTTCGTTCATATTTCTGCGCATGTGGTCTGGTCATACCGTCTGTGAGAGCGCCGCCATCGAGCTGGCGCTCATCGGTGTGACCGCGCTCTGCGTGTCCGACATCCACTGTCGCTGACGCCGCCTCCCTGGCGTTCGCGTCGCGACCCCTTTGCTCTTTCTGCGTCCGTGACGGAGTCACGAATTCTTCGACGCTGATTTTCCGACGACCCGACGCCGAGGCTGACGTCTGCCCGCAAGCGTCTCACTCCTCGTCCATCAGTCTCAGTATTCGAGAGGTCGTCATTCCGATGCGTCAACCGTCCGTCACAGCGCGCCGCGTGGCAGCGGCATCCGTCAGCCTGGTCGTGGCAGCGGGCGCCGCCGCCTGCGGCCCGAAGGACAACGATGCCAAGGGGTCCGGTGGCGACTCGACGCCCCACAAGGGCGGCACGCTGACGGTGCTGAACTCCCAGCCGCAGACCGACTTCGACCCCGCCCGCCTCTACACCTCCGGCGGCGGAAACGTCCCTTCGCTGGTCTTCCGCACCCTCACCACGCGCAACCGCGAGAACGGCGCGGCCGGCGCCAAGGTCGTCCCCGACCTCGCCACCGACACCGGACGCCCCAGCAAGAACGCGACCGTGTGGACGTACACCTTGAAGAAGGGACTGAAGTTCGAGGACGGCACGCCGATCACCTCGGCCGACATCAAGTACGGCATCGAGCGCTCCTTCGCCCCCGAACTCTCCGGCGGTGCGCCCTATCTGCGCGACTGGCTGGCCGACGCGGCCGACTACCAGGGGCCCTACAAGGACAAGAAGGGCCTCTCGGCGATCGAGACGCCGGATGCGCGGACCATCGTCTTCCATCTGAACAAGCCCGAGGGCGAGTTCCCGTTCCTCGCCACACAGACGCAGTTCGCCCCGGTGCCCAAGGGCAAGGACAACGGCACCAAGTACGAGGAGCACCCGGTCTCGTCCGGCCCCTACAAGGTCGTCAAGAACGAGAACGACGGCGAGCACGTGCTCCTCACGCGTAACGCGAACTGGTCGGCGGCCACCGACGACGAGCGCAAGGCCTACCCGGACACCATCGACGTCCGCTCCGGGCTGGACTCCTCCGTGATCAACCAGCGGCTGTCCGCGTCCCAGGGTGCGGACGCGGCCGCGGTCACCACGGACACCAACCTCGGTCCGGCCGAGCTCGCCAAGGTCGGCGGCGACAAGGAACTGGCCACGCGCGTGGGCACCGGCCACTTCGGCTACACCAACTACATCGCGTTCAACCCGACCGTGAAGCCGTTCGACAACCCCAAGGTGCGTGAGGCCATCGCCTACGCCATCGACCGGTCCTCGGTGGTCAACGCGGCCGGCGGCAGCGCGCTCGCCGAGCCCGCCACCACCTTCCTGCCCGACCAGAAGTCCTTCGGCCACACGCCGTACGACCCGTTCCCCGCCGGTGCCTCGGGCAACCCGGCCAAGGCCAGGGAACTGCTCGCCCAGGCCGGTTACAAGAGCGGGCTCACGGTGACCCTGACCCACTCCAACGCCAAGGACTTCGAGACCAGCCCGGAGATCGCCACCGCCGTCCAGGACGCGCTCAAGAAGGCCGGCATCACGGTCAGGCTGCAGGGCCTGGAGGACAACGACTACCGGGACAAGGTCCACAGCGTGAAGACCGAGCCCGGTTTCTTCCTCGCGCACTGGGGTGCCGACTGGCCCTCCGGCGGTCCCTTCCTCGCCCCGGTCTTCGACGGCCGGCAGATCGTCAAGGACGGCGCGAACTTCAACACGGGCCTGCTCAACGACAAGTCGGTCAATGACGAGATTGATGCGATCAACAAGTTGACCGACCTTGACGCGGCCGCCAAGCGATGGGGCGCACTGGACAGGAAGATCGGCGAGAAGGCCCTCGTCGTGCCGCTGTTCCACCCGGTCTACAAGCGCCTGTACGGCAAGGACGTCAAGAACATCGTCATCAGCGACTGGACCGGCGTCCTCGACATCTCCCAGGTCGCGGTGAAGTAGCACTGTGAGCGAGGCACTTGTCGCCATCGAGCCCGCCGGGACGGACACTGCCGTCCCGGCGGCCTCGGGGGCACGTCAGTTCTGGCGGCGGCTGCGGGCGCAGCGCGCCGCCCTGGTCGCCGCGGCCGTCGTCGCGCTGCTCGTCCTGATCGCGCTCGCCGCGCCGCTGCTCACCGCGCTGGAGGGCCAGGACCCCACCACGTACCACCCGTCCCTGATCGACTCCGCGCGCGGTGGCGTGCCCGTCGGCTCCTTCGGCGGCATGAGCGCCGACCACTGGCTGGGTGTCGAACCCCAGACCGGCCGCGACATGTTCGCGCGACTGGTGTACGGGGCGCGGGTGTCCCTGGGGGTGGCGCTGGCGGCGACGGTGGCGCAGGTCGTCATCGGCGTCCTCATGGGCGTCGCCGCAGGGCTGGGCAACCGCTGGGTCGACCTCGTCCTGAGCCGGATCACCGACATCTTCGTGTCGATGCCGCTGATGATCATGGCGCTCGCGCTGCTCGCCATCGTCCCGAACAGCTTCCCGCGGCCCGTGCTCGTCGCCCTTGTCATCGCCCTGGTCTCCGGCTGGAGCACGACGGCGAAGATGGTGCGCGCCCAGACCCTCACCCTGAAGAACCTCGACTATGTCGCCGCGTCCCGGCTCAGCGGCTGGAGCACCTCGCGGACCGCCGTGCGCGAGCTGCTGCCGGGGCTGGCCGCGCCGGTCATCACCTACGCGGCGCTGCTGATTCCGGCGAACATCAGCGCCGAGGCGGCCCTGTCCTTCCTCGGCGTCGGTGTGAAGCCGCCGACGCCGTCCTGGGGGCAGATGCTCACCTCCGCCGACGTCTGGTACCAGGCGGCCCCGCAGTACCTGCTGCTGCCCGCCGGTGCCCTGTTCGTGACCGTCTTCGCGATGACCGTCCTCGGCGACGGCGTCCGCGTCGCCCTCGACCCGCGCGCGGCCTCCCGCCTGCGCGTCGGCACGGGCCGCAAACGCGAGGCCCGCGCGGAGAAGGCCGTACCGAAGGCGGAGAAGGCCGTACCGGATGCGGAGACGGCCGTACCGGATGCGGTGACGGCCGTACCGGATGCGGTGACGGCCGTACCGAAGAAGGAGGACCGGGCATGAAAGGCCTCACCGGGTTCGTCCTGCGCCGCGTGATCGGCGCCGTGGTCACCCTGTTCGCTCTCTCGGTGATCATCTACGTCGTCTTCTACGTCACCCCCGGCAACGTCGCCCAGATCACCTGCGGCCCGCGCTGCTCCCCACCCCAGGTCCACCAGGTGGCCCAGCAGCTGCACCTCGACGACCCGCTGTACGTGCGCTACTGGCACTTCCTGCAGGGCCTGTTCGCCGGCCAAAACTTTTCCACCGGCACGTCCGTGGAGCACTGCCCGGCGCCCTGCCTCGGCCAGTCGTACCAGACCGACCAGCAGGTCACCGACATCATCCTGACCAAGCTGCCGGTGAGCTTCTCGCTGGTGCTCGGCGCGATGGTGATCTGGCTGCTGCTCGGCGTCGGCACCGGCGTGCTGTCCGCCTGGCGGCGCGGCCGGCTCAGCGAGCGCGTGCTGACCGCGATCACGCTGGCGGGCGTCGCCACGCCCGTCTTCGTCATCGGCCTGGTCCTGATGATCGTCGTCTGCGGCGAACTCCAGCTGCTGCCCTTCCCGCAGTACGTGAACTTCACCGACGACCCCGAACAGTGGGCGTGGAACCTGCTGCTGCCCTGGCTCTCCCTCGCCCTCGTCGAGTCGGCCAACTTCGCCCGGCTGACCCGGGCGTCGATGCTGGAGACCCTCGCCGAGGACCACATCCGGACCTTCCGTGCGTACGGCGTCAGCGAGCGGGCGGTGATCGCCCGGCACGCCCTGCGCGGCGCGACCGCCTCCGTGATCGCGCTCAACGCGGTCACCTTCGGCTCGGCCGTCGGCGGCGCCGTCCTCACCGAGACCCTCTTCGGCCTGCCCGGCATCGGCCAGGAGCTGGTGCACGCCGTGAAGGTCGTCGATCTGCCGGTGGTCGTCGGCATGGTCCTCGTCATCGGCTTCTTCGTGGTCCTCGCCAACGCCGTCGCGGACGTTCTGTACGCGGTGGCCGACCGACGGGTGGTGCTCGCATGAGCCTGGTGGAAGTGACGGACCTGACCGTCGAGTTCGGTTCGCTGCGGGCCGTGGACAGTCTCTCCTTCAGCCTGGCGAAGGGCGCCGCGCTGGCCCTCGTCGGCGAGTCCGGCTCCGGCAAGTCCACGGTCGCGGGCGCCCTGCTGGGCCTGCACCGGGGCACCGGGGCACGGGTCGCCGGCTCGGTGCGCGTCGCCGGCACCGACGTGCAGGGGGCCTCCGACGAGGAACTGCGGCGGCTGCGCGGCGCCAAGGCCGCCATGGTCTTCCAGGACCCGCTGTCCTCGCTGGACCCGTACTACGCGATCGGCGACCAGATCGCCGAGGTCTACCGCGTCCACGCGCGCGTGTCGCGTCGTAGCGCACGCGCGCGTGCCGTGCAGGTACTGGAGCGCGTCGGAATCCCGGACGCGGCACGGCGCTCCCGGTCCCGCCCGCACGAGTTCAGCGGCGGCATGCGCCAGCGCGCGCTGATCGCCATGGCCCTCGCCTGCGAACCGGAGCTGCTGATCGCCGACGAGCCGACCACCGCCCTCGACGTCACCGTCCAGGCCCAGATCCTCGACCTGCTGCACACTCTGCGCGAGGAGACCGGCACGGGTCTGCTGCTGGTCACCCATGACGTGGGCGTCGCCGCCGAGAGCGTGGACGACATCCTCGTCATGCGGCACGGCAGGGCCGTCGAGCACGGCCCCGTCGGCACGGTCCTCGCGGCGCCCGCCGAGGCGTACACCCGCGAACTCCTCGATGCGGTCCCGCGCGTGGACGCGCGCCGTACCGGCTCCCCGGCCACCGACGAGGTCGTGCTGGAGGCCACCGGCGTGCGGCGCGAGTTCGGGCGCGGCAAGCGGGCGTTCGCGGCCGTCGACGACGTGTCGGTGACCGTCCGGCGCGGCGAGACCCTCGGCGTGGTCGGCGAGAGCGGCAGCGGCAAGACCACCCTCGGCCGCATGCTCGTCGGGCTGCTGGATCCGACCGCGGGCACGATCCGCTACGAGGACCGCCCGCACACCGGCGTGAACCCGGCCGTCCAGATGGTCTTCCAGGACCCCGTCTCCTCCCTCAACCCCCGCCGCAGCGTGGGCGAGTCGATCGCCGATCCGCTACGCGCGCGTGGGATGGGGGTCCCCCCGCTCGAGCGAAGCCGGGAGTGGGGGAGCGACGAGGAGCGCATCAAGGGGCGCGTGACGGAACTGCTCAAGCGTGTGGGGCTCGAACCGGCGCACTACGACCGCTACCCGCACGAGTTCAGCGGCGGCCAGCGCCAGCGCATCGGCATCGCCCGCGCACTCGCCGCCGAACCGCGCGTCATCGTCTGCGACGAGCCCGTCTCCGCGCTCGACGTCACCACACAGGCCCAGGTGGTCGAGCTGCTCGGCGAACTCCAGCGGGAACTCGGCCTCGCGCTCGTCTTCATCGCGCACGACCTCGCCGTCGTCCGGCAGGTCAGCGACCGCGTCGCGGTGATGCGCCGGGGCCGGGTCGTCGAGTACGGGCCGGCGGACGAGGTGTACGACAGCCCGCGCGAGCCTTACACCCGGCAGCTCCTGGCCGCCGTACCGGCCCTCGACCCGGACCTGGCGGCCCAGCGCCGTGCAGCCCGCCGGGAACCGGCCGTGGCGTAACGTTTCGTGCGTGGTTGATCGCGGTGTGAAGCCCTAGCGCGGCCGAACGCCACCCGCACGGGAAAGTTACGACCGTTCACCCCTTTTGGTGGCGTGATGGACAACCGTCCGTCGCGCCACCGCCTTGTCCCCTTACGTTCATCCCGCTGCGAGCCGCTGGGACCAGTGCGGCTCACCGGACGGGAGATCGGGGGTGCACACGTGCGTATCGGACTGCTTACCGAGGGTGGCTACCCGTTTGTGGACGGTGACGCCGGACTCTGGTGCGACCGGCTCGTGCGCGGGCTGGAGCAGCACGAGTTCGACGTCTACGCGCTCAGCCGCAGCCGACAGCAGGAGGACGACGGCTGGGTCGCGCTCCCACCGCAGGTCAGCGGGGTGCGTACGGCGCCGCTGTGGACAGCCGAGGACGACGGGGTCGCCCACGGGCGGCGTGCGCGCCGGCGCTTCACCGAGTGCTACGGCGAACTGGTCGCGGCGGTGTGCGCGGGGACCTGCGCCGATGCCGCCTCCGAGGAGGGGGCCGCTGCTCTGGCGGACCGTTTCGGCAGCGCGCTGTACGGACTCGCCGAACTCGCCCGTGACAAGGGCGGACTGGTCGGCGCGCTGCGCTCGGACGCCGCCGTGCGCACCCTCGAACGCGTCTGCCGCACCCCCGGTGCGCTGCGCACGGCGCACGAGGCGCGCGTACCCGACCTGCTCACCGTCACCGCACACCTCGAACGCGCCCTGCGCCCGCTCTCCCTCGACTGGTACGGCGACGACGGCCTGGGCGCGGCCGACCTCTGTCACGCCACCGCCGGCGGCTCGGCCGCCGTCCCCGGACTGCTCGCCCGGCACTTCGCCGACGTACCGCTGCTCGTCACCGAGTACGGCGTCCCCCTGCGCTCGCACTACCTGGCCCTCGGCCCCGGCACCGCCGCCCCCGCGGTACGCGCGCTGCTCGGCGCCTTCCACGGCCGGCTCGCCACCGAGGTCTACCGGCGGGCCGAGATCCTCACCCCCGGCAACGCCCACGCCCGCCGCTGGCAGGAACGGTGCGGCGCCGACCGGGCCAGGATCCGCACGGTCCACCCCGGCATGGACGCCACCCGCTTCTCGGACGTCGGCGAGGCCCCGGACCACGCCGCCCCGGACACACTGGTGTGGGTCGGGCGCGTGGAGCCCGCCAAGGACCTGATCTCGCTGCTGCACGCCTTCGCCGAGGTACGCAAGGAGGAACCCAGGACCCGCCTCAGGATCGTCGGCGCGCCCGCCGGCCCCGAGGGCGCGGCCTACCTCGGCCACTGCCGCGCGCTCGCCGCGCAGCTCTTCCCGGACGAGGCGGAGGGCGTGCACTCGGTCGGCGACAACCCGGTCTCCTTCGAGGAGATCGGCGGCCCGGAGGCCCCCACGCTGCCCGACGCGTACGCCGCCGGCGCGGTCGTCGTGCTGTCCAGCGTGGTCGAGGGCTTCCCGATCGGCCTCATCGAAGCCATGTTCTGCGGCCGGGCCACGGTGTCCACCGACGTCGGCGCGGTGGTCGAGGTCATCGGGGGCACGGGACTCGTCGTACCCCCGCGCAATCCGAGGGCGCTCGCGGAGGCGTGCGTGGCATTGCTGCGCGACCCCGAGCGCCGTGCGCGCCTCGGCGCCGCCGCGCGCGCCCGCGCGCTCGAACTGTTCACCGTCGAGCAGAACATCGCGGCGTTCCACGGCATCTACCTGCAGATCGTCTCGCACTGTCCGGTCCGCCGGGTCGTCCTCGACGAGGCCGGCGAGCCACGGCCGTTCGCCACCCCCGCCGAGTCCCGCGTCCCCGGCCGCTGGACCGGCCCCACGGCCCGTGTCCTGCCCCGGACCGCGCCCGGCTGGGCCACGGCCCCACCGGTGCGCGCGACACCGCTGGCCGCTGCGGAGGGGGCGTGATGGGCGTACGGGACGGACACGGGAGCAGCGCGGTGGGTGAGCCGAACGAGGACGGTACGTCGGTCGGGCTGGACCGGCCCGGGATGCCCGGCGGCGCCGAGCCCTGGGACGTGCGGTCGGACGAGTGGGGCA
Source organism: Streptomyces sp. NPDC007205 (assembly GCF_040634095.1). NCBI lineage: Bacteria > Bacillati > Actinomycetota > Actinomycetes > Kitasatosporales > Streptomycetaceae > Streptomyces > Streptomyces sp. NPDC007205. The sequence continues at coordinate 120,802 of NZ_JBEYEW010000007.1, forward strand.
ACCCGCCGGCCGGTGACGGGCATTCGGCCAGCGCCGAACCGAGCCGGCGGCGCGTCGCCGTACCCCGGCGCGGTGCCGCCGACCCCGTGAAGGCCCTGTTGCACCGGCACCGGGAGCTGTGCGAGCGGGCCGTGGACCCGCTGGAGATCGCCGCCGGGCTGGAGGCGCACGGTGTCACCGACCGGACCGCCGCCCGCTTCCGCCACCGCGACGTCTTCGCGCTCGCCGAGGAGCTGTACGCGCGCGTGCCGCGCACCGGTGAGCGCGGCCCCGAGACGGAGTCACCGCCCGCACCCCGTGTCCGCCCGGACCGCATGCTGCTCACCCTCCTGCCCGGCGCCCTCGGCGCGGCCACCGTGGCAGGACTGCGCCTCACCGGCGGCCACCCCCGCCTCCTGGTCGCCCTCGCCGGCATCGTCGCCCTCGCCCTCGCCACGCGGGCCGCACTGCGCCGCGGCCCCCTCGCCGGCCCGTCCGGCACACACGCGTGGCGGACGGCGCACGGCACGCGCGTGCGGCACACGGCACACGGCACACGCGCGTGGACGCTCTGGCTCCTCGGATACGCCCTCCTCGGCGACGGCCTGCTGCACGCCGTCCTGACGGGCGGCCCCGACGCCCTGCCGACCGGCGCCCCGGACGGCCCCTGGCCCACGGCCGACGCGCCCGCCCTCGCCCTCACCCTGGCCTGCGCCCCGGCTGCCTGGTGCGCCCACCTGCTCACCGCGGGCGCCCGCCGCAGGCTCGCCGGCAGCAGGGGCCTGGAGGACTTCACGGCCGCCGCCCGACCGTTGCTGTTCGGCACGTTCGCGCTCTTCCTCGGCGCGCTCACCGCACTGCTCCTGGTGTGCGGCACCGTCCTGCACGAACCCGCGGCCTACCCGCAGACCCTCGCCCTGGGCGCCCTGCTCCTGCTCGCCCGGCTGCTCACCGTGCACCACCACCGGCACGCCCCGGCCGTGCTGCTCGGCGCCGCGGCGGTCACGGAGGCGGCGGCCCTCGCCCTGCCGCCGGCCGCGAGGCTGCCCGGCTGCGCCGTCCTGGCGGCCCCCGTCCGCGCCCTCGTGCACGCCTGGGGCGAGGCCGCCGTCCCGGCCCTCGCCTGCGGCACCGCGGCGCTGGCCCTCCTGCTCCACGCCGCCCGCACGCTGACCCGGGCCTCGGCACACGCGCCCACGGGAGCTCCCGACTGAACCTCCCGCCGCCGGCCCGGACCGCCGGAGGCGACCGCACCGCCCCTGTTGAAGGAGAACACCAGATGACCACCTCCCGACCCGGAACGTCCGGAGCCCCCGGGACCGCCGGAGCCGGAGTCCGGGGAACGACCGGATCCGCCGGCAGACCCGTCTGCCACGCCGGGTCCACAGGCCATACAAGCCCCGCCCGCCACGCCGGTATCGCCGCTCAGGCCGGCGCCCACACCCCGGGAGCCGCCCGATGAGGGTCCTGCTGATCGGAGCCAACGGATACATCGGCCGGTTCGTCGCCGACCGTCTGCTCGCCGACCCGGCCGTCCAGCTCACCGCGCTCGGCCGCGGCGACGACGCCGACGTCCGCTTCGACCTGGCCACCGGCAGCCCGGGCGCACTCACCCGTTTCCTCGACGCGGTGCACCCCGGGGTCGTCATCAACTGCGCCGGCGCCATCCGCGGCGGCGCCCGCGAACTCACCCGGCACAACACCGTCGCCGTCGCCACCGTCTGCGAGGCACTGCGCCGCAGCGGCTGCGGCGCCCGTCTGGTGCAGATCGGGTGCAGCGCCGAGTACGGGCCGAGCCAGCCCGGCTCCTCCACCGCCGAGGACGCCGTACCGCGCCCCGGCGGCCCGTACGGCGTCAGCAAGCTCGCCGCGACCGAACTGGTCCTCGGCTCCGGCCTGGACGCCGTCGTGCTGCGGGTCTTCTCGCCGGCCGGCCCCGGCACCCCGGCCGGCTCCCCGCTGGGCCGGCTCGCCGAGGCCATGCGGCGCGCCATGCAGTCCGGCGACGGCGAACTCAAGCTCGGCGGCCTCGGCGCCCAGCGCGACTTCGTCGACGTACGCGACGTCGCCCGCGCCGTGCACGCCGCCTCGCTCTCCGCCGCGCAGGGCGTCATCAACATCGGCTCCGGCCGTGCCGTGCGCCTGCGCGACGCCGCCGCCGTCCTCGCGCGCGTGGCCGGTTACGGCGGCGCCCTGCACGAACTCGACGCCCCGCCCGGCCCGCTGCGCAGCACCATCGGCCACCCCCGCACCGACCCCGACCACGCGGCGCCGGTCGCGTACCCCTACCCGGACGGCTGCGGCAGCTGGCAGCAGGCCGACGTGCGCACCGCACGCGACCGGCTCGGCTGGCGGCCCCGCATCAACCTCGAAGAATCCCTGGCAGACATCTGGATGGAGGCGGCATGCCGCATCTGACCAGCACCACAGCAGGCGCCACGGGCACCGGCCTGCGCACCGCCCTCGGCATCCCCGGCTACGCCCATCCGCTGGTCGCCCCCGCCCAGTGGGCCGAACTGGCCCGTCCCGGCACCCCGCTGGACTGGGTGGTCCTCAATGTGGCCGCCGGACCGGGCACCCGCCCCGACCCGCACTGCCTGGAAGCGGCGGCGAGGCTGCGCGGCGCGGGCGTACGGGTCCTTGGCCACCTGGACCTCACCCACGGCGCCCGCGCCTTCGCCGATCTGATCTCCGACGCCCACCGCCACCTCGACTGGTACCGCGTCGACGGCTTCCTGCTGGACCGCTGCCCCACCGACCGCGCGGCACTCCCCGAGGTCCGCCGCGCGGTCACCACCCTGCGGGCGATCAGTGACACCGCCCACATCGTCCTCGGCCACGGCACCCACCCGCACCATGGCTATGCCGAGAACGCCGACCAGCTGGTCACCTTCTCCGGCTCCTGGTCCGACTACCGCTGGTCGCAGGTCGCGGAGTGGACCGCCGACTATCCGCCGGACCGCTTCTGCCACTTCGTGCACGGTGTGCCCCGCGGCCATCTGGAGGAGGCGCTGCGCATCGCCCGCTGGCAGGGAGCGGCGACGATCTACTTCACCGACCGCACGGACCACCGTGCCCGCGCCGATCCGTGGGAGACGATGCCCGGCTACTGGGACGACATCGTCTCGCGTATCGGAACAGGTGTCTCGGAATGAAAAAGGCCGTGGCAGTGTTACGGGGAGAACAACCGTACTGTTTGACCGACCAACGGAGTCCCCGTGTCGCTGCCACCCCTGGTCGAGCCAGCTCCTGAGCTCACCGTAGACGAGGTCCGCAGGTACTCCCGCCACCTGATCATCCCCGACGTGGGCATGGACGGGCAGAAGCGGCTGAAGAACGCCAAGGTGCTCTGTGTGGGCGCCGGCGGCCTGGGCTCGCCGGCGCTGATGTACCTGGCCGCCGCGGGCGTGGGCACCCTCGGCATCGTGGAGTTCGACGAGGTCGACGAGTCGAACCTGCAGCGCCAGATCATCCACAGCCAGTCGGACATCGGCCGCTCCAAGGGCGAGTCCGCGCGTGACACGGTCAAGGGCATCAACCCGTACGTGAACGTGGTCCTGCACGAGGAGCGGCTGGAAGCCGACAACGTGATGGACATCTTCGGCCAGTACGACCTGATCGTCGACGGCACGGACAACTTCGCGACCCGCTACCTGGTCAACGACGCGTGCGTGCTGCTGAACAAGCCGTACGTGTGGGGTTCGATCTACCGCTTCGACGGCCAGGCCTCCGTCTTCTGGTCCGAGCACGGCCCCTGCTACCGCTGCCTCTACCCGGAGCCCCCGCCCCCCGGCATGGTCCCCTCCTGCGCCGAGGGCGGCGTCCTGGGCGTGCTGTGCGCGTCCATCGGCTCCATCCAGGTCAACGAGGCCATCAAGCTCCTCGCCGGCATCGGCGAGCCGCTGGTCGGCCGCCTGATGATCTATGACGCCCTGGAGATGACCTACCGCCAGGTCAAGGTCCGCAAGGACCCGAACTGCGCGGTCTGCGGCGAGAACCCGACCGTCACCGAGCTCATCGACTACGAGGCCTTCTGCGGCGTCGTCTCCGAGGAGGCCCAGGCGGCGGCCGCCGGCTCGACGATCACTCCGAAGCAGCTCAAGGAGTGGATCGACGACGGCGAGAGCATCGAGATCATCGACGTCCGCGAGCCGAACGAGTACGAGATCGTCTCCATCCCGGGCGCCAGGCTGATCCCGAAGAACGAGTTCCTCATGGGCACCGCCCTGGAGACCCTCCCGCAGGACAAGAAGATCGTCCTGCATTGCAAGACGGGTGTCCGCAGTGCGGAAGTCCTGGCCGTCCTGAAGTCCGCGGGCTTCGCCGACGCCGTCCACGTCGGCGGCGGCGTCATCGGCTGGGTCAACCAGATCGAACCGCACAAGCCCGTCTACTGACCTACTGACCGGCTTGCCCACCGGCCAGCGGCACTGAAGAGGCCCACGGCTCCGACCGGTTCGGACGCCGTGGGCCTCTGTCGTGGTCGGCTGTCTCCCCGTGTGACCTCACCGGTGAGCTCCCGCCGCGCCGACGGTGAGGGCCATGTGACGGTTCGTGACCTCTGTCCGGCGTTGGGATATGTGCATTGCGGTGCGATGATCCTTTCAGCTAGCTTGGGGTCAACTTTGCGCGCGTGTCGGCGCGTTGAGGTTGACGTCCCATGCGTGATCACAGTCACAGCGGTTGTCCGGCCATGAGCGAGGCATGACCACCTCGCGATCTTGTGTCGCCGCTGTCGTCACGCTCGACAGAAGATACGGGGAGTTTCGATGAAGAAGCGTTTGATGGGCAGGCTCGCGGCGATGATCCTGGCCCCGGCCGTGATCCTGGTGGGCGCCGGCGAGGCATTCGCCGACGGCACCGTCACCTGGCAGAACAAGGGCAACGGCAAGTGCCTGGGCGTCATCAACAACATCCCCATGGCAGCGGCGGACTGCGGCTCGACGCCCTCCAAGTGGATCGAGACGAAGCAGTCCGACGGGACCTGGACGCTCAAGACCAGCTATGACTACTGCCTGGACAGCAACAAGGACGGCAAGGTCTACGTAGTGCACTGCAACGGCGGTGACAACCAGAAGTGGTACGAGATCAAGGACTCCTTCGGCTGGCGGCTCCAGGACAAGGCGACCAAGCTCACGCTCGGCCAGTACGAGAGCGTGCTCTACACGAACTACGACGGCGGTATCAAGGCTCAGCGCTGGGGCTGAGTTTTGAAGTCGCTCCCGGCTGAGTCGTGGAGCAGGGGCCCCGGGCAGCAGCACGCGTCCGGGGCCCCGTCCCTGTCAGGAGCAGACCGTGCCGGCCTTCGGTTCCCTGCCGTCGAGCAGGTAGCCGTTCACCGCGCTCTGCACGCACTTGTTCTTGCTGTCGTACGCACCATGCCCCTGGCCCTTGTACGTCAGCTCGACGGCGACACCCTTGCCGAGTGCGTCCACCATCTTCTTCGCGCCCTCGTAGGGCGTGGCCGGGTCGCCGGTGTTGCCGACGACGAGGATGGGGGCCGAGCCGGGCGCGCTGACGTCGGGATGGTCGGCGGCGCCCGGCACGGCCCAGTCGGTGCAGCTGACCATGCCCCAGGCCAGGTAGTCCCCGAACAGCGGGGAGGCGGCGCGGAACTCGGGCAGCTTCTGCTGGACGTAGTCGGCGGTGTACCGCGGTTTGTCGTCGGCGCAGTTGATGGCGATGTTCGCCGCCGTGATGTTGCTGTACTCGCCGTTCTCGCTGCGGCCGTTCAACGAGTCGGACAGCAGCATCAGGATCTTGCCGTCGCCCGCGTAGGCCTGTTCGAGGCCCTCGGTGAGGTACTCCCAGAAGTCCTTTGAGTACAGGGCCTGCGCGATGCCGTTCGTCGCGGTGGTCTGGGTCAGCTGCCGCGGTGTGATGCCGGAGATCGGCTTCTTCTCCAGGTCGTTCAGGAGTTTCGCGATGCGGTTCTTCACGTCCTGCGCGGTGTCGCCGATCGGGCATTCCGTGGTCTTCGAGGTGCAGTCCGCGGCGAAGTTGTCGAGCGCCAGCTGGAATCCCCTGGCCTGTCCCAGCGCGCTCTGTTCGGGGTTCTGCGTGGGGTCGACGACGGCGTCGAGCACGGCCCTGCCGACGTTCTTGGGGAACAGGTGGGCGTACACGCCGCCGAGTTCGGTGCCGTAGGAGATGCCGAAGTAGTGCAGCTTGGCGTCGCCGAGGACCTGGCGCATCAGGTCCATGTCGCGGGCCGCGTCGGTGGTCGCCACATGCGGCAGGATCTTCCTGGAGTTCTTCTCGCAGGCCGTGTTGAACTGCTTGGTGCGGTCCAGGAGCGCGCTGCGCTCGGCGCTGTCGTCCGGGGTCGCGTCCTGTTGGAAGTACGCGTCCAGCTGGGCGTCGCTCTCGCACTTCACCGGCGCGCTGCGGCCGACCCCGCGCGGATCGAAGCTGACCAGGTCGTAGCGGGCGCCCAGAGCGGCGTAGTCCGCGCCGAACGCGGGCAGCGTGCTGACGCCGCTGCCGCCGGGGCCGCCGAAGTTGAACACGAGCGAGCCGATCCGCTGGTTCGCGGGACCGGTGGCCTTGGCGCGGATCAGGGCGATGCCGATGGTGTCGCCCTTCGGTCTGTTCCAGTCCAGCGGCGCCTGCATGGTGGCGCACTGCCAGGTGGTGCCGTTCGGCAGCGGAGAGGGCGCGCTGCCGCCGCCCTCCGCCTCGGACGGAGCCGGGCAGTCCTTCCAGTCCAGCTTCTGCGCCGTGAGGTCGCCGTCCTTGGGGCTGCCGTCGCCGCATCCGGCCAGCAGGGCGGACAGCAGCACGGCCGTGGTGATCAGCGCGGCGGCGCGCAGCGGGGAGGGGTTCGCCATGCTCCCATCCTGGGGGCGCACGCCGAGGCCCGCGCGGGGCGCGGGCCGTACGAGGTACGCGCGCCCTGCCGTGCGGAGTGTGCTTACAGGGCTCCCTTACGAGTGAGCTGGTTGAAGGCCAGCCACCCCGGCAGCACCGGCAGCCAGAGCGTCAGCAGGCGGAACAGCAGGACGGCCGGAGCGGCGACCTCCTTGGGCAGGCCGAAGGCGATCAGGCCCAGTGTGAGGCTCGCCTCCACCGCGCCCACGCCGCCGGGGGTGGGCGCCGCGGACCCGAGCGCGTTGCCGGCGAGGAAGACGACCGCGACGCTGGCGATGCTCAGCGAGGTCGTGCCGTCGCCGAACGCCCGGACGGAGGCGTCCAGGCACATCACGAAACAGGCCGTCAGCAGGAGCATGCCGCCGATGCCGGTGACGAGCTTCTGCGGCCGCTGCAGCACGTCGAGCATGCGCGGTACGACACCGGCGAACAGCGACCTCACGCGCGTGACGACGAATTTCCGCAGGAACGGCACCGACGTCACCACGAGCACCAGCACCGCCACGGTCAGCAGACCCGCGATGACCGTCCGGGACGGCGACAGCGACGGGGTCTTCTCGGTGCCGGTCAGATAGCCGAAGGACAGCAGCATCAGGATGTGGCAGCCGAGCCCGAACAGCTGCGACGCGCCGACGCTCGCCACCGCGAGCCCCGCGCGCACGCCGGCGCGCTGCAGAAAGCGCGTGTTGAGGGCGACACCGCCGACCGCGGCCGGCGCCACGATCTTCACGAAGGACCCGGCGACCTGTGCCGCCACCGTCCTCAGGAACGGCACCCGCTCCGGCACGAACCCCAGCAGCGCCATCGCCGCGGCGACATAGCTGAGCGCGGAGAACGCCACCGCGGCGATCACCCAGCCCCACTGGGCCTGCGCGAACAGCGTGCCGAACTTGATGTGGGTGAGCTGTGTCAGCAGGTAGTACGCGCCGATCGCACCCGCGATGAAGCTGATCAGCGTGCGCGGCCGCACGCGCTCCAGCCGCGCCGGCTCCACGGGGGCCTGCGGCCTGATCCGCAGCACCTCGTGCCGGATCTGCGTGAGCAGGTCCTCCTCGCGGGCCTCGTCCAGGGCTTCGTCGATGGCCCGCCGCTCCGCGCGCTGCTCGGCCCGGACCGTCTTCTTGTCGGGCTTTTCCAGGGCGGCCGGGTTCGTCTCGGAGGCCTCCTCCAGGCGGGCCTGCTTGGCCTGCCGGGACGCCTCCAGGACCGCTTCCCGTTCGCGCTCGGCGCGCTCCCGGGCCAGCCGGCGCAGCGTCGCGCGCGTGGAGCGCGTCAGCGCGATCGGCTGCAGCATCGGCAGGCAGTCGGCGACCGCGTCGGGTCCGAGCACCCCGACCGCCGAGGCCACGGCCCGCTCGGCCCCCACCCGCAGGCCGAGCGTCGTGACCAGCTGGGCCACGTCCATGCGCAGCAGCAGCTCCCCGGCCGCGATCTCGCCGCCGCGCAGCTCGGTGAGGATCACTCTGCCGGAACGATCCACCAGGATCGCGTCACCCGCGAGTCTGCGGTGGGCGATGCGCCGCGACTGCAGCGCCAGCACCTGGTGCCAGGTGTTGCGCAGCAGCTCGTCGGTGATCTCGGCATCGGTGAGCGAATCCAGCGTGCGCCCTCCGGTGTGCTCGTAGACGAGCATGACCGCGTCGGGGCCGAGTTCGGAGGTGGCGATGAGCTTGGGCGCGTGGGCGCCGGCCGCGATCGCCGCGTAGGCCAGCAGTGCCTCCTGCTCCAGCGCCTGGCGCAGCGACTGCAGGCTGGAGCGGGTGGCGAAACCGCGCAGCGTGAGATTGCGCCACGCGCGGTAGAAGAAGCCCTGGGCCTGCTGCTCACGGTCGACGACCGTGACGTCCAGCGGCGGGCCGTCCTCCAGGGTGACGAAGTAGCGCCGGCCGCGGTCGCCGTTCTCCGTGTCCACGACCTCCTCGCGGGCCGCGCTGACGGGGTGGAAGCCGACGTGCCTGAGGCCCGCCATCAGGGTCTGCCCGGTGGGGCGGACGTTGGGGGAGCCGACCGCGTACAGCGTGCCGTAGGCGATGGTCCAGCCGATCAGCACGGTCAGGATGATCGAGAACGGGGTCGTGTAGCCGGTGACCAGCATCGAGAACGCGTCGAGCAGCAGGACGATCCACAGCACTGCGCGCCATCGGGGTCTGCGGGACATGCCGACGGCCGTCATGTAGGCGATGACCGGGGCCAGGTAGCCGTGCACCGGGTCGGTCAGGGCGTGGATGTCACCCGGCGAGGGCTGGGTGAGCGCCTCCTGGATCGAGTCCGGGGCGGCCCTGGCGACCCACAGGTCGGTCGCGAGGGTCACTCCGTGGGCGAGGACGGCCGCGAGGACGCCGTCGGCGATGCGCAGCCCGTCGCGTTTGATCAGCCGTTCGATCGCGAAGGCGACCGGTACCAGCAGGATCGCGATGCTGGACGCCAGGCCCGCGAACCTGATGAGCAGGTCGGGGGCCTGCCCGGTGCCCTTGTTGATGTCCTGTTCGAGGCCCGAGGTGGTGCCGTGCGCGAACGCGGAGATCGCGAGCAGCACCACGATGGCGAGCAGGCCCACCAGGAGACGCATCAGGTCGGAGGGGCGGTGCACGCGCGCGGGGAGCAGCGGTTCGTCGCCCTCCACGGCCTCGGCGTGCGGGTCGTCGTCTGCGCCCGGACCGCGGCCGGGGGGCGTGTTCTCCGGGACGTGCGCCCCCTCGGTGTCGTCGCCGCCGTCGCGCGCGCGGTCGTCGTCCTCACCCGCGCGCGTGCCGTCGTCCTTGGGCGGACCGGCGTCTTCGGTGCCGTCGTGCCGGCGCGGACCGGTGCCGGGGCGCACGCCGGCGTCAGGGGTGCCCGCCCCGCCCTCGGGGTGCACGCCCTGCTGCTTCATGGTCTCTTCTTGGTCTCGTATCACCAGTCACCGCCCGCACGATGGTGGCATGCCTCGCCGGCACACGCGGGCATCAGGGTGCGGATGCGTGGGCGCACAGTCTGCCGGAAGCGGCGCCCTGGGGCGAGAGGGCCGCTCCTCGTGGTCCGCGCCGTGATGTCGGTGGGGTGCGGCAGGATGGGACGAATGAGCGAGCAGAGCGCTGCCGAGGACGTCGCGGAGGAGTACGCGAACGCCCTGCCGGAGTACGCCGAGCGGGTCCTCGAGGTCGCCGAGCGGATTCCGCCGGGCCGGGTCATGACGTACGGCGATGTCGCCGAGTGGCTCGAGGAAGGGGGACCGCGCCAGGTCGGCCGGGTGATGTCCCTCTACGGAGGCGCCGTGCCGTGGTGGCGGGTCGTCCGCGCCGACGGGCTGCTGCTGCCCGGCCACGAGCTGCGCGCACTGGCCCACTACCGCGCGGAGGGCACACCGCTGAAGGAGGCGGCCAGGAGCACCGAGGGCCATCTGCCGCGACTGGACATGCGGCGGGCCCGTTGGGACGGCGGGGCGGGCGCGGAGGGTCACATCTGACAGCTTCCGCCATCGGATGCCTCCAGGGAGCGCCCATGGCCCGTACGGGTGACATCGGGGACCTCCGTGGCATGGCGTACGTTCGGGAGACGAGGGACCGGCGTGACGCCGGCGCCGCAAGAGAAGAAGCCGAAGCCCGGCTTCCGTCCGGTGCGGCGGCGTAGCGTCTGCTGCGCACGTCCCCCTCACCCCGCGGCCACCGCCATGTACGCGTGACCGCCCGCCCACCAGCACGACCACAGGACCGGCCGATCACGTGAGCTCCTCCTCCACCACCAGGCGTCTGCCGCACCCCCAGGTGCGGCAGGGGGGCCGTGGCGCTTACCGGCTGGTCCGTACCCCGCCGGCCGCCACGGCCCCCCCTCGCCTGGACGCGGCACAGCGCGCCGTGGTCGACCACCGCAGCGGACCCCTGCTCGTCCTCGCCGGACCCGGCACCGGCAAGACCACCACCCTCGTCGAGTCGGTGGCCGCGCGGATCGCCCGGGGCGCCGACCCCGAGCGCATCCTGGTGCTGACGTTCAGCCGCAAGGCCGCCGTCGACCTGCGCGACCGCATGGCCCTGCGCATCGGCGCCGCCCGCGCACCCCGGGCGACCACCTTCCACTCGTACTGCTACGCCCTGGTCCGCGCCCACCAGGACAGCGGCCTGTTCGCCGAGCCGCTGCGCCTGCTCTCCGGCCCCGAGCAGGACGTCGCCGTCCGCGAGCTGCTCGCCGGGCAGCCGGAGCTGGAGCGGCTCGGGCTCACCCATGTCCGCTGGCCCGACGAACTGCGCGCCTGCCTGACCACACGCGGCTTCGCCGACGAGGTCCGCGCGGTCCTCGCCCGCAGCCGCGAGCTGGGCCTCGGCCCCGACGCGCTGGACGCCTTCGCCCGCCGTATCGGGCGCCCGGACTGGCGCGCCGCCGCCGCCTTCCTAGCCGAGTACCTCGACGTGCTCGACCTGCAGGGCGTGATCGACTACGCGGAACTGGTCCACCGCGCGGTCCTGCTCGCCCGCCGCCCGGAGACCGCCGCCCGGCTCGCCGCCCAGTACGACGCCGTGTACGTCGACGAGTACCAGGACACCGATCCCGCCCAGGTACGGCTCCTGCACGCGCTGGCCGGCGACGGACGCACCCTGGTCGCCCTCGGCGACCCCGACCAGTCGGTCTACGCCTTCCGCGGTGCCGACGTGAACGGCATCCTCGACTTCCCGGCGGCTTTCCCGCGCGTGGACGGCCGCCCCGCCCCCGTCGAGGTGCTGCGCACCTCCCGCCGCTCCGGTGCCGCCCTGCTGGCCGCCACCCGCCTGATCACCCGGCGCATGCCGCTGCCCCGGCTGCCCGCCGAGAAGGTCCGCGCCCACCGCGAGCCGGCCGCCGTACGGGACGGCGGTCGCGTCGAGGTCTACACGTACCCGACAGCAGGTACAGAACTGGACAACATCGCGGACATCCTGCGCCGCGCACACCTGGAGGACGGCGTCGCCTGGAGCGACATGGCCGTCCTGGTCCGGGCCGGCTCCCGCACCCTGCCGACCCTGCGCCGCGCCCTCACCGCGGCCGGCGTCCCGCTGGACATCGACGGCGACGACCTGCCCCTGCGCCACGAGCCGGCGGTGACCCCGCTGCTGACGGCCCTGCGCGCGGTGGCCGGGGCGGAGGCCCGCGGGCGGGAGGAGGACCGGGCCGCACCCGGCCCGGACGAGGTCGCCGAAGCAACCGGGGAACACCCCGAAGCGACCGGGGAAGACCCCGAAGCGACCGGGGAAGACCCCGAAGCAACCGGGGAACACCCCGACGTAACTGGGGAACACCCCCCGGACACCTCCTGGCTCGACACCGAGACCGCGCTCACCCTGCTCGCCTCGCCCCTCGCCGGCATGGACCCCGCCGACCTGCGCCGCCTCGGGCGTGCCCTGCGCGAGGAGGAGCGGGCGGCCGGCAACCCGTTGCCGCCGCCCTCCGACGTACTGCTCGCACAGGCGCTCGCCGAACCCGAGCGCCTGGCCGTGCACGACCCGGCGTACGCGCGCGGGGCACAGCGCCTCGGCGCGCTGCTCCGCAAGGCCCGCGAACGGCTGGCCGGCGGCGGTACGGCCGAGGAGGCGCTGTGGGACCTGTGGGAGGGCACACCCTGGCCCGCACGCCTGGAGCGGGCCGCCCGGCGCGGCGGCGCGGCCGGCCGCAACGCCGACCGGGACCTGGACGCCGTGTGCGCGCTGTTCGCCACCGCCGCGCGCGCCGAGGAGCGCACCGGGGGGCGCGGCGCGCTGAACTTCCTGGAGGAGATCGAGGCCGAGGACATCGCCGCCGACACGCTCATGCGCCGCACGGTGCGCCCGGACGCCGTCCGTCTGATGACCGCGCACCGCGCCAAGGGCCTGGAGTGGCGGCTGGTCGTCGTCGCCGGCGTCCAGGAGGGCCTGTGGCCCGACCTGCGCCGCCGCGGCTCCCTCCTGGAGGCCGACCGCATCGGCCGGGACGGCCTCGCCGAACCGCTCACCCCGGGCGCGCTGCTCGCCGAGGAACGCCGGCTGTTCTACGTCGCCGCCACACGCGCGCGTGAACGTCTCGTCGTGACCGCGGTGAAGGCACCGGCCGACGACGGTGACCAGCCGTCCCGATTCCTGACCGAACTCGGCGTGGAACCCCGCGACGTCACCGGCCGCCCCCGGCGCCCGCTGTCCGTGGCCGCGCTCGTCGCCGAACTGCGCGCCACCACGGTCGACCCGCGCGCGTCCGCCGCCCTGCGCCAGGCCGCCGCCCGCCGCCTGGCCCGGCTCGCCGCACTCGCCGACGAGGACGGCCGCCCGCTGGTGCCGTCCGCGCACCCCTACCGCTGGTGGGGCATGTACGACCCGACCGAGAGCAAGGTGCCGCTGCGCCACCGCGACCAGCCGGTCGTACTCTCCGGCAGCGCTCTCGACCAGCTCGCCAACACCTGTGCCCTCCAGTGGTTCCTGGGCCGGGAAGTGAAGGCCGACGCCCCCGCCACCGCCGCCCAGGGCTTCGGCAACGTCGTCCACGTCCTCGCCGACGAGGTCGCCTCCGGCCGCAGCCCGGCCGACCTCGACGTCCTGATGGAACGCCTGGACACGGTGTGGAACGCGCTCGCCTTCGACGCGCCCTGGAAGTCGCAGCAGGAGAAGGACAACGCGCGCGTGGCGCTCGAACGCTTCCTGAACTGGCATGTGCTGGACCGCCGTACCGGGCGCACTCCGGTGGCCAGCGAGCAGGACTTCGACGTCACCCTCGAAGCGGGCGACTACCAGGTCCGCATCCGCGGCCAGATGGACCGCGTCGAGACGGACAGCGAGGGCCGCGCCTACGTGGTGGACTTCAAGACCGGCAAACAGGCACCCAGCGCCGCCGAGGTGGCCCGCCACCCCCAGCTCGCCGTCTACCAGCTCGCCGTCCGCGAAGGCGCCGTCGACGAGGCCTTCGACGGCGTACGCCCCGAACCCGGCGGCGCGGAACTGGTGCACCTCAGGCAAGGCGCCGCCAAACGCGACGGAGGCGACAGCCTGCCCAAGGTGCAGACGCAGGACCCGGTGACGGGGGAGTGGGTCGGCGAGCTGCTGGCCACCGCCGCCGGCAAGGTCCTCGACGAACGGTTCGCGCCGAACACCGGCCAGCACTGCACCCACTGCGCGTTCCGCGCCTCGTGCAGCGCACGGCCCGAGGGACGGCACGTGGTCGAGTGAGTGCCTGCGGGTGCGTGGGTGACGTACGGCACCACATGGGCTGACCTGCGCTTCTTCCTTCCCGGGGGGCTGGTTTGTCCTCGACTGTCAGTCCCCGCCGCTAGCCTTCCCGACATGCCCGCCCGTATCACCGACCCCGAGCAGCTCAAAGAGCTCCTCGGCATCCCGTTCACCCCGGAGCAGACGGCCTGCATCACCGCGCCGACCGCCCCGCAGGTGATCGTGGCCGGAGCCGGGTCGGGCAAGACCACCGTGATGGCCGCCCGCGTGGTCTGGCTGGTCGGCACCGGCCAGGTCGCCCCCGAACAGGTCCTCGGCCTCACCTTCACCAACAAGGCCGCCGGTGAGCTGGCCGAACGCGTCCGGAAGGCCCTGATCAAGGCGGGTGTCACCGACCCGGACGTCATCGACCCGGACAACCCTCCCGGCGAACCGGTGATCTCGACGTACCACTCCTTCGCGGGCCGGCTGCTCACCGACCACGGTCTGCGCCTCGGCCTGGAGCCCACCTCCCGGCTGCTCGCCGACGCCACCCGCTACCAGCTCGCCGCGCGCGTGCTGCGCGAGGCCCCCGGCTCCTACCCGGCGCTGACCCGCTCCTTCGCCGACCTCGTCAGCGACCTGCTCGCGCTCGACTCGGAGCTCGCCGAACACCTCGTCGAGCCCGAGGAACTGCGCGCCTGGGACGCGGACCTGCTGCACACCCTGGAGGGCGCCAAGCTCACCAACGCCGATCTGCGCAAGGTCCCCGAGACGGCCGCAGCCCGCCGGGAACTGACCGACCTCGTCCGGCGCTACCGGGCCGCCAAGCGCGAGCGTGACCTGCTCGACTTCGGCGACCAGATCGCCCTGTCCGCCCGCCTCGCCGGCATCCCCGAGGTGGGCCGGCTGCTGCGCGAGGAGTTCCGCGTGGTGCTCCTGGACGAGTACCAGGACACCTCGGTGGCCCAGCGCGTCCTGCTGGCGGGTCTGTTCGGCGGCGGTACGGGCCATCCGGTGACCGCGGTCGGCGACCCCTGCCAGGCGATCTACGGCTGGCGCGGCGCGTCCGTCGCCAACCTGGACGACTTCCCGGCGCACTTCGCGCACCCCGACGGCCGGCCCGCCACCCGGCAGGCACTCAGCGAGAACCGGCGCAGCGGTGGCCGCCTCCTCGACCTCGCCAACGGCCTCGCCGAGCCGCTGCGCGCCATGCACGCGGGCGTGGAGGCCCTCCGCCCGGCCCCCGGCGCCGAGCACGACGGCACGGTCCGCTGCGCCCTGCTGCGCACCCACGCCGAGGAGACCGCCTGGATCGCTGACTCGATCGCCCACCTCGTGCACACCGGCACGGCCCCCGGCGAGATCGCCGTCCTGTGCCGTACGGCGACCGACTTCGCCGAGATCCAGGGCGCCCTCGTGGCCCGCGACATCCCCGTCGAGGTCGTCGGCCTGTCCGGGCTGCTGCACCTGCCCGAGATCGCCGACCTCGTCGCCGTCTGCGAAGTCCTCCAGGACCCCGGCGCCAACGCCTCCCTGGTGCGCCTGCTGACCGGCCCGCGCTGGCGCATCGGCCCCCGCGACCTGGCCCTGCTGGGCCGCCGCGCCCGCCTGCTCGTCGTCCACGCGCGAGGGGACGACCCCGACGACCCCGACCACCGGCTCGCCGCCGCCGTCGAAGGGGTCGACCCGGCCGAGGTGATATCGCTCGCGGACGCCCTCGACACCTTCCTCGAGTCACCGATGGAGGGGCACTTCCGGGAAGGCGCGGACGACGGGCTGCCGTTCTCGCCCGACGCGCGCGTGCGGTTCGCCCGGCTGGCCGCCGAGCTGCGTGACCTGCGCCGCTCACTGTCCGACCCGCTCATGGACGTCCTGCACCGCGTCCTCGCCGTCACCGGCCTGGAGGTGGAGCTGTCGGCGTCCCCGCACGCCCTGGCCGCCCGCCGCCGCGAGACCCTGTCCAACTTCCTGGACATCGCCGCCTCCTTCGCGGCGAACGACGCAGAAGCGACCCTGCTCGCCTTCCTCGGCTTCCTGCGCACCGCCGCACAGTACGAGAAGGGCCTCGACAACGCCCTGCCCGGCGGCGAGAACACCGTCAAGGTGCTCACCGCCCACAAGTCCAAGGGCCTGGAGTGGGACGTCGTCGCCGTTCCCGGACTGGTCAAGGGCACGTTCCCCAGCGCACAGGGCCGCGAGAAGTGGACGGCGCAGGCCAAGGTGGTGCCGCACGCCCTGCGCGGCGACACGGACACCCTGCCCGACGTCGACAGCTGGGACGCGCGCGGCATGAAGGCCTTCCACGAGGCCATGAAGGACCACCAGCACACCGAGGAGCTCCGCCTCGGCTACGTCACCTTCACCCGCCCCCGCTCCCTGCTGCTCGGCTCCGGCCACTGGTGGGGGCCCAGCCAGAAGAAGCCGCGCGGCCCCTCCGACTTCCTCAAGGACCTCCACGACCACTGCGCCGCCGGGTACGGCGAGATCGAGGTGTGGGCCGAGGAGCCCGCCGAGGACGAGGAGAACCCCGCCCTGCACACGGCCGGCGCCGACCAGGTGTGGCCGCTCCCGCTGGACGCCGCCGCCCTGGCCCGCCGCCGCGCAGCCGCCGACACCGTCCTCGCCCACCTGGACGCCCTCGCCGCCGAGGATCCCGGCCATCCGCCGGCCGCGCACGACCCGGCCGCCCTCGACGACCCGGACTGGCCCGCACCGCCGGAGGACGAGGACGGCGACGGCCAAGACCTGTACGGCGGGGAACCGCACGAGGACGAGCCCTACGCCGAGGGCCCGTACTCCGAGGGCTCGTACTCCGAGGGCTCGTACTCCGAGGTCCTGTACGACGAGGACCCGTATGAGGAGGACCTGTACGGGGACCAGCCCCCCCACGACGGAGGGGGCCCCGACGCGCAGGATCCCGACGGATGGGACTCCTGGGGCGCCGAGCGGCCGACCGTCCCCCACCAGTCCCCCCCGCCCGGCGCCCACGCCCCGCGCACCCCCGGCGACCCCGCGCCCGATACCTCCCTCACCCCCGAGGAGGCCCGCACGATCGCCTCCTGGGACCGTGACCTTGACGCGCTCTCCGGAGAGCTCCTGCGGGCCCGGCAGGCCGTCACCGACGTCCCGCTGCCCGCCACGCTCAGCGCGACCCAGCTGCTGCGCCTGGCCGAGGACCCGGACGGGCTCGCGCGCGAACTCGCACGCCCCATGCCCCGCCCCCCGCAACCGGCCGCGCGCCGTGGCACCCGGTTCCACGCCTGGGTCGAAGCCCGCTTCGAGGAACTGACCCTGCCCCTGCTGGAACCGGACGAGCTGCCCGGCAGCGACGCCGAGATCGCCGACGAACACGACCTGAAAGCCCTGAAGGAGGCCTTCGAACGCAGCGAGTACGCCCGGCGCACCCCCCACCGGGTCGAGGCCCCCTTCCAGCTCACCCTCGCCGGCCGCGTCGTGCGGGGCCGCATCGACGCGGTCTACCGGCACGGCGACGGCGACGGGGCGACGTACGAGATCGTCGACTGGAAGACCAGCCGCACCCGCAGCGCCGACCCGCTGCAGCTCGCCGTGTACCGGCTGGCCTGGGCCGAGCAGCAGGGCGTGCCGCCGGAGTCCGTGACGGCCGCCTTCCTGTACGTGCGCAGCGGCGAGGTCGTACGACCCCGCGACCTGCCGGACCGGGCCGCCCTGGAACGGCTCCTCACGGAGGACCCCGGAACAGAAGACTCCGGAACAGAAGACTCCTGACCAGAAGACTCCTGACCAGAAGACCCCGGAACAGGAGATCCCGGAACGGAAGACGCCGAAGCGGAAGACGCCGAAGCGGCACACCAGTCGACCCGAGTGTGACGAACCGCCCGCCGAGGATGTCGGTGCGGGCCGATAGGCTCGTGAGCATGAGCCAGACCCCGGACAGCGCCGTCCGCACGTACATCGAGCAGCACCGCGCCGCCTTCCTCGACGACCTCGCCGCATGGCTGCGCATCCCCTCCGTGTCGGCCCAGCCCGACCACGCGCCCGACGTACGACGCAGCGCCGACTGGCTCGCCGCCAAGCTCAAGGAGACCGGCTTCCCGACCGCCGAGGTCTGGCCGACCCCGGGTGCCCCGGCCGTCTTCGCCGAGTGGCCCTCCGGCGACCCCGAGGCGCCCACCGTCCTCGTATACGGCCACCACGACGTACAGCCCGCCGCCCGCGAGGACGGCTGGAACAGCGACCCCTTCGAGCCGGTCGTCCGCGGAAACAGGCTCTACGCGCGCGGGGCCGCCGACGACAAGGGCCAGGTGTTCTTCCACACACTCGGCGTCCGCGCCCACCTCGCCGCCACCGGCCGCACCGCCCCCGCCGTCAACCTGAAGCTGTTGATCGAGGGCGAGGAGGAGTCCGGCTCCCCGCACTTCCGGGCCCTGGTCGAGGAGCACGCGGGACGGCTCGCCGCCGACGCCGTGATCGTCTCCGACACCGGCATGTGGTCCGAGGACACCCCGACCGTGTGCACCGGCATGCGCGGCCTCGCCGAGTGCGAGATCCGGCTCTACGGCCCCGACCAGGACATCCACTCCGGCTCCTTCGGCGGCGCCGTACCCAACCCGGCCACCGCCGCCGCCCGCCTGGTCGCCGCCCTGCACGACGAGCACGCGCGCGTGGCCGTCCCCGGCTTCTACGACGGCATCGTCGAGCTGACCGACCGCGAGCGCGAGCTGCTCGCCGAGCTGCCCTTCGACGAGCAGCGCTGGCTGGACACCGCCAAGTCCCGCGCCACCCACGGCGAGGCCGGCCACAGCACCCTCGAACGCATCTGGGCCCGCCCGACCGCCGAGGTCAACGGCATCGGCGGCGGCTACCAGGGCCCCGGCAGCAAGACGATCATTCCGTCCTCGGCCATGGTCAAGCTCTCCTTCCGGCTGGTCGCGGGCCAGGACCCCGACCACCTCGAGAAGGCCGTCCGCACCTGGGCCGAGACGCAGGTGCCCGCCGGGATCCGGTACGAGATCAGCTTCGGCTCGGCCACGCGCCCGTGCCTGACCCCGCTCGACCACCCCGCACTGCAGTCCGTGGTCCGCGCCATGGGCCGCGCCTTCGAGAAGTCGGTCCGCTTCACCCGTGAGGGCGGCTCAGGACCAGCCGCCGACCTCCAGGAGGTCCTCGCCGCCCCCGTGCTCTTCCTGGGCATCTCCGTCCCCTCCGACGGCTGGCACGCCCCGAACGAAAAGGTCGAGCTGGACCTCCTCCTCAAGGGCGTCGAGACCAGCGCCTACCTCTGGGGTGACCTGGCCGA
This sequence comes from Streptomyces sp. NPDC007205, assembly GCF_040634095.1. NCBI lineage: Bacteria > Bacillati > Actinomycetota > Actinomycetes > Kitasatosporales > Streptomycetaceae > Streptomyces > Streptomyces sp. NPDC007205. Next base: position 140,047 of record NZ_JBEYEW010000007.1, read on the forward strand.
GCACTGGCGCCCCACGCCCTGACCGGCCGACGCCGCACGGGCGGACACCGCAGGCGGGGCACACTGGAAGCACCGCCCCGCCGACCCGCCCGCGCCCCGGCCCGGTGCCCTCCCGCCGTACGTCCCGCCGAACCGCCCGCCGAACGAACCGCTGCCCTGGGGGAGTTGGAAGCACCCGTGACCACCTGCACCGACGACACAGCCGATCGACCCATCTCGCTGACCGCCCCGAGCGGCATCGACCGCGCCGCCCACCACCGGCTCGACGAGGCCTGGCTCGCGGCGGCGTGGAGCCACCCCACCACCCGCTGCTTCGTGGTCTCCGGCGGCCAGGCGCTCATCGACGAGACACCGGACGGCAGGACCGAACTCGTCATGACGCCGTCCTTCGAGGCCCCGCTCACCGAGGCGCACCGCTACTTCCTCGGCATCGACGAGGACGGCGTCAGCTACTTCGCGCTCCAGAAGGACGCGCTGCCCGGCCGTATCGACCAGTCCGCGCGCCCCGCCGGGCTGCGCGAGGCAGGCCTGCTGCTCTCGCCGCGCGACGCCGGGCTCATGGTGCACGCCGTCGGCCTGGAGAACTGGCAGCGCACCCACCGCTTCTGCTCCCGCTGCGGCGAGCGCACGGTCATCGCCGCCGCCGGTCACATCCGCCGCTGTCCCGCCTGCGGCGCCGAGCACTACCCGCGCACCGACCCGGCCGTGATCATGGCCGTCACCGACGCCGACGACCGCATCCTGCTCGGCCGCCAGGTCCACTGGCCCGAGGGCCGCTTCTCGACGCTCGCCGGCTTCGTCGAACCCGGCGAGTCCATCGAGCAGGCGGTGCGCCGCGAGGTGTCCGAGGAGGTCGGTGTGACCGTCGGCCCCGTGGAGTACGTGGCCAGCCAGCCGTGGCCGTTCCCGTCCAGCCTGATGCTCGGCTTCCTCGCCCGCGCCACCTCCACCGAGATCGACGTCGACGGCGACGAGATCCACGAGGCCCGCTGGTTCTCCCGCGAGGAACTCCACGAGGCCTTCGAGTCCGGCGAGGTGGTGCCGCCCTACGGCATCTCCATCGCGGCCCGCCTGATCGAGATGTGGTACGGCAAGCCGCTGCCGACGCGCAGCTTCGTCTGAGCCCAGCCTCGACCGGAACACAGCAGGGCGGCCCCTGATCCCATCAGGGGCCGCCCTGCTGCCGTCACCGCGGGAAACCCGCGGAGTGTCACGCGGCGATCTTCTGCTTCACCTGGGCCAGCGACGGGTTCGTGAGCGTCGTGCCGTCCGCGAAGAGAACGGTCGGGACCGTCTGGTTTCCGCCATTCGCCTTCTCCACGAAAGCCGCGGACTCGGGGTCCTGCTCGATGTTGATCTCGGTGTAGGCGATGCCCTCCCGCTCCAGCTGGCTCTTCAGCCGCCGGCAGTAGCCGCACCAAGTGGTGCTGTACATCGTCACAGTCCCCTGCATGTCTCTCGTGCTCCTCGGGCAGCTGGGAAAAATCGTCCGGGGGAGGAACGTACGCGAGTCGTCGGTCATTCCCGGTGTCCACAGGGGGACTGTGACGCCTGCCGCATTAATACGACTATGGGTGCCCGCCTGTGGACAACCGACACGGCAGTCCCTTACGACCTGGCAGCATGGCCATGTGACAGCAGCAACGCATTCCACCCTTTTCCCGCAGACACCGGACTCGGCCGACGCGGTGCTCGAAGGGCTCGACCCCGAGCAGCGCGCGGTGGCCACCGCCCTGCGCGGCCCGGTGTGCGTCCTGGCCGGAGCGGGCACGGGCAAGACCCGGGCGATCACCCACCGCATCGCTTACGGAGTGCGGGCCGGCCTCCTCCAGCCGTCCAGCGTGCTCGCCGTCACCTTCACCAACCGCGCCGCCGGAGAGATGCGCGGCCGGCTCCGCCAGCTCGGCGCCCACGGCGTCCAGGCCCGCACCTTCCACTCCGCCGCCCTGCGCCAGCTGCAGTACTTCTGGCCGAAAGCGATCGGTGGCGGCATGCCCCGGCTGATCGACCGCAAGATCCAGCTCGTCGCCGAGGCGGCCGCAAGCCTGGGCACCCGGCTCGACCGGGGCGAGCTGCGGGACGTCACCGCCGAGATCGAATGGTCCAAGGTCACCCAGACCATCCCCGCCGACTACCCGCACGCGGCCGTGAAGGCCGGCCGCGAGGCCCCGCGCGACCCTGCCGAGATCGCCCACCTCTACGCCGCCTACGAAGACCTCAAGCGCGACCGCGCCCTGATCGACTTCGAGGACGTCCTGCTGCTGACCGTCGCCATCCTGCAGGACCGGCACGACATCGCCGAACAGGTCCGCGCCCAGTACCAGCACTTCGTCGTCGACGAGTACCAGGACGTCAGCCCCTTGCAGCAGCGGCTGCTGGACCTGTGGCTCGGCGACCGCGACGACCTGTGCGTCGTCGGCGACGCCAGCCAGACCATCTACTCCTTCACCGGTGCGACGCCCGACCACCTCCTCGACTTCCGTGCCCGGCACCCGGGCGCCACCGTCGTCAAACTCGTCCGCGACTACCGCTCCACCCCCCAGGTGGTCCACCTCGCCAACGGCCTGCTCGCCCAGGCGCGGGGCCGCGCCGCCGACCACCGGCTGGAACTGGTCTCCCAGCGCGCCCCCGGCCCCGAGCCCGTCTACACCGAGTACACCGACGAGCCCGCCGAGGCCGAAGGCGCCGCCCGCCGCATCCGCGAGCTGATCGACGCCGGCGTCCCGGCCTCCGAGATCGCCGTCCTGTTCCGTACGAACGCCCAGTCCGAGACGTACGAGCAGGCCCTCGCCGACGCGGGCGTCCCCTACCAGCTGCGGGGCGCCGAGCGCTTCTTCGACCGGCCCGAGGTGCGCAAGGCCGGCGTCGCCCTGCGCGGCGCGGCCCGCTTCGGCGGCAACGACTCGCTGCTGGACGACGCCGTCGACCTGCCTTCCCAGGTGCGTGCCGTCCTGTCCGGGGAAGGCTGGACCATCGTGCCCCCGGCCGGCTCCGGCGCCGTCAGAGAGCGCTGGGAGTCCCTTGCCGCTCTCGTCAACCTCGCCCACGACCTCGCCGCCGCCCGGCCCGGCGCCACCCTCGGCGACTTCGTGGCGGAACTGGACGAGCGGGCGAACGCCCAGCACGCCCCGACCGTCCAGGGCGTCACCCTCGCCTCCCTGCACGCGGCCAAGGGCCTGGAGTGGGATGTCGTCTTCCTGGCCGGCATCGCCGAGGGCATGCTGCCCATCACCTACGCCAGGACCGACGAGCAGATCGAGGAGGAACGCCGGCTCCTCTACGTCGGCGTCACCCGCGCGCGGGAACGGCTCCACCTCTCCTGGGCCCTGTCCCGCTCCCCGGGCGGTCGGCCGAGCCGCAGACCGAGCCGCTTCCTCGACGGGCTGCGTCCGGGCACCACCGCCACGGTCGGCCGCACCGGCACCGGTGCCGGCGGAGGCGTCGAGCACGGGACCGCCCGCGGTGGCGGCGCCGCTCCCCGGCGTGCCCAGCGCATCCCCGCCCGCTGCCGGGTCTGCGGCCGCACCCTCACCGACGCGGGCGAGATGAAGCTGATGCGCTGCGAGGACTGCCCGTCGGACATGGACGAAGGGCTCTACGAACGGCTGCGGGAATGGCGCGCAGTCCAGGCCGAGCGCAGCGGGCAGCCCGACTTCTGCGTCTTCACCGACCGCACCTTGATGGCCATCGCCGAGGCGCGGCCCGACAGTTCCGCCGAACTCTCCCGCATCCCCGGTGTCCTCAGCCGCAAGCTGCGCAGCTACGGAACCGACGTGCTGGCCATCTGCGCAGGCCAGAAGGCCGGGGAAGCCGACGAGGACGACTGATGCGAACTCGTCGAAAAAATAGTTTGCGCATGCCCCAGCAATCCCCATAGGTTCTAGGCACGGAAGCAGCGGCCTTCTCGAAGGCCGCAACTCCGTGTTGTACTTGCATATCCGAACGGACTGGCTCACCCCAGTCCCAGAGACGCCGAGAGGAGGCGAGTCCAGTGATCAGCATCAACACCAGCACCATCAGCACGGCCAAACTGACCGATCGCTCGGCCGTCTCCCTGTGCATGCTCGGCGCCTCCTCCCAGGGCACCGGTCTGTCCGGCATCCGTGCCGCGCGTCCGGCGTCCTCCCCCGTTCTCACGGACCTTCCTGTCCGTGAGCGCAATGAGCGACCGACCAAGGCACTGGAAGCGGTAGCGGCACAGGCGCAGGCCTATGCCTTTGCGGCGGCCGGTGCCGGATTCCGGAAGCAGACGACGCAGCACCACCTGATGTGGGCCTTCCGTGGGCCAGAACCCTGGAGTGATCCAGCCTGATCCGATCAGGCCGGCGCCTTCAGGGCCGCGGAACCCCATCCGGGATCCGCGGCCCTTCTGTTTTCCCCGAATCGGGGACGACGGAGCGAAGGGGCCCCGGGACAAGAAAAGAACCCGGTACCAAGCCGACACCCGGTCAACCGGCCGGAACGACCAGACGAGGAAGACAAACCGTGCAACTCGAAGCGCACGCCCCGTCCGTACCGCCTTCGCAAACGATCCCCCCGCCCGGCCTCACGGAGGACTCCACCTTGACCCCCCTCACCGCGCTCACCGCGCTCGACGACGCCATCGAGAACCTCGGCGTACCCGTCCCCTGCCGCTCCTACGACCCGGAGGTCTTCTTCGCCGAGTCGCCGGCGGACGTCGAGTACGCCAAGTCCCTCTGCCGCACCTGCCCGCTGATCGAGGCCTGCCTCGCCGGTGCCAAGGAGCGGCGTGAGCCCTGGGGCGTCTGGGGTGGCGAGCTGTTCGTCCAGGGTGTCGTCGTCGCCCGGAAGCGGCCGCGTGGTCGCCCGCGGAAGAACCCGGTCACGGCATGAACACCGCAGGAACGATCGACCGTCCCCTCACGCACGACCCCAAGAAGCAGGCCCCGATGAAGCCGTCCACCAGCGAGCTCGCAGGCTCCGCGATCCCAGACGTCACCACCACCAGCGCGACCGAAGCGCGCCAGAACCGGACCCGGGAGATGCAACTCATGCAAGAAGCCCTGGCTCGTGCGCATATGCACGAGCGACTCGATTACGCCGTGCGGGAACGCCGGGCCGTGCGCCTGGCGGTCGCCCAGCGGATGCAGCGCCGGGCCGAGCGGGCCTCGCTGCGCGCCCGGCGCGCGCTCGCCATGGCGGTCATGCAGTAACGATCACACCTGACGAAGCGGTGGCCTCCCGGCCCGTCGGGGAGGCGGAGCCTTCTGCGCGGGGGCCGGTCCGGCTGAACGGACCGGCCCCCGCGGTGCGTTGTGCACGGCGATCGGCCGTCGGCGGAGTTATCGTCGCCGGGTGACGAGTCTTCCCGGGAGAAGTGATCAGGGCGGCTCTACTCCGGAGCGCCGCGTGCTCGTGTGCGCCCACTGCGGCATCCCCGCCGATGGCGCCCCGCCGACCACCTGGACCTGCTCCGTGGAGAACGGCATCCGCCAGTACTTCTGCGACACCTGCTCCAGGGAGAACCTACGGGCGATCGAGGGGCGTCTGGACTCGGCTTGGTGGTGAGCTCTTCCTTGGGGCTTCCTTGAGGCTTCCTGGGGGGTGGGCCCCCCTCCCTCCCCCTCCCCCTCCCCCCTCCCTCCCCACCCCGCCCCAACTTCAAGGCACCACGGATCAAGCCTCCGCCGCCGGCTCCTCCTCGCTCAGGTCGTCCTCGGGCACGAATCCCGGCAGCCACTCCTCCAGTTCCGCGCGCAGCCGCACCGTGGCGCCCAGCTGGCACAGGACGCCGATGGTGCTCAGGGTCACCCGGTGGATCAGCAGATAGGCCGGCGGCAGGTTCAGCCGCTTGCCCAGTTGGTAGGCGGGGGAGCGGGGGTCGGCGATACGGGCCGCCTGGCTGCGCATCCAGGTGCGGGTGAAGGTGAACGCCTCGACCCGGGCCGGTTCGATGATCGGCAGCAGGTAGTCGAGGACCGCGTCGGGGTCCAGCTCTATGGACTCCTTCACGAAACCTTCGGCGCAGAGCATGTCGTAGACCGACTCGGCGTCGCTGTCCAGCGTCATGCGGAGGGAGGTGCCGATCGGCAGGGGCAGGCCCCCGGGCAGCCGGTCGACCGTGCCGAAGTCGAGGACTCCGAGGCGCCAGTCGTCCTCGCCGTCCGGGCCGCCGGGCAGCAGCCGGAAGTTGCCCGGGTGGGGGTCGGCGTGGAGCAGGCCGGTGCGGGCCGGGCCCGAGAAGAGGAAGCGGGCCAGGAGCTGGCCGGCCCGGTCGCGCTGCTCCTGGGTGCCGTCCGAGATCACCTCCGACAGCGGGATGCCGTCGATCCACTCGGTCACCAGGACCTGCTCGCACTGGTGCACCACCGCGGGGACCACTACGTCCGGGTCGTCCGCGAACTCCTCCGCGTGGGCGGACTGGGCCTGCGCCTCCAGTCCGTAGTCCAGCTCCTCGGAGACGCGGTCCTTCAGCTCCGCGATCAGCGGCTTGATGTCCATGCCGGGGATCAGCGGCCCCAACAGGCGGGCGAAGCGGCTCAGTTGTCCCAGGTCGGAGAGCAGGGCCTCGCCGGCGCCCGGGTACTGCACCTTGACCGCCACCTCGCGGCCGTCGTGCCACACGGCCCGGTGCACCTGCCCGATCGAGGCCGCGGCGGCCGGTTTGTCCTCGAACTCCTCGAACAGGTCGCGCCAGTCCGGACCCAGCCGCTCCTGGAGCACCGCGTGCACGGTGCGGGTCGGCATGGGCGGTGCCGCCTCCTGGAGCCTGGTCAGGGCCGCGCGGTAGGGGCCGGCGATCTCCTCGGGCAGCGCCGACTCGAAGACGGACAGGGCCTGCCCGAACTTCATCGCGCCGCCCTTCAGCTCGCCGAGCACCTTGAACAGCTGCTCCGCCGTGCGCTGTTGCAGCTCCCGGCCGACGATCTCCGCGGACTCGCCCACGATCCGCTTGCCCAGCCCCCAGGTCGCCCGGCCGGCGAAGCCGAGCGGGAGCGCGGCGAGCTTGGCGGTACGGGTGACCGCCTTCCGGGGAAGATCAGACATGCGCCCTCCAAGTCCCAGTCGGCCGCGCCTCGCCTGCCTTGCGTCGTCGCTTCGCCGACGGCCGTTGCACCGCCATTGTCGCGCGCCGTTCGCCGCCCGTTGAGGAGTGCTCCCCCTTCTTACCTCTCTCCGCCGCTCCGCACCCGCATGCCGGATGCGGCCGGACCGGCCGGCTGCGCCAGTCCAGACCGGGCAGGGACACCTCCCAGCGGGTGTCCAGGCCGGACGGCGTCTGGCTGTCGAGGAAGGCCAGCGCGTGCGCCGCGGCCAGTCCCGCGACCGTGGTGGCCAGCGTCAGATCGCAGGCGCCGACCCGGCGGGCCTTCGGGGACCGCCACTGGGCGGTCAGCCGGGGCCAGGCAGGGTCCCGGTCGCCGCGGTCGAGGTGCAGGCAGCCGGCGCAGCCCGACTCGCCGGGCAGGACGAGCGGGCCCACGACGCCTGTGCCCTCGGCCACACCGGCGTACAGGTGCGGTGTTCCGGCGGTCATGAGCGGCTCGGCGTCGGCCGGGTCGGGTGCGTGCACGGCCACGTCGTCGCGGGGGGCGAGGATCACCAGGGAGAGCCCGGCGTCCTGGGCGCCGGATCCGGGGGAGTGGGCGTGGCGCGGTGGGTGGTCGGGTGCCGCGCGGCGCACGGCGGCTCGCGCCGCCGTCTCGCGGCGCTCGCCGAGCGACTCGGCGGCCAGTCCGCCCGGGGCCAGGTCCCACGGTTCGACGTGTCCCGAGTCGCGCACGTCGACCTCGCCGACTCCGGCGCCGGACAGCACCGACGCCAGCACGGCGCCGACCCGTCCCGCGCCCCGCACCTGCACGCGCAGCGCGCGGCGGGCGGCGAGCCGGGCGAGTGCGGCGCCCGGCTCGGCCGTGGTCAGGGACAGTGCGGCGAGGTCGGGGCGCAGCCGCCGCAGGACGTCCGGCTTCTCGCGCAGGGCGTCCGCGGCCGGTCCGCCGCCGCGCGCGTCGTCGACCAGGCCCGCGCGGGTCAGCCGTGCCAGCAGGGTGTCGACACGGCCGGCCGGCAGGTGGACGCGGCGGCCCTCCTCGCGCAGCAGCGGCAGCCCGCGCGTGCCGTTGAGCAAATCCAGGAAGCCGCTCGTCGCCGGGTCCATCGGGCCCAGCGTCAGCGCGTGCGCCGGTGTCATCCCGAACTGCACGGTGTCGCGATCACGCCAGCCGCGCCGCAGCGCGGGTTTCAGCACCGGATGCATGACTGGCCCCCCGTATCCGTTGAAGGCATTTCCACCTCTCGTCGTCTGCGGAGGCGGTCGTGCTCCGCCGACACCTGCCAGCATGCCGCGCCGGTCCGTCAGGCGCCGAGAGTTATCCACAGGTCGGGCATGTTTGTCATATAAGCCTGTTGGTAAAGAGCGTCATTTTTAGGTGTAACTGGCATAAAGCGGATGTGCGGATCGGTCGGAGGAGTCATAAGAATCAAACGCATGGTGGGGGATCGGCATCGAACCGTTCCGGAGCCGGGACTTCGGCCCTGCCCAGCGGGTAACGTCGGGGCGTGCCCGCCGACCCACTGCACCGCGCCGGAAAGCCACAGCGCAGCACGACGAGCCAGCCGCCCGGCGGCTCGGGGGCGAGCGCGATCGAGGTCCGCAGGAGCACCCGGCGCCGCCGGACGGTCTCCGCGTACCGCGAGGGCGATCGCACCGTCGTACTGATCCCCGCCCGGATGTCGAAGGCGGAGGAACAGCGCTGGATCACCGTCATGCTCGACAAACTCGCCGCCCAGGAGAGCAAACGGAAACTGGGCGACGCCGAGCTGGGCGAGCGCGCCGAGCGGCTGTCGGCGCAGTACTTCGACGGCCGGGCGCGGCCCGCCTCCGTGCGCTGGGTCACCAACCAGAACACCCGCTGGGGTTCGTGCACCCCGGCCGAGGGCAGCATCCGGCTCTCGCACCGGCTGCAGGGGATGCCCGAGTACGTCATCGACTACGTCCTCTGCCATGAGCTGGCGCATCTGCTGGTCCCCGGTCACGGGCCCGACTTCTGGCGGCTGCTGGAGGCGTACCCGCGCACCGAGCGGGCGCGGGGCTATCTCGAAGGGGTCGTCGCCGCCGAGCGGCTGCCGCATGCGCCGGGGACGCGCGGGGAGTGAGCCGCGCGCCGTCCGTCCGCCTCGGGGTGCGGTTGTGTACCGGGTCTGTACCGGCTGCGGGTGATGTCGGTCTTTGCCGTTAGCCTGGCGCGACGCACTCACATTCGGGATGGGGGACGGTCGTTACGCATGGCCAGGGAATTCCAACGCGGCCACAAGGCCAGGATCAGTGACCTCACGGCGGGCACGGATCTGTACGTAGGCGTACAGATCTCCGCTCCCGGGCTCACCTTCGACATCAGCTGCTTCGGTCTGGACGCCGACGAGCGCCTCTCGGACGACCGGTACTTCGTCTTCTTCAACCAGCCGAAGTCCCCGGAGGGGTCCGTCCAGCTGCTGGGTGCCCAGGCGGGCGACACGGAGTCGTTCCGGGTCACGCTGGACCGGATCCCCTCGCACATCCGCAAGCTGTCCTTCACGGCGACCATCGACGGCGCCGGGCAGATGTCGCAGGTCGCGCCCGGCCATCTGCGCATCGTGGCCGGCGGCGAGGAGGTCGCGCGGTATTCCTTCACCGGCGCGGAGTTCTCCACCGAGCGGGCCGTGATGCTCGGCGACATCTACCTGAAGGACGTGTGGCGGTTCGCCGCCGTCGGGCAGGGCTTCGACGGCGGTCTGGAAGCCCTGCTGAAGAACTTCGGCGGCGAGGTGCTGGAGCAGGAGGAGGAGGCTCCCGCCGCCCCGCAGCAGCCACAGCCCGGCGCCGCCCCCGGCTTCGCCCCGCCCGCCCAGGCCGCCGCCCCGCCGGCCTTCGCCGCCCCCACGGCCCCCGCGCCCGCGCCCGCCGCCCAGGCCCCCGCGCCGCAGTCCGCCGCGCAGAGCTTCGCCCCGCCGGCCGGCGGCACTCCGCCGCAAGGCTTCACCCCGCCCGGCCAGACCCCGTCCCCGGCGCCCGGCCACACCCCGCCCCCGTCCCCGGCGCCGAACGTGCATGCCGCGCCGACGGTCATCGCCCCCCTGACCCCGCCCGCCGGCGGCACCGTCCACCCGCCGGCCCCGGCTCCCGCGCCGTACGGTCAGCCCCAGCAGCAGCCGTACGGCCAGCCGCCCCAGCAGCCGTCGTACGGTGGCCAGCCGACCGCGCAGATGCCTCCGGGCTACGGCCAGCAGCCGCCCTCCTACGGCGGTCAGCCCGCCCCGCCCATGCCTCCGGGCTACGGCCAGGTCCCGGGCCAGCAGCCCGCCGGCTACGGAGTGCCGCAGGGCCTCCCGCAGGGCGGTGCCGGTGTGACGGCCGCGCTCCAGGCGTTCAAGGAGACGCCGACCGGACAGCGCTGGACGCAGCAGAACAAGAAGCTCATCCGCGTCGACCTCGGCATCGGCGGCCAGCCCGTGCTGGCCAAGCAGGGCAGCATGGTGCTCTACCAGGGCAAGGTCGACTTCAGCTACAAGGGCGCCGGTTTCGCCGGGCGGATCGTCGGCAGCGCCACCGGCCAGGAGATGCAGCTGATGCGCTGCACCGGCAACGGCCAGGTGTTCCTCGCCGAGAACTCCACCCACGTGCACCCCGTGGAACTCCAGGGTGACGCGATCTGCGTGTCCGCGGAGAACGTCCTCGCCTTCGACGAGACCCTGCAGTACGAGGTCCGCCGCATCGAGGGCCATGGCATCCCCGGCGGCGCGCTGTTCACCATGCAGTTCCAGGGCACCGGCACCATCGTCGTCAAGACGCACGGCACGCCCGTGGTCCTGCCGGTCACACCGACCACCTTCGCCGACTGCAACGCCGTCGTCGCCTGGTCGGCCGCCGCCCAGGTGATCGTCTCCAGCCAGGTCCGCATGCGCCGCAACGCCTACCCGGGCGACACCGGCGAGAGCGTCAACCTCCAGTTCCGGGGCGCACCCGGCAACTTCATCGTCGTCCAGCCGTACGAGGTCTAAGGGGAGCCCGTCATGAACCAGCCGCTCGCGGGCTACGCCCCCGCACCCGTCACCGCCCGCATGGAGAACCACGGCGAGCACATGCTGAAGGTCGCCATGCAGACCGGAAACGACCTCCTCGCGCGCGTGGGCTCGATGGTCGCCTACGAAGGCTTCGTCCAGTACGAGCCCAACCCGCCGGCCGTCCGCCAGATCGCCCGCGACTGGATCACCGGCGAGGGCGCCCCGCTGATGAAGTGCACCGGTGACGGACTGCTCTACCTCGCCGACTACGGCGCGAACGTCGTCGTGATCAACCTCAACGGCGACGGCATCTCCGTCAACGCCACCAACCTGCTCGCCTTCGACGCCCATCTGACGTGGGGTGTCGAGCGGGTCAAGGGACTCGCGAAGTTCGCCGGGCAGGGGCTGTGGAACACCAGGATCTCCGGGCAGGGCTGGGTCGCGCTGACCTCCCGGGGCACGCCGATCGTCGTCGACTGCGGCGGCGGCGAGGACGAGACGTACGTCGACCCCGACGCGCTCGTCGCCTGGTCGCCGAACCTGAGGGTGAAGGGCAAACGCAGCTTCAAGGCGCAGTCGCTGATCGGCCGCGGCAGCGGCGAGGCCTACCAGATGGCCTTCTCCGGCCAGGGCATCGTCGTCGTCCAGCCCAGCGAGGACAGCACCGACCGCCTCCGGATCCGGGGCTGAGGGGGAGCCAGAACGCCATGCAGAGCCCGCTTTTCGCACACAACGACGTCCAGACCCAGGAGCGCTGGAGCCTGCAGAACAAGCAGATGCTCCGCGTCACCCTGGAGGGCCACGACGACATCCTGGCCCGCAAGGGCACCATGGTCGCCTACCAGGGCCTGGTCGAGTTCGACGCCGAGTACCGCAGCAACAACCAGGCACGCGCGCGTGCGCACACCGGCGAGGGCCTGGACCTGATGCGCTGTCACGGACAGGGCACGGTGTACCTCGCCAACCTCGGCCAGCACGTGCACATCATGGACGTCGAGCAGGACGGGCTGACCGTCGACAGCTCCTACGTCCTCGCCATGGACTCCTCGCTGCACCACGAGGTCATCGCCGTGGACAGCCTCTACGGCATCTCCGGCTCCGGGAAGTACCAGCTGAACATCACCGGGCGCGGCAGGGTCGCCCTGATGACCTCCGGTGCGCCGCTGCTGATGCAGGTCACGCCCGACAGGTACGTCAACTGCGACGCGGACGCGATCGTCGCCTGGTCCACCGGGCTGCGTGTGCAGATGCAGGCCCAGACGCACTCCTCGGGGGTGTGGCGCAGGCGCGGCAGCACCGGTGAGGGCTGGGAGCTGAGCTTCATGGGGTCCGGGTTCGCGCTGGTCCAGCCCAGCGAGCTGCTGCCGCCGCAGAACGCGGTGATCGGCCAGGGCCTCGCCGCCCAGTTCGGCATGGGGCAGCACGGGGCGCGCGGGCAGAACCAGGGGAATGTCTGGAACTGACCGTCCGGAGACAGAGGTAAGGGGCGGCCACCCAATGCGGCCGCCCCTTACACGTTCACAGCCTGGCGCGGGTCGCGTCCAGCAGCCGTACGACCGACTCGTCCGCCACGTCCGGCACCTCGGTGTAGGCGAACCAGCGCAGGTCGAGCGACTCGTCGCTGATCGCCTCGACGGCGCCGGCCGGAGCGAGCGCCGCGTACTGGACGTCGAGGTGCCAGGCGCACGGGGTGTGGTGGCGGTCCAGGCGCACCGGGCCACCGGACAGCAGGGCCAGCCCGGCGATGCCCGACTCCTCCGTCGCCTCCCGCAGGGCCGCCTGCGCCAGCGTGGCGTCGGCGGGCTCGCAGTGGCCGCCCATCTGCAGCCACATCCGCATCTTCTTGTGGAGGGTCAGCAGCACCCGCTCCCGCGCCGGGTCGATCACCAGCGCGCTCGCCGTGACATGCCCGGGCGTACAGGCCTTCCACATGCCGTCGGGGTGCGCCTGCAGGTGGTCGAGATAGGCCTGGCGCAGCTCGTCCTGGTCCTCGTACCCCTTGAGTACGAGGACCGCGTCGTCGTACAGGCTCACTCGGCGTCGTCGCCCCTGGTGTCGTCGTCCTTCTTGCGCAGGTCGGGCTTGCCCTGCGAGCCGCCCGCCGCCTCGCCGAGCATCTTGTCCAGCTCGGAGAAGTCCAGCTGCTCGCGGTGCACGAAACCGTCCGGGTCGTCCAGGTCGGTCGCGGTCGGGAGCATGTCGGGGTGGGCCCACAGGCCGTCCCGGCCGTCGACCCCGCGCGCGTCCGTGAGCGAGGCCCACAGGCGGGAGGCGTCGCGCAGCCGGCGGGGGCGCAGCTCCAGGCCGATCAGCGTGGCGAACGTCTGCTCCGCCGGGCCGCCGGTCGCGCGGCGCCGGCGCAGGGTCTCGCGCAGCGCGTCGGCGGAGGACAGCCGCGGCTTCGCCGCCGCGTGCACCACCGCGTCCACCCAGCCCTCGACGAGCGCCAGAGCGGTCTCCAGACGGGCCAGGGCGGCCTTCTGCTCCGGGGTGTCCTCCGGCTGGAACATGCCCTGCTGCAGCGCGTCCTGCAGCTGCTCGGGGTTCTGCGGGTCGAACTGGCCGACCACGTCCTCCAGCTTGGCCGTGTCGACCTTGATCCCGCGCGCGTAGCCGTCGACCGCGCCGAACAGGTGCGAGCGCAGCCACGGCACATGCGCGAACAGGCGCTGGTGGGCCGCCTCGCGCAGGGCCAGGTAGAGCCGCACCTCCTCCTGGGGTACGCCGAGGTCCTTGCCGAAGGCCTCCACGTTGGCGGGGAGCAGCGCGGCCTTGCGGGCCGGGGCGAGCGGCAGGCCGACGTCGGTGGAGCCGACGACCTCGCCCGCGAGCACGCCGACGGCCTGCCCGATCTGCGTGCCGAACATGGCGCCGCCCATCGAGCGCATCATGCCGATCAGCGGGCCCGCCATGGCCTGCATCTCCTCCGGCAGGACGTCGCCCATGGCCGCGCCGACCCGCTCGGCGACCGGGTCGACCAGCTCCTGCCAGGCGGGCAGGGTCGCCTCCACCCACTCCGCGCGGGACCAGGCCACCGCCGAGGCCGAGCCCGACGGCAGGGACGTGGCGTCGTCCAGCCACAGGTCGGCCAGGCGGACGGCCTCCTCGACCGCCTTGCGCTCGGCCGGCCCGACACTGGCGTCCTTCGTGCCGTCCGGGGCGCCCTGGGCGACCGTCTGGCGGGCGATCTGCTTGGCCATGTCCCAGTTCACCGGACCGCCCTCGTAGGAGAGCATCTGGCCCAGCTGCTGGAACGCGGCGCCCAGGTCGGTGGGGTTCAGGGATCCGAACATGGCTGCGAGCGGATTGTCGGCGCCGGGGCCGCCAAAGCCCCCGGCTCCGGGCAGGCCGCCGAAGCCGAACGGGTTGGCCGGTCCCTGCTCACCACCGCTCTGCTGGTCCTTCTTCTTGCCCTCGTCGCCGTCTTCCGGCTCCTCCGGCGGAAGGCCGAAACCGAATGGGGTGTCACTCACGGGATTCCTCGGCTGGTAAGGCCGCCGGTTCTCTCCGGCGGCGCGGCTGCCCGACAACACCACCCAGCCTAGACACCCGGACCCGATCGGGCCTCGGTGCTTCGCCCACGGCAGGCCTGCGGCAGGATGGATGCACCTGGTACGTACGCGTCCCCCGCGCTCGTACTGAAGACAACCGCTGGAGACGCCCGGTGAGTTCCCCAGATCCGCAGGTTCGCGCAGCGCGAAACCCCACAGCCCACCCGTCGCCCGACCACCGCCCCTCAACGACGGCGCTTCGCGCCGGCGAGACGACTGCCCTGCGCGGACCCGTCGTCGCGGTCACCGGAGCCGCCGGCGGGGTCGGTGCCCTGCTCACCGAGCGGCTCGCCGCCTCCGAGGAGATCAAGCAGGTCATCGCCATCGACGAGCGGCGAGGCGAGTGTGCCGCCGCCAGCTGGCACATCCTCGACGTGCGCGACCCCGCCATCGCGGACAAGCTGCGGGGCGCCGACGTGGTCGTCCACCTCGCGCTCGACCTCGATCTGGAGACCGATGCGGCGGCTCGTACCGCTTACAACGTCCGGGGGACACAGACCGTCCTCACGGCCGCCGCGGCGGCCGGCGTGCACCGGGTCGTGCTGTGCACCTCGGCGATGGTCTACGGCGCGCTGCCGGACAACGAGCTGCCTCTCTCGGAGGACGCCGAGCTGCGGGCGACAGCCGAGGCCACCGGCGTCGGGGACCTGCTGGAGATCGAGCGGCTGGCGCGGCGGGCGCCGCGGGCGCACCCGGGGCTGAACGTGACCGTCGTACGGCCCGCGGTGCTGGTCGGCGGCACGGACACCGCGCTGACCCGGTACTTCGAGTCCCCGCGGCTGCTCGTCGTCGCCGGGTCACGGCCCGCGTGGCAGTTCTGCCACGTCGAGGACCTGTGCGGTGCTCTGGAGTACGCCGTCCTGGAGAAGGTCGACGGGGAACTGGCCGTCGGCTGCGACGGGTGGCTGGAGCAGGAGGAGGTCGAGGAGCTCAGCGGGATCCGGCGGATGGAGCTGCCGTCGGCGGTCGCGCTCGGCGCGGCGGCCCGGCTGCACCGGATCGGGCTCACGCCCTCTCCCGCGGGGGATCTGGCGTACACGATGTACCCGTGGGTGGTCAGCGGCAGCCGGTTGCACGACGCCGGATGGCGGCCGCAGTGGACCAACGAGGAGGTGCTCGCGGAACTGCTGGAGGAGGTTTCCGGACGGCATACGGTGGCGGGGCGGCGGCTGGGGCGCAAGGACGCGACGGCGGCGGGAGCCGCGGGGGCGACGGTGGCTCTGCTGGGCGCTGCCGCTGTGGTCCGGCGGGCTCGGAAGGCTCGGCGGCGGGTGTGAGGCGTGCCGCGCCGGGGGCGCACGTCGTACAGGCCGCCACGTCGACAGGCCGCCGCCACGTCGTACAAGCCGCCGCGTCGTACAAGCCTCCAAGACGCCCCACGCGCGTGCCTGGTGAATCTCGTATACCCGCGTGTCACGCGCGTGCGGCACGATGGGGGCATGGCACATGCGAACGAGCACCCCGGTGAGCAGGCGGCGCAGGATCCCATCAAGCTGATCGGTGTCCGGGAGACCGCGCTCTCCGTGGACGAGGTCTTCCAGGCCGTCGGGGACGACGCGGCCGGGGGCATCGCGCTGTTCGTGGGGACCGTGCGGAACCACGACGGGGGCGCCGACGTGGACGCCCTCGGGTACTCCTGCCACCCCAGTGCCGAAGCCGAGATGCGGCGGATCGCCGAGAAGGTGGTGGCCGAGTATCCGGTGCGGGCGCTGGCCGCCGTGCACCGCGTGGGCGACCTGAACGTGGGGGATCTCGCCGTGGTCGTCGGCGTGGCGTGTCCGCACCGGGCCGAGGCCTTCGAGGCCTGCCGCAAGCTGATCGACGACCTCAAGCACGAGGTGCCCATCTGGAAGCACCAGAAGTTCTCGGACGGGACGGAAGAATGGGTCGGGGCCTGTTGACGTCCGTCACTCGGGGCATCTGGGCCCCCCAGGTTGCGTAACCGGCCCCCTCGCGTGAGCGTTGTCAGTGCGGATGGTTAATCTGCTGATCAGTCAGTTGCGGACGCTCATGGCGTTGGGAGGTCGGCATGGGGGCGCTTGTCTGGCTGCTGATTCCGCTCTTGGCCGCGATCGGCGGCGGGCTGTGGGGCAGTTGGGCCAACAGAACACGCAAGGTGCGCGGCGACGGCCCCGAGCTGGACGGCTATGCCCGGTTCCGTGAAGCCATGGAGCGGTCCCGCACGGGTGCCGGCGGTGCGTGACGGATGCCCTGACGGTCCGCTGACACAGGCGTCCCGTACTGTCGTGTCATGCCACGCCGCACCGCGACGATGCTCGCCTCCACCCTGATGCTGATCGCGCTCCTGTGCGCGGGAGTGCTCATCCCCGTGCCGTACGCGGAGATGTCTCCCGGCCCGACCGTGAACACGCTGGGGGACCACGACGGCGAGCCGGTGCTGCAGATCACCGGGCACAAGACGTACCCGGCCGATGGTCACCTGAACATGACGACCGTCCGAGTGACCAGCGCGGACTTCCGGATGAACCTGGTAGAGGCGGTGTACGGCTGGCTGGCGCCCGACAGCAAGATCGTGCCGCACGACACGCTCTACCCGGACGGCAAGACCGAGCAGCAGTCCACCCAGGAGAACGCCGAGGAGTTCAGCCAGTCCCAGGAGAGCGCCAAGGTCGCCGCCCTGAAGGAACTGGGCGTCCCCGTGAAGTCCTGGGTGATCGTCTCCACCGTCGTCAAGGGCTCACCGGCCGAGAGCAGGCTGCACGCCGGTGACGTGATCAAGACCGTGGACGGTACGGCCGTGAAGCAGCCCTCCGACGTGGCCAAGTTCGTCACCGCGCACAAGCCCGGGCAGAAGGTCGTGTTCACCGTCGTCCCGGCCAAGGAGCAGGCCGCCGCCGAGAAGGCGCACAGGACGGCGACGAAGACCCAGGACGTCACCATCACCACGACCACCTCCGACGACACCGGCGCCAAGCGGGCCATCGTCGGGATCTCCGCCGGGACCGACCACACCTTCCCGTTCACCATCGACATCAAGCTCGCCGACGTCGGCGGGCCGAGCGCCGGCCTGATGTTCGCCCTCGGCATCTACGACAAGCTGACCCCGGGCAGCCTGACCGGCGGCAGGTTCGTCGCCGGCACCGGCACCATCGACGACAACGGCACCGTCGGACCGATCGGCGGCATCGAGATGAAGACCGTCGGCGCGCGCGACAAGGGCGCCCAGTACTTCCTGACGCCCGCCGACAACTGCGCGGCCGCCGCCAAGGACACGCCGAGCGGGCTCCGGCTGGTGAAGGTCAAGACGATCGGGGACGCGCTCGGTGCGCTGAAGGACATCCGCAGCGGGAACACCGCGGCGCTGCCCCAGTGCACCACCAAGGGCTGACCGGCACGCCCGTGTGACACGGCTGGGGGCGCCCCGCAGAGCAGGGGCGCCCCCATCGCCGTACCGCACCGGGCGGGATCAGGCCTCGAACGTCGCCGCCAGGGCCGCCGCCAGGCCGGGGACCAGGTCCGGGCCCGTCAGGACCTCCGTCGGGGAGTCCTTCTCGCGCAGCCGCAGCGCCGACTCACGGCCGCCGTCACGCAGCACCGCGACCGTCATGCGCACCTCCTGGCGCTCGGGGTGCTCGGCGACCCACCTGGCCAGCTTGGCCTCGCTCAGGTTCTGCGGGACCTGCGCCTCGGCGGACGGCGGCAGCATCAGGCGCTCCACCGAGAGCGCGCAGCCGACCACCGCGTCGGGCCAGGCGATGGTGCCGAGGAACTCGTCCAGCGGCTTGCCGGACGGGATCTCGTCCTGCTCGATCGGGGTGAGACCGGCGGTCTCGGACTCGTCCCCGTCAAGGCCGAGCTGGGCCGCGAGCGAGGGTTCCTGAGCCCGCAGCCGTGCGGTGTCGACAAGGGCGAAGAGGCGAGCGGGCTGGTTCCAGCCGAGGCCGGAGACGTACTCGTCGATCTCGAGTACGGCCCGGGAGAGCGGGCTCGCTGCCATGGGAGTGTTGGACATGGTCACAATCCTGCCTCGTTCCCCGCCGGAATCGGGAACCGAGCAGTGCGTGAGTAAGTTGCATAGGTGTTGGCCCGCGATCACGGGGGGCAACCGAGGGCCCGCGAACACGAGGGCCTGACGGATCGACAGCGAACTTCGAGGTGCACACCTTGGCTTTCCAGATGCCGGACCGCGGCGGAGGCCCGACAGGGCCGCGGATCAGAGCGGGCCGTCCGTCCCGGCCGGCCAGGACCCTGCTCATGACACTGGGCGTCCTGGCCGTCCTCGGCATGGCGTTCACCATGTTCGCGGGCTTCTGGACGGACTGGCTGTGGTACCGGTCGGTGCACTACTCGTCCGTGTTCACGACCGTGCTGTGGACCAAGATCGGTCTCTTCTTCGTCTTCGGTCTGCTGATGGCGGTCGCCGTGGGGGTCAACATCTGGCTCGCGCACCGGCTGCGGCCCCCGCTGAGCGCCATGTCCATGGAGCAGCAGAGCCTCGACCGCTACCGGATGGGCATCGCGCCGTACAAGAGGTGGCTGCTGCTCGCCGTCACCGCGCTCGTCGGGCTGATCGCCGGCGCCTCCGCGGCCGGCCAGTGGCGGACCTGGCTGATGTGGGTCAACGGCGTGCCCTTCCACCAGAAGGACCCGCAGTTCCACCTCGACGTCTCCTTCTACGCCTTCGACCTGCCCTGGTACCGCTTTCTGCTCGGCTTCGGCTTCGCCGCCGCCGTCCTGTGCCTGATCGCCGCCGCGCTCACGCACTACCTGTACGGCGGACTGCGCGTCACCAGCCCCGGCGCACGCGCCACGGCCGCCGCGACCGGACATCTGTCGGTGCTGCTCGGCATCTTCGTCGCCCTGAAGGCGGTCGCCTACTGGCTCGACCGGTACGGCCTGGCCGTCAAGTCCAGCGACTTCAAGGCCACCGGCGACTGGACCGGTCTGCGCTACGTCGACGCCAACGCCTATCTGCCGGCGAAGACGATCCTGTTCTGCATCGCCGTGATCTGCGCGCTGCTCTTCTTCGCCACGCTGTGGCGGCGCACCTGGCAGCTGCCGGTGATCGGCTTCGGCCTGATGGTCCTCTCGGCGATCCTGATCGGCGGCCTGTATCCGGCGATCGTGCAGAAGTTCCAGGTCCAGCCCAACGAACAGGCCAAGGAAGCCCCGTACGTCCAGAAGAACCTCGAGGCGACCCGCGAGGCGTACGGCATCGACGACACCAAGGTCTCCGAGTACGCGGGCAAGTCCGCGACCTCGGACCAGGCCACGGCCTCGGACAAGGCCAGGCTGCGGGGTGACGCCGACGCCGCGGCGAGCATCCGCATCATGGACCCGAACATCGTCTCGCCGACGTTCCAGCAGCTGCAGCAGATGAAGAACTACTACGGGTTCCCGACCAACCTGGACGTCGACCGGTACAGCACCACCAAGGACGGCAAGGACCAGGACACGGTCATCGGTCTGCGCGAACTGAACCTGGACGGCGTCCCGAAGAACAACTGGATCAACGACCACTTCCGCTACACGCACGGCTACGGCGTGGTCGCCGCCAAGGGCACCGAGGCCGACTCCCAGGGCCAGCCGGTCTTCACCGAGTACGACCTGCCGTCCCGGGGCGACCTGCCCACGTACCAGCAGCGGATCTACTACGGCGAGAAGACCACCACCTACTCCATCGTCGGCGGTCCCCAGAAGGAGATCGACTACTCCGACGACAGCGGTGAGAAGACCACCAGCTACGCGGGCAAGAGCGGGGTCAACCTCGACAACCCCATCAACCGGGCCGCGTACGCGGTGGCGTTCAACGAGCCGCAGATCCTCTACTCGGGCGCGATCGGCAAGGGCTCGCGGATCCTGTACAACCGCACGCCCAAGGAGCGCGTCGAGGCGGTCGCCCCCTGGCTGACCATCGACGGCGACGCCTACCCGGCGGTCGTCAAGGGCCGTATCCAGTGGATCGTGGACGCCTACACGACGTCGAACGGCTACCCGTACTCCTCCCGCACGACCCTCGGGGACACGACCGCCGACTCGCTGACCGCCGCCAACAACAACCGTGCCGTGGTGGCCCAGCAGAACCAGGTCAACTACATCCGCAACTCGGTGAAGGCGACCGTCGACGCGTACACCGGCGAGGTCAAGCTCTACCAGTGGGACACCAAGGACCCGGTGCTGAAGACCTGGATGAAAGCCTTCCCCGGCACGGTCCAGCCGCGCAAGGCCATCTCCCGGGAGCTGACGGCCCATCTGCGCTATCCGCAGGACCTGTTCAAGGTCCAGCGCGAGCTGCTCACCCGCTACCACGTGACCGACGCGCAGACGTTCCTCACCGGCAGTGAGGTGTGGCAGGTGCCGGACGACCCGACGAACAAGTCGGGCAACGCGGTGCCGCCGTACTACCTGAGCATGAAGATGCCGGACCAGAGCAACCAGGCGTTCTCGCTGTCGACGACGTTCACCCCCAACGGGCGGTACAACCTGAGCGCCTTCATGTCGGTCGACGCCGAGGCCGGCAGCAGCGACTACGGCAAGATCAGAATCCTGAAACTGCCGACCAGCACGACGGTCGACGGGCCCAGACAGGTGCAGAGCCAGTTCAACTCCGAACAGGACATCGCCGCCGCGATCAAGCTCCTCAAGGGCGGCGACTCGGAGGTCGAGTACGGCAACCTGCTGACCGTGCCGCTGGACGGAGGACTGCTCTACGTGGAGCCGGTGTACGTACGCGGCGGCGGACTGAAGTACCCGCTGCTGCGCAAGGTGCTGGTCACCTACGAGGGCAGGACCGCGTTCGAGAACACCCTCGGCGAGGCCCTCGACAAGGTCTTCGGTACGCAGGGGGCGACCACCACCCCGCCGGACACCGGCACCACCACTCCGCCCACGCCCACCAGCCCGACCGTCCAGCAGGCCCTGGACGACGCGCAGAAGGCCTACGACGCCGGACAGAAGGCCCTGCGGGACGGGCCGGACTGGACCGCGTACGACAAGGCCCAGAAGGAGCTGAAGGACGCGCTGAAGCGGGCGCAGGACGCGGAGGCCAGGGCCGGCCAGTCCGGCGGTGACAAGAACAGTGGTGACAAGAACGGCAGCGGAAAGAACGGGAGCGGGAAGAAGAGTTGATCAAGACCCCTCCGCGCCGTGGTACGGTTACCGGGCAACGGCGCGGGGTGGAGCAGCTCGGTAGCTCGCTGGGCTCATAACCCAGAGGTCGCAGGTTCAAATCCTGTCCCCGCTACTGCAGTCGAAGGCCCGGATCCCAAGGGATCCGGGCCTTCGTGGTGTGCGAACTCATGTACTGAGGGGAGGGACGGCCGCGCCGCCGTGGGGAGTTGAGCGGTGTGTGTTTGACTTGTCTCCCTGTGGGCATGTCGACAAAACGCTGAAGTGACCTCACGGGCTGCGGTATACCGGGTGTACCCAGGTTGCAGGTGGTGCGACGATGGACGTTATGGGGGACAAGGGAACTCTGTTCGAGTCAGGGCGATTTGTGCAGTCTTCCGGTGAAGAGCCGTCCCGGGACGAGTTGAGCGACATGGGGGACGCCGCGGAAGAGGTACGTCTCGGGCTGGCCGCGCAGAGCGGCGACGCCGAGGCGGCGAGCGTCCTCGGAGCCATGCTGCTGCGCCGTGGCGACCTCGACGGAGCCGAATCCCATCTGCGGGCCGCCACCGCGGCCGGCGACCGGGCCGCCGCCAACAACCTCGGTGTCCTGCTGCATCAGCGTGGCTACCCCGAGGAGGCCGCCGGCTGGTGGCGCGTCGCCGCCGTCGCCGGCTCCGCCGCCGCCGCGCACGCGCTGGGCCGCCATCACCGTGAGCGCGGGGACGAG
This sequence comes from Streptomyces sp. NPDC007205, assembly GCF_040634095.1. Classification (NCBI taxonomy): domain Bacteria; kingdom Bacillati; phylum Actinomycetota; class Actinomycetes; order Kitasatosporales; family Streptomycetaceae; genus Streptomyces; species Streptomyces sp. NPDC007205. The sequence continues at coordinate 162,397 of NZ_JBEYEW010000007.1, forward strand.
CCCGCCGCCGAGTACTGGCTGCGCCAGTCCGCCGAACAGGGCCATGTCCTCGGTGCCTACGCGCTCGCCGACCTGCTGGAGCACCGCGGGGACGCCGGCGCCGAGCCCTGGATGCGGGCCGCGGCCGAGCGCGGCCACCGGGAGGCCGCCTACCGGCTCGCCCGCACGCTCGACCGCAGAGCCGGGCGCGAGGACGAGAGCGGGGGTGACAACGCTGTCGCGGAGGCCGAACAGTGGTACCGGCAGGCCGCCGCCCGCGGGCACCGGCGCGCCGCGCTGCACCTCGGCGCGATCCTGGAGAAGCGCGGGGAACTGAAGGAGGCCGGGCGCTGGTACCTGACCTCCGCCAAGGACGGCGAGCCGCGGGCCGCCTGCGCGCTCGGCTTCCTGCTGCGCGACGCCGGGGACACCGAGAGCGCGGCCGTGTGGTGGCTGCGCGCCGCCCAGGAGGGCGACGGCAACGCGGCCAACGCGCTCGGCGCGCTGCACGCCGAGCGCGGCGAGACCCAGACCGCCGAGCGCTGGTACCGGGCGGCGCTGGACGCCGGTGACGACAACGGGGCGTACAACCTCGGGCTGCTCTGCGCCGAGCAGGGGCGGACCGCCCAGGCCGAGCAGTGGTACCGGCGGGCCGCCTACGCCGGGCACCGGGAGGCCGCCAACGCGCTCGCCATCCTGCTGCTCCAGGGCGGCGACACCACCGGCGCCGAGCCGTGGTTCTCCAAGGCCGCCGAGGCCGGGAGCGTGGACGCCGCGTTCAACCTCGGGATCCTCTACGCCGGGCGCGGTCAGGAGGAGATGGCGCTGCGCTGGTACGAGCGGGCGGCCGCCGCCGGGCACACCGAGGCCGCGCTCCAGGTCGGGATCGCCCGGCTGCGCGAGGGCGACGAGCCGGAGGCCGAACGGCATCTGCGCTGCGCGGCGGGCGCGGGCAGCGCGGAGGCGGCGTACCGGCTGGCCACGCTGCTCGACGCGCGCCGGCCGCCGGAGCCTGCGCACGAGCTGGGCGAGATCGTGCATGAGAAGACCGAGTGCGAGGAGTGGTACGAGCGGGCGGCGACCCAGGGACACCGGCGGGCGCAGGTGCGGGTCGGCATGCTCGCGGCGGCGCGGGGGGACGTGGTCGAGGCGGCGCGGTGGTACCGGGCGGCGGCGGAGGCCGGATCGCGCAACGGCGCCTTCAATCTGGGGCTGCTGCTGGCGCGGGAGGGGAGTGAGCCGGAGGCGGCGGTGTGGTGGACGCGGGCGGCCGATGCGGGCCACGGCCGGGCGGCTCTTCGGCTGGCCCTTGTCTACGCGCGTCGGGGGGAGCTGGCGGAAGGGCAGAAGTGGGCGGACCGGGCGGTCGCGCTGGGGCCGGCGGAGGTTGCGGAGCGGGCGGGGCGGTTGCGGGACGCGCTGCGGGAGGAACTTTCAGCGTGAACGCGTGAGCCAGGCCACGTCCCGGGGAACTGATTTGCTTCCGTCGTCCTCCCTCACGTAATGTCGTGTTCACCGACGCGGGGTGGAGCAGCTCGGTAGCTCGCTGGGCTCATAACCCAGAGGTCGCAGGTTCAAATCCTGTCCCCGCTACTGAAGGCCGAGGGCCGGAATCCAGAGATGGGTTCCGGCCCTCAGCCGTTGTGCGGATGCATGAAGAAGCCCCGGCGGGTGCCGGGGCTTCAGGGGAAGGGTGCGTCACGCCCTCGCGCAGTCCGGGCACAGCCCCCGGTACGTCAGCTCGACGTCCGACACCGTGAAGCCGAAGCGCTCCGTGTCGGGGAGATCGGCGAGCGGGTTGCCCGTCGGACGGACGTCGCGGATCGCGCCGCAGCGTGCGCAGACCAGGTGATGGTGCGGCTGGTGTGCGTTCGGGTCGTAGCGCTTGGCCCGTTTGTCCGTCGTGACTTCCAGCACCTCGCCGAGCGAGACCAGCTCGCCCAGCGTGTTGTAGACGGTCGCCCGGGAGATCTCGGGCAGCTTCGCGACAGCCCGCGCGTGGACCTCGTCGGCTGTCAGGTGCACATGCTCGCCGTCGAGGACCTCGGCCACGACGCGCCGCTGCGCGGTCATCCGCCATCCGCGTCCACGCAGCCGTTCCAGAAGGTCGCTCATGGCCACCAGCCTAACAGGAATACGTACCAGGACGGGAATAGGTGTGACTTTGGAACGCTGCTTGACTTAGAACTAGTCCAATGTAGGATCCAGAACGGCTTTGGCCACAGGACAGGACTGGGACAGGACTAGTCAGCAATGACGCAGGAGGCGCACGTGACGCAGGGACCGCTCACCACGGAGGCCGGTGCTCCGGTGGCCGACAACCAGAACAGCGAGACGGCGGGCGTCGGCGGGCCGGTCCTCGTCCAGGACCAGCTGCTGCTGGAGAAGCTGGCCCACTTCAACCGGGAGCGCATCCCCGAGCGGGTCGTGCATGCGCGCGGCGCGGGCGCGTACGGCACCTTCACGGTGACCGCCGACGTCACGCCGTACACCCGCGCCGCCTTCCTCTCCGGGATCGGTAAGGAGACCGAGGTCTTCCTGCGCTTCTCCACGGTGGCCGGCAACCTCGGCGCGGCGGACGCCGTCCGCGACCCGCGGGGCTTCGCGGTGAAGTTCTACACCGAGGAGGGCAACTACGACCTCGTCGGCAACAACACCCCGGTGTTCTTCATCCGGGACGCGATCAAGTTCCCCGACTTCATCCACACCCAGAAGCGCGACCCGTACACCGGCTCCACCGAAGCCGACAACGTGTGGGACTTCTGGTCGCTGTCGCCGGAGTCGACCCACCAGGTGACCTGGCTGTTCGGCGACCGTGGCATCCCGGCGTCGTACCGGCACATGGACGGCTTCGGCTCGCACACCTTCCAGTGGAACAACGAGTCCGGCGAGGTCTTCTGGGTCAAGTACCACTTCAAGACCGACCAGGGGATCAAGAACCTCACCGCCCGGGAGGCCGAGGTCCTCGCGGGCAAGGACCCCGACTCGCACCAGCGAGACCTGCGCGAGGCGATCGAGCGCGGCGAGTTCCCGAGCTGGACCGTGGGTGTGCAGATCATGCCGGCGGCGGACGCGGCGACGTACCGCTTCAACCCGTTCGACCTGACCAAGGTGTGGCCGCACGCGGACTACCCCGTCATCGAGATCGGCAGGCTGGAGCTGAACCGCAACCCCCGGAACGTCTTCGCCGAGGTCGAGCAGTCGATCTTCAGCCCCGCCCACTTCGTGCCGGGCATCGGCCCCTCGCCCGACAAGATGCTGCAGGGGCGTCTGTTCGCCTACGGCGACGCGCACCGCTACCGCGTCGGCATCAACGCCGACCACCTGCCGGTGAACCGTCCGCACGCCACCGAGGCGCGTACGAACTCCCGTGACGGCTTCCTGTACGACGGCCGGCACGGCGGGGCGAAGAACTACGAGCCGAACAGCTTCGGCGGGCCGCAGCAGACCGGCCGGCCGCTGTGGCTGTCCACCTCCGTCGACGGCCCCACGGCCAACCACCCGACGCCGGTGCACGCCGAGGACGACGACTTCGTGCAGGCGGGCAACCTCTACCGGCTGATGTCGGAGGAGGAGAAGGAGCGGCTGATCGCGAACCTGGCGGGCTTCATCGCCAAGGTCTCGCGCGAGGACATCGTCGAGCGGGCGATCGGCAACTTCCGCAACGCCGACGCCGGCTTCGGCAAGCGGCTGGAGGCGGCGGTGCAGGCGCTGCTCGGCTGAGTCCTGCTCGGCTGAGTCCTGCGCGGTTGAGTCCTGCGCGGTTGAGCCGGCGGCGCGCCCTGTGCTTGCCCCGGTGCTCAAGGACCTGGGTGGTGCTCCCAGGCGGGCCGGACCCCACGGTGCTCGGGGTCCGGTCCGTTCCGTGTGCGCGGAGGACCGGGCGCTCAGAGGGCCGGTGCGTGCTCCCGGGCCGGGGCCCAGCAGCGGATGATGTCGCGGACCGAGACGATGCCGGCGACCTCGCCGCGGTCGAGGACGACCAGGTGCCGGAAGCCACCGTGGGCCATGGCGCGAGCGGCGTCCTCCAGGGTCCAGGCGGGGGCCGCGAAGACGACGTCGGTGGTGGTGTGGGCGTGGGTGCGTTCCGTGTCCGGGTTCTGGCCGAGGCCGACGGAGTTCAGGATGTCGCGTTCGGTGAGGATGCCGATGCCGCCGGCGTCCGGGTCGAGGACCACGGCGGCGCCGACCCGGCGGGCGGACATCAGGGCGGCTGCCTGGCGGAGGGTGTGGGCGGGGCCGACGGTGAGGATCACCGTGCTCATGGCGTCTCGGACGAGCATGGAAGGGGCCACCTCCTACGAATCCCCGCGCCCGGGCGGGGATTCACAATTTCACAAGTGGGGGTGGGATCAGAGTGACAGGTGAAGGGCGGGTCAACAAGAGGGCGCGCGACGCCAGTTGGGGGGCGTGCGCGGGCTTCTCCTGCGTCTCACTGGCGCTGGTTGAGATACCCCAGCAACTCGTCGTGCAGCAGGCCGTTGGACGCGGCCGCGTTGCCGCTGTGCGGGCCCGGGCGGCCGTCGAGGCCGGTGAAGGTGCCGCCGGCCTCGGTGACGACGATCGCGGTGGCGGCCATGTCCCAGAGCGACAGCTCCGGCTCGGCGCACATGTCCACGGACCCCTCGGCGACCATCATGTAGGGCCAGAAGTCGCCGTACGCGCGCGTGCGCCACACCTCGCGGGTCAGGTCCAGGAAGCCGTCCAGGTGGCCCCGCTCCTCCCAGCCGGAGAGTGAGGAGTAGGCGAAGGACGCGTCCGCGAGCTTGCCGACACCGGAGACGTGGATGCGGGTCGCGGAGGTCAGGCTGCGGCCGGTGAAGGCGCCGTAGCCCCTCGCGGCCCACCAGCGGCGGCTCAGCGCGGGGGCGGAGACGACGCCGACGACGGGCTGGTAGCCGTCCTCGCCTGCTTCCATCAGGGCGATGAGGGTCGCCCAGACGGGGACGCCGCGGACGTAGTTCTTGGTGCCGTCGATGGGGTCGATCACCCAGCGGCGGGGGCCGGTGCCCTCGATGCCGTACTCCTCGCCGAGGATGGCGTCCCTGGGGCGGGCGCGCTGGAGCTGGCCGCGGATGAGCTCTTCCGCGGCCTTGTCCGCTTCGCTGACCGGCGTCATGTCCGGCTTCGTCTCCACCTTCAGGTCGAGGGCCTTGAAGCGGGCCATGGTGGCGGCGTCCGCGGCGTCCGCGAGGACGTGGGCGAGGCGCAGGTCGTCGAGGTAGTCCGGCATGTGAGGAACGGTATCTGCAGCTGCTGCTGCGGGGCCAGCAGGGCGGGGGGTGTCGGGGTGCCCCCACCTCGCCTGGCGGAAGTGCGCCCCCGAACCCCCGCGAACCCTTGACAGTGCATACAAGAGCGTCAAATCTGGGCGCAGAGCCGCTCTGTGTCAGGGAGGCGAGGATGCCTGCTGCCCGCGAGTCTCTGCTGGACGCCGCCTGTACGGCCCTCGCGCGCCGGCCGTGGTCCATGGTGCGGATGGTCGACGTGGCCGCGGCGGCCGGGGTGTCCCGGCAGACCCTGTACAACGAGTTCGGCAGCAAGGACGGGCTGGCGCGGGCGCTGGTGCGGCGGGAGGCCGACGGGTATCTCGCCGGAGTGGAGCGCGCCCTCGCCGGGCCGGGCGAGCCGAGGGAGCGGCTCACCGCCGTGGTCGAGTGGACGAGCGCCGCCGCGCGGGAGAACGCGCTGATCCGGGCCATGCTCACCGGCTGCTGGAGCGAACGGCTGCCCGCCCTGCCGCTCGCCGCCGTGCCGTCCTCCTCCTCGGTGCCGGCCCAGCGCCGCGCGGACGGGCCGCTGCCGACGCCCCGTGACCTCGTACGGATCGTGCGGGACCGAGCGGTCAGCGCTCTGGCGGGCCCCACCGCCACCCCCGCCGACACCGCCGAACTGGCCCGCCCCTGCGAACTGGTCGTACGTCTCGCCCTGTCCTGCGTCGCGGCCCCACCGGGCGAGGGCGGCGTGGCGGAACTGGTCCGAGCGGTGGTCCCGCACCAGACGGTGTGATCGCGGGCGGTTCCGGACGCCGGGGACGCCGGGCTGCCCGGTTTCCTGCGCAGTCCACCCGGAGTCCGGCCCGGCGATCCACCGAGCCCGGCCCGCCGCTACGACGGCTGCCGGTTCCGGACGCGGCACGACTGCCCGCTACAGGGCTTGGGCCCTGTCTAGTGTGCCGAGCCCGACAACTGCAGCCCGATCACGCCGATGATGACCAGGCTGATCGAGACGATCTTCAGGGTGGACACCAGGTCGCCCAGGAAGACCATGCCGTAGATCGCGGTGCCGGCCGCGCCGATGCCGGTCCACACCGCGTACGCGGGGCCGACGTCGAGCTTCTTCAGGGACAGGGTCAGCAGGCCGAAGCTGCCGAGGGCGAAGGAGGCGAAGGCGATCGTCGGCCAGAGGCGCGTGAAGCCGTGCGAGAGCTTCAGGCACACGGCGAAACCGGTCTCCAGAACTCCGGCCACCATGACCAGCAGCCACGCCATGTGCTGTCCTCCCGTTGATCCGGATCTCCGGCTCGGTGCGATTATGCACTTACCGGCCTCCCACCCGGCCAAACAACGCGGAGGTCAGTCGCCTTCCCTGCGCTCCCGGGTGGACAGCAGCCGGCGCAGCGAGTACAGCCGCGCCGGATCCGCGTGGCCCTCCTCGGTCCAGGCGTCCAGCGCGCAGTCCGGCTCGTCGTGGCTGCACGCGCGCGGGCAGCCCTCCGTGCCGGGTTCGAGGTCCGGGAAGGCGTGGATCACGCGCGAGGGGTCGACGTGCGCCAGGCCGAAGGAGCGGACGCCGGGGGTGTCGATGACCCAGCCGTCCGCATCGGACAGGGGCAGGGCGAGGGCGGACGTCGTGGTGTGGCGGCCGCGGCCCGTCACCGCGTTCACATGGCCCGTGATACGCCGGCGCTCGTGCGGCACCAGCGCGTTGACGAGGGTCGTCTTGCCGACGCCCGAGTGACCCACGAACGCGGTGACCCTGCCGTCCAGGTACTCGCGTACCCGGTCCGCCGCGTCCCCGTTCTCCAGTTCCTCGCGGCTGGTGACGACGTACGGGATGTCGAGCGCGCCGTACAGCTCCAGCATCTTGTCCGGTGGGGCCAGGTCCGACTTGGTCATCACCAGCAGCGGTTCCAGACCGCCGTCGAAGGCCGCGACGAGACAGCGGTCGATCAGACGGGGCCGGGGCTCCGGGTCGGCCAGGGCCGTGACGATCGCCAGCTGGTCCGCGTTCGCCACGACCACCCGCTCGTACGGGTCGTCGTCGTCGGCCGTGCGCCGCAGCACCGACGTGCGTTCCTCGATCCGGACGATCCGGGCCAGCGTGTCCCTCGTGCCGGACAGGTCGCCGACCAGGGCCACCCGGTCCCCGACCACCGCCGCCTTGCGGCCCAGCTCGCGGGCCTTCATCGCGATCACGGGCCGGTCGTCGACCAGGCAGGTCAGCCGGCCGCGGTCGACCGTGAGGACCAGGCCCTCGGCCGCGTCCTCGTGCTTGGGCCGGATGTTCGTCCGCGGCCGGTTGCCCTTGCGGTTGGGACGGGTGCGGATGTCGTCCTCGTCGGTGTGCTTGCCGTAGCGGCGCATGACGTACGTCCCTACTGCCCGAGCATCCCGGTCCACAGCTCGGGGAAGTCCGGAAGGGTCTTCGCCGTGGTCGCCACGTTCTCGATCCGCACCCCCTCGACGGCGAGACCGATGATCGCGCCCGCGGTCGCCATGCGGTGGTCGTCGTAGGTGTGGAAGGTCCCGCCGTGCAGCTTGCGCGGGCGGATGTGCAGGCCGTCGGCGGTCTCGGTGACGTCACCGCCGAGCTCGTTGATCTCCTTGGTGAGTGCGGCCAGCCGGTCCGTCTCGTGCAGCCGCAGATGCGCCACGCCCCGCAGGGTGGAGGGGGAGTCCGCGAGGGCCGCCACCGCCGCGATGCCGGGGGTCAGCTCGCCGACGTCGCCCAGGTCCACGTCGATGCCGTGGAGGGCACCCGAACCGGTGAACACCAGCCCGTACTCGGTGAGTTCGCAGGAGCCGCCCATCTCGGTGAAGATCTCCCGCAGCCGGTCACCGGGCTGGGTGGTGCGCTCCGGCCAGTCCGGGATCAGCACCTTGCCGCCGGTGACCAGGGCCGCCGCCAGGAACGGCTGGGCGTTGGACAGGTCCGGCTCGATCGTCAGGTCCCGGCCGAGCAGGGCGCCCGGCGTCACCCGCCACACGTTCGGCTCGCCGCCCGACTCCGGGGTGTCGACCTGGGCGCCGACCGCGCGCAGCATGTCGACGGTCATCCGGATGTGCGGCAGGGACGGCAGCGAGGCGCCGGTGTGCCGGACCTCGACGCCCTGGTTGAAGCGCGGGCCGGAGAGGAGAAGGGCGCTCACGAACTGGGAGGACGAGGAGGCGTCGACCGACACCGGGCCGCCGTCCAGGGCCCCGCCGCCGTGCACGGTCAGCGGCAGCGCGCCCCGGCCGTCGTCGTCGATCCGCGCGCCGAGCTGCCGCAGCGCGTCGATCACGCCGTGCAGAGGACGCTCGTACGACCGCGGGTCGCCGTCGAACCGGACGGGGCCGTCGGCCAGCGCGGCCACCGGCGGCAGGAAGCGCATCACCGTGCCGGCGTTGCCGACGTCGACCGTGGCCGGGCCGTGCAGGCCCGTCGGCAGCACCCGCCAGGCCTCGCCGGAGCCGTCCGGGCCGACCCCTTCCTCGATCTCCACGCCCATGGCCCGGAGGGCACCGGCCATCAGCAGGGTGTCGCGGGAGCGCAGCGGCCGGCGCAGCCAGCCGGGCTCGGAGGCGAGGGCGGCCAGCACCAGCGCGCGGTTGGTGACCGACTTGGACCCGGGCACGTGGACCGTCGCGTCGACGGCTCCGCTCGCGTGCGGGGCGGGCCAGAGGGCGGTGTGTGCGGGGTTCACGGTCATGCGAATACTTTATAAGGAGGGGCCGACGGGGTCGTTTCGACTGACTCGCCCCTTCGGGCTTGTCGTCATTCCCCCAGCAGCCAGCGACCCCCGCCGATCAGCGAGGACAGCGACACGGCGTGGAACAGGAACAGCCACAGCCCCGCCGGTACGTGCGTCAGACGCGACAGCTGGTCCGCGTCCGAGTCCCCCGCCCCGCCCGCCCGGCTCCCGGCACCACCCTCGAACGACGCTTCGCGGCCCCTCCGGCGTGACCGCTTCATCTGCAGCTCGAAGGGCGGCCGTACCCCGCCGAACAGCAGGAACCACACCACCGCGTACGCGAACGCCGCCTGCACCTGGGGCCCCGCCAGCCAGGACACCAGCAGGAAGGCGCCCCCGGCCAGCACCACGGTCAGGACGCCGTACGCGTTGCGGATCATCACCAGCATCGCCACCAGCAGCGCCGTCGCCGCCCACAGCAGCAGCGTGATGCGCCCCGCGGCCAGCAGGGCGGCGCCCCCGAGGCCGAGCAGCGAGGGCGCCGTGTATCCGGCGGCGGCCGTGAGGATCATGCCCAGTCCGTACGGCTTGCCCCGGCTGACCGTGAGGCCGCTGGTGTCGGAGTGCAGCCGGATGCCGGTGAGCTGCCGGCCGGTGAGCAGCGCGATCAGGCCGTGGCCGCCCTCGTGCGCGATGGTGATCGCGTTGCGGGATATCCGCCACAGGGTGTGCGGGACGACGACGGCGAGCGCGGCGCCCAGGGTGGCGAGCACCACCCAGAGGTCGGGATCGGGCTGGGTGCCGGTGAGCCGGTCCCAGATGTCGGGCAGCGCGGTGGCGGCGAGGCTGTCCATGTGTCCGAGTGGCTCCCTGTAGTGGTGCGGAGTCTGGCAGTGTGGCACGTATGTGCGGACGGTATGCATCGAGTCGTAGGCCCGAGGATCTCGCAGGAATCTTTGAGATCGACAAGTGGGAGCCCGAGGAGACCCTGGAGCCGGACTACAACGTGGCCCCCACCAAGGAGGTCTACGCCGTCCTCGACCGTCCCCTGAAAGACGCGGACTCCCCGCGTCCGGTTCGCCAGCTGCGCAAGCTGAAGTGGGGACTGGTGCCGTCCTGGGCCAAGACGCCCGAGGGCGGCGCCCGGATGATCAACGCGCGGGCCGAGACCGTGCACGAGAAGCCCGCCTACCGCCGTGCCTTCGCCGCCCGGCGCTGCATCATCCCCGCCGACGGCTACTACGAGTGGGTCACCGGCACGCAGGAGCGCGAGCTGGAGGTCGAGGGCAAGAAGAAGCGGCCGCGCAAGCAGCCGTACTTCGTGCTGCCGGCCGACGGCTCGGTGTTCGCGATGGCCGGGCTGTACGAGTTCTGGCGCGACCGGACGCTGCCCGACGACCACCCGGGGGCCTGGTGGGTCACCTGCTCGGTGATCACCACGGAGGCCGAGAAGACCCCGCTGGCCGTGGCCCCCGCCGAGGGCCCGCACGCCCTGGTCGACATCCACCCCCGGATGCCCCTGATGCTCACGCCGGACCGCTGGGACGCCTGGCTCGACCCCTCCCGCACCGACCCCGACGGCCTGCGTGACCTGCTCGCCCCGCCCCCGCCCGGCCTGATGCGCGCCTACCCGGTCTCCACGGCCGTCAGCAACGTCCGCAACAACGGCCCTGAGCTGCTGAAGGAGCTGGAAGCGCCGGAAGAGGGCACACTCTTCTAGCGTGATCGAGATTGTCGAGACCGACGCCGGAACCGCACGCATCACCTGGCACCGGGCGGAGGACCCCCGGCTGGTGCTCGCCCTGAGCCATGGCGCCGGCGGGGGCGTCGAAGCCCGCGACCTGCAGGCGCTCGCCCGGACCCTCCCCGCGCACGGCGTGACCGTGGCCCTGGTGGAGCAGCCCTGGCGCGTCGCCGGGAAGAAGGTCGCCCCCGCGCCGAAGACCCTGGACAGCGGCTGGCGCGGCATCTGGCCGGCACTGGCCGGGATGCGGCTGCCCGTGGTCTCCGGCGGGCGCAGCGCCGGCGCCCGGGTCGCCTGCCGCACCGCCGCCGAGCTGGGTGCGCACGCCGTGCTCGCGCTGAGCTTCCCGCTGCACCCGCCGGGCAAGCCGGAGAAGTCCCGCGCCGAGGAGCTGCTCGGCGCCGGGGTGCCCACGCTGGTCGTGCAGGGCGGCAACGACCCCTTCGGGAAGCCGGCGGAGTTCCCCGAGGGCGGCTACGGGCTGATCGAGGTGCCGTACGGCGATCACGGGTTCGCGGTTCCCACGCGCGCGGAGATCACTCAGGAGCGGGCCCTTGAGATCGTCACCGAGGGCGTCGCCCAGTGGCTCGCGCCGCTCGGGTGACGGGCGGGAATGTGCCGCGCCGGACCACTGTTGTGGCGGACAGAAGTGCTGAGGCCTCGGCACAGACGTCGTAGGAGAGGAAGTCCGCCGCATGGGTTCGACCGTTTGCCCGGCCCGCAGCAGCCGTACTGACCTGGACTGGACGGTGCTGCACGCGGCCAGGACCGCTTCAATTCGAGGGGCGGCAGGCACGGGTCGTGTTCTATCCTCCGAATCGAGTGGGACCGCTCTCGGTCCTGCCCGGGATCTTGAGGAGGTGGGTCCGGTCACCGGTACCGACGCAGGGACCGACAACGGCCAGGCGGAGCAGCCCGAGGGCCAGGGCGTGAGCGCGGAGACGACCTCCGAGTCCACCGCCGAGCGCAGTGCGCGCTTCGAGCGGGACGCGCTCGAATTCCTCGACCAGATGTATTCGGCCGCGCTGCGCATGACGCGCAACCCGGCCGACGCCGAGGACCTGGTGCAGGAGACGTACGCCAAGGCGTACGCGTCCTTCCACCAGTTCCGTGAGGGCACCAACCTGAAGGCGTGGCTGTACCGGATCCTCACCAACACCTTCATCAACTCCTACCGCAAGAAGCAGCGCGAGCCGCAGCGCTCCGCCGCGGAGGAGATCGAGGACTGGCAGCTCGCCCGCGCCGAGTCGCACATGTCGACGGGCCTGCGCTCCGCCGAGTCGCAGGCGCTGGACCACCTGCCCGACTCGGACGTGAAGGCAGCGCTGCAGGCGATCCCCGAGGAGTTCCGCATCGCCGTCTATCTCGCGGACGTCGAGGGCTTTGCGTACAAGGAGATCGCGGACATCATGGGGACACCCATCGGTACGGTGATGTCCCGGCTGCACCGGGGCCGCCGTCAGCTGCGCGGCATGCTGGAGGACTACGCCCGTGAGCGTGGGCTGGTCCCGGCGGGCGCCGGAGAGTCGGACGAAGCGAAAGGTTCGGGCTCATGAGCTGCGGAGATCCGCACGAGACGGACTGCAGTGAGGTCCTCGACCATCTGTACGAGTTCCTCGACAGTGAGATGCCGGCCGTTGATCGCGACAAGTTCCAGCACCACTTCGAGGAATGCTCTCCCTGCCTGGAGAAGTACGGCCTGGAGCAGGCCGTGAAGAAGCTGGTCAAGCGGTGCTGCGGGCATGACGACGTGCCCGCCGACCTGCGCGCCAAGGTCATGGGGCGGCTCGATCTGATCCGCTCCGGCCAGGCCGTGCCGGACCACGACGTGACCGCCACGCCGCAGGAGAGCTGACCGCCGGGTCACCACTGCCGTCACCCGAATGTGCTAATCCTCAGGTCATAGGCCCCGTACCCCCGATCCCCGCCCTAGGCTCCGAGCCTGGACCGGCACGGTCGGGGAGGGGTGCGATGGAGGCGGTACCGGCGAGGGCACGCGGCTATGTGGCCGCTGTCGCCCTGCTGGCGCTGTTCTGCCTCCTGCCGCTGCCGGCGCTCCGCACCCCCTGGTGGGCGCTCGGCCTGCTCTCCGCACTCTGCGCCGCCAGCGAGCACGTCGTACGCCGCCGTTTCGGCGGCACCTTCTACCCCGTCCTGCTCGCCGGGGCGTTCCTGCTGCCGCCGCCGGCCGCCGCGCTCGTCCCGGTGCCCGCGGCCCTGCTCTCGCCGGTCGAGCACCGGCCCGCGCTGCTCAGGCGCGTCTGGCGGGCCGCGCAGCCCGCGCTCGCGGTGTGGGGCGCCGCCCGGGTGCACTGGGCGCTCGGCGGACGGGACGCCGTCGTCGGCTGCGACTTCCCGTACGCGCTGCTGCCCGCCGGCGCGGCCGTCCTCGTCTTCTGCCTGATCCTCACCCTCCTCGACGGCGGCCTCCGCGCGGTCGCCCAGGGGGTTCCGCTGCGCCGGGCCTGGCGCGGGCTGCTGTCCCGTTCACTCGCGCCGGTCGCGGTGCACGGACTCGCCGGGCTGATGATGGCCGTGCTGTGGCGCAGCCCGTACGGCCCGGTCGCCGCGCTGCTCGTGCTGCTGCCGATGTGCGTGTCCTGGTGGATCTTCGCCCAGTACCACCGCGAACGCGCCGCCCACCAGGCCACGATCCGCGCGCTCGTCCAGGCCGTCGACATCAAGGACGGCTACACCCGCGGCCACAGCGAACGCGTCGGACAGGCCTCCGTGATGATCGCCCGGGAACTCGGCATGGACGACGACCGCGTCGAGACGCTGCGCTTCGCCGGGATCCTGCACGACGTCGGCAAGCTCGGCGTCCCCACCCGGCTGCTGCGCAAGGACGGCCCGCTGACCCCCGAGGAACGCCGGATCATCGAACTGCACCCCGAGTACGGCCATGAGATGGTCCGCGGGATCTCCTTCCTCGGCGAGGCCCGCGCCGCGATCCTGCACCACCACGAACGCCTCGACGGCAGCGGCTACCCCTACGGTCTCGCCGGCGACCGGATCCCCGAGTGCGCCCGGGTCGTCGCCGTCGCCGACGCCTTCGACGCGATGACCTCCACCCGCTCCTACTGCAGGGCCCGGCCGGTCGAGGTGGCCGTCGCCGAGCTGCAGCGGTGCGCCGGGACGCACTTCGACCCCCGTATGGTCACGGCGCTCGCCAGGGCACTCGAACGGCACGGCTGGCACCCGGCCGTCACGGCCGACGAGACGGCGCGCGAGGCCCCGGACCCGCAGCCGGTCCCCGGCCCCCGCACCGGGGCACCGCGATGACCGCCCTCAGACTCGTCCACGCCGCGGCCGGGCTCACCGCCGCCGCCTCCCTCGGCGTCACCCTGTGGACCGGTATGGCCGACCGGGGGGTCGCGCTCGCCTTCGGGGTGCTCATAGCCGTCGGCGAGCTGACCCGGTGGAGCGGAGCCCCGGTGCGGCAGGCCGCGCCGCTGGGCACCGCGGGATCGCTGTCGTACGCCCTGCTCGGACCCGACGCGGGGCACCAGACGCTGCACGACGCGCCGCAGGTCGTCAGCGTGGTCCTCGCCGCCTCCCTGCTCGGCGGCGTCCCGCACATCTGGTGCGGCCGCACCCCGACCCTCGACCACCTCGCCCGCCGCGTGCTGAGCGTCGGATTCGCCGCCGTCTGCTTCCAACCCCTCTCCAACAAGGGCGTGTTCGCGTCCTGGAGCGGCCCCGCCTACGCCCTGCTGCTCGTCGCCCTCCTCGTCCTGACCGCCCTGTGCGACGCCGTCCTCGCCGCGGCCCTCGCCCACTCCCGCACCCGCTGGCCGTTCGGCCCGCTGCTGCGCGACGAACTGCGCGGGCTGCTCGGCATCGGCTCCGCGGTCTGCGCGACCGGCGCGGTGATCGCGCTCGCGGTCGCGGTCGTCGGCCTGTGGGCGCTGCCCGTGTTCTGCCTGCCCCTGCTGCTCACCCAGCTGTCCGTGCGCCGGTACGCGGCCGTCCGCGCCACCAACCGGCAGACCATCGCCTGCCTCGCCCGCGCCACCGAGATCGCCGGATACACCCCCGCCGGACACGCCCGCCGCGTCGCCGCGCTCAGCCTCGCCGTCGGCCGGGACCTCGGCCTGAGCGAGGGCGAGCTGACCGTCCTGGAGTACGCGGCCCTCATGCACGACATCGGCCAGCTCAGCCTGGTCGACCCGGTCCCGGCCGGTGCCACCGCCGGCCTGCCCCCCGAGGAGCAGCGCCGCATCGCGCTGCTCGGCGGGGCCGTCGTACGGCAGACCGGTGTGGCCGCGGCCGTCGCCGTGATGGTGGAACGCCAGGCGGACCCCTGCCGTGACCAGCCGGTCGCCGCGCGGATCATCCGGGCCGTGAACGCCTACGAGGAGAAGGCCCGGGACGCCGGACCCGAGGGGACCCTGCGGGCGCTGGAGGAGCTGCGCCTCGGCACCGCCGGTGACTACGCTCCGGAGGTGGTGGAGTCCCTCGCCCGGGTCCTCGCCCGGTCGCGGGCCTGGCGCGAGAGCGCGCCGGCGGAGGCGACGGGAGACGCACGGCACTGTCTGACCCCGCGCGGGGCTGGGTAACCCATGGGTAATGAGCGCCTTTCCCGCCGTACGTGGTTGGATGCGAGGGAGAGGGTGTCCGGGGGCACAAGCCAGCCCACAGCGGGAAATGGAACTGGCAGGCGGGAATCGTGAGGATCTTCGGCAAGGGACGGCACCGGCCCTCCGCCTCCTGGCGGCAGGCCACGGACCGCGCGTTCACGCTGATCGGCGACGGCCGGTACGAGGACGCGGGCGAGCTGCTGACACGGGCCGCCGATCTGGAGCCCTGGCTGTCGGAGTCCTGGTTCAACCTCGCCCTGCTGCACAAGTTCCGGCACGACTGGGAGCAGGCCCGTGCGGCCGGGCTCCGGGCGGTCGCGTTGCTGGAGCGGGAGACCGGGGCGCCCGACTGGTGGAACGTCGGCATCGCCGCCACCGCCCTGCAGGACTGGCCGCTGGCCCGCCGTGCCTGGCAGGCGTACGGGCTGAAGGTGCCCGGGGGCGCCGCCGCCTCCGCCGAGCCCCTCGGCATGGAGCTGGGCAGCGCGGCCGTACGGCTCTCCCCGGAGGGCGAGGCCGAGGTCGTGTGGGGCCGCAGGCTCGATCCGGCGCGGCTGGAGGTGCTGTCCATCCCGCTTCCCTCGTCCGGGCGGCGCTGGGGCGAGGTGGTGCTGCACGACGGTGTCCCGCACGGCGAGCGCACGACGTCCGCCGGGCACTCCTACCCGGTCTTCGACGAGATCGAGCTGTGGGCGCCCTCGCCCGTGCCCACCTGGGTGGTCCTGCTGGAGGCGGCCACGGAGGCGGACCGGGACGCGCTGGAGCAGCTGGCCGCCGACGCGGGGTTCGCCGCGGAGGACTGGTCCTCGTCGGTGCGGCTGCTGTGCCGGATGTGTTCGGAGTCCCGGATGCCCTCGGACGAGGGGGAAGGTGTGCATCTCGACCCGCATGACCACAGCGAGCCCGGTCATCCCGGACCGCTGGGGCATCGGACGGACGGACAGCTGTGGGTGCCCGAGCGGGAGTGCGGGGTGGCCGCGCCGGCTTCGCTGGTCCGGGGGTTGCTGGACGGGTGGGTCGCGGACAGCCCGGACTCCAGGGACTGGCGGGATCTCGAAGAGGTTTGCTGAGCCGACGGTGACCAGCCGCCTTTAGGCTGTACTCGCAGAATTTTCCAGGATTGCAGGAAGGCGTACGTCGGTCATGGCGCAGCAGGACACCGATCAGCAGCACGCGGGCGTGCTCCCCGTCGACGACGAGGGCTATGTCGTCGACACGGAGGACTGCGAGGAGCGCGAGAAGGCCTGGCGGGAGCGCGGCACCTCGCGGCCGATCACGGTCGTCGGCAACCCGGTGCTGCACAAGGAGTGCAAGGACGTCACCGAGTTCGGCGAGGAGCTGCAGCAGCTCGTCGCCGACATGTTCGCCAGCCAGCGCACCGCCGAGGGCGTGGGCCTGGCCGCCAACCAGATCGGTGTGGACCTCAAGGTCTTCGTCTACGACTGCATGGACGACGAGGGTGTCCGGCACGTCGGCGTGGTGTGCAACCCGAAGCCGGTCGAGCTGCCCGCCGACCGGCGCCGGCTGGACGACAGCAACGAGGGCTGCCTGTCCGTGCCGACGGCGTACGCGCCGCTCGCGCGTCCCGACTACGCCGAGGTGACCGGTCAGGACGAGCAGGGCAACCCGATCAAGGTGCGCGGCACCGGTTACTTCGCACGCTGTTTGCAGCACGAGACCGACCACCTCTACGGCTACCTGTACATCGACCGGCTGTCCAAGCGGGACCGCAAGGACGCACTGCGGCAGATGGCCGAGAACGAGCCACGTTATCCGGTGGTCGCCAACGACTAGGCGGCATGGGCTCGTTGGGGCGCCCGGCCGGGATCACTCCCGGTCGGGCGCCCTTCGCTTGCCTCGCCTCGCTCATCCGTGCGTCGTACAACCGATCCCTTGTGTCCTCGTTGTGATCCTTAATCGGTCACACAAGGCGGGATTCCCGGCGGCCTTGGGGTAGTGAGTGAAGCAAATCCGTTCCCATGGCGGTCAGTTGTGGTGCTGAATGTAAGAGCGGGGATACGCAACGGCGCACGCCCGGCACAACCGGAGAGGGTCGTGCGCTCCTGGCGGCTGAGAGGGGTTTGTTCGTGCAAGCTTTCCCACACAGCACCACAGCGACGCCGACGGCGATCGTCGTACCACCGTCACTGGCACTCCCGGTGATCGAGTCCGCCTTTCCCCGGCAACTGCATCCGTATTGGCCGCGGCTCCAGCACAGCACACGGCTCTGGCTGCTGGAAAAACGGCTCATGCCGGCGGACAAGGTGCAGGAATATGCCGACGGACTGTGCTACACGGACCTCATGGCGGGCTACTACCTCGGCGCCCCCGACGAGGTCATGCAGGCCATCGCCGACTACAGCGCGTGGTTCTTCGTCTGGGACGACCGCCACGACCGCTGTGTCGTCCACGGCCGGACGGGCTACTGGCGGCGGCTGAGGCACCGCCTGCACGCGGCCCTCGACGCACCCCGGCACCACCTGCACCACCCGGACCCGCTGGTCGCCGGTTTCGCGGACAGCATCCTGCGGCTGTACGGCTTCCTGTCGCGCACCTGGAACCAGCGGTTCGCCCGGCACTTCCACGCGGTCATAGAGGCCTACGACCGCGAGTTCCACAACCGCACCGAGGGATACATACCCGGCGTCGAGGAATACCTCGCCCTGCGCCGGCACACCTTCGCGCACTGGATATGGACGGACCTGCTGGAACCGAGCGCCGGATGTGAACTCCCGGACGACGTGAGGAAAGCACCGGCCTACCGCCGGGCCGCGCTGTTCAGCCAGGAATTCGCCGCCTGGTACAACGACCTGTGCTCGCTGCCGAAGGAAATAGCGGGCGACGAGGTCCACAACCTCGGAATCAGTCTCATCACCCATGAGGGGCTGACTCTCGAAGAAGCGGTGGACGAAGTCAGGCGGCGGGTCGAGAAATGCGTCAGCGAATTCCTCGAAGCCGAGCAGGACGCCCTGCGGTTCGCCGACGACCTCGCCGACGGAACGGTCCGCGGAAAGGAACTGAGCGCCACGGTCCGCGCCTGTGTCGGCAATATGCGCAACTGGTTCAGCTCCGTCTACTGGTTCCACCACGAGTCCGGCCGTTACATGGTCGACACCTGGGACGACCGGTCGACGCCCCCGTACGTCACCAACGAAGCGGCAGGTGAGAAATGACCGTCGACTCTGTGCGGCCCGTCAGCTCCGAGGCGGCCGAACTGCGTGAGCCACCCCTGGCCGGGGGCGCCGTGCCGGTCCTCGGACACGGCCTGAAGCTGGTCCGCGACCCGCTCGCCTTCATGTCCCGGCTCCGCGACCACGGCGACGTCGTACGCCTCAAGCTCGGCCCCAAGACGGTGTACGCCGTCACCACGCCGGAGCTGACCGGCGCGCTCGCGCTCAGCCCCGACTTCAAGATCGACGGACCGCTGTGGGAGTCCCTCGAAGGCCTGCTCGGCAAGGAGGGCGTGGCCACCGCCAACGGCCCCCGGCACCGGCGCCAGCGCCGCACCATCCAGCCCGCCTTCCGGCTGGACGCGATCCCGGACTACGGGCCGGTCATGGAGGAGGAGGCGCACGCGCTGACCGACCGCTGGAAAGCCGGCGACACCGTCGACTGCACCTCCGAGTCCTTCCGGGTGGCCGTGCGCATCGCCGCCCGCTGCCTGCTGCGCGGCGAGTACATGGACGAGCGCGCCGAGCGGCTCAGCGTCGACCTCGCCAGCGTCTTCCGGGGCATGTACCGCCGGATGGTCATCCCGCTCGGACCGCTGTACCGGCTGCCGTTTCCGGCCAACCGCGAATTCAACCGGGCGCTGGCCGATTTGCATCTGCTGGTGGACGAGATCGTCTCCGAGCGGAGGGCATCTGGTCAAAAGCCGGACGATTTGCTGACGGCATTGCTGGAGGCAAAGGACGACAATGGTGACCCCATCGGGGAACAGGAGATCCACGACCAGGTCGTCGCGATACTCACCCCCGGCAGCGAAACGGTCGCATCCACGATCATGTGGCTGCTGCAGGTTCTCGCGGAACACCCGGAACACGCCGAGAAGGTACGGACCGAGGTCGAATCCGTGACCGGCGGCCGACCGGTCGGATTCCAGCACGTGCGCGCGCTCACGCACACCAACAATGTCGTCGTCGAGGCCATGCGGCTCAGGCCCGCCGTATGGATATTGACCCGGCGCGCGGTGACCGACACCTCGCTCGGCGGCTATCGCATTCCGGCCGGGGCGGACATCGTCTACAGCCCGTACGCGATCCAGCGCGACGCCCGCTCCTACGACCGGCACCTCGGCTTCGACCCCGACCGGTGGCTGCCGGAGCGGGCCAAGGACGTCCCGAAGTACGCCATGAGCCCCTTCAGCGTGGGCAACCGCAAGTGCCCCAGCGACCACTTCTCCATGACCCAGCTGAGCCTGATCACCGCGGCGATCTCGGCGAAGTACCGCTTCGAGCAGGTCCCCGGGTCGGACGACACCACCCGGGTGGGCATCACGCTCCGTCCGCACAACCTGCTGCTGAGGCCGATGCCCTGGTAGGCCACCTGGTACCGGCGCGCGCTCAGGCGGCCTGCGGGCCCCGGAACGTGCGCCGGTAGGCGTTCGGGGTGGTGCCGAGCGCCCGGACGAACTGGTGCCGCAGCGCCGCCGCCGTACCGAACCCGGTGCGCCAGGCGATCTCGTCCATGGTCTCGTCCGTGCCCTCCAGCAACTCCTGGGCGCGCAGCACCCGTTGGCGCAGGATCCAGCGGTAGGGCGTCGTCCCGGTCTCCTGCTGGAAGCGGCGCGCGAAGGTGCGCGGCGCCAGGTGGGCACGGGCTGCCAGCTGCTCCACGGTCACCTCCTGGTCGAGGTGCTCCTCCATCCACACCAGCACCTCGCCGACGGTGTCGCACGGGGCCTTGGGCAGCGGCCGCTCGATGTACTGCGCCTGCCCGCCGTCCCGGTGCGGCGGCACGACCATCCGGCGGGCGATCTTGTTCGCCACCTCGGGGCCCTGCTCCTTGCGCACGAGATGCAGACAGGCGTCGATCCCGGCGGCGGTGCCGGCCGAGGTGATCACGGGGTCCTCGTCGACGTAGAGCATGTCCGGCTCGACGGCGACCGTCGGATACCGGCGGGCGAGCTGCTCCGCGTGATGCCAGTGCACCGCGCACCGACGGCCGTCCAGCAGCCCGGCCGCGGCCAGCAGGAACACGCCGGAGCAGACGCTGAGCACCCGTGCCCCCCGCTGGACGGCTCGCCGCAGGGCGTCCAGCAACTCCTCCGGGTACTCCCGTACGGCATAGGTCTCCCCGGCCGGGACGGCGATCAGGTCGGCCTCCTCCAGCCGCTCCAGCCCGTGGGAGGTGGACACGGTGAACCCGCAGTGGGTGTCAAGGGTGGGCCCCTCGGCGGAGACCACGGCGAAGTCGTACACAGGCAGTCCCTCGTCGCTGCGGTCGATGCCGAACACCTCGCACACGACACCCAGTTCGAAGGGATGCACCCCGTCCAGCAGCACGGCGGCCACGTTCTTCAGCATGCTGCCAGTGTGCCGGGTCGGTGGCAGTAATTCGAGGGCGTACGGCAGTCCTGCCACTCACGGGAAGGAGCGTTCCGCGCGACAGTGAGGGCATGAACGGAAACCAGATCCAAGGCCTCATCGGCATGCTCGCCACTTTCGGGATCCTCGTCCTCATGATTCTCCCGTCCGCGATCGGTGCCGTGCGGGAATGGCGCATCGACCGGCAGCTCAGGCAGGCGGAGCGCGGCGAAGGGACGCCGGACCGCGCCCCCAGCCGCCGCGGCGTGGCCCACCCCGCCTGACGAACGGCACAACGGCCTGAACCGTCGGGCCGGTCAGAAGTCCTCGTCCAGGTCGACCGTGCCCTCCACGGCGACCTGGTACGCCGACGGGCGGCGCTCGAAGAAGTTCGTCAGCTCCTGAACGCCCTGCAGCTCCATGAAGGAGAACGGGTTCTCCGAGCCGTACACCGGGGCGAAGCCGAGGCGGGTGAGGCGCTGGTCGGCGACGCACTCCAGGTACTGCCGCATCGACGCGGTGTTCATGCCCGGCAGACCGTCACCGCACAGGTCGCGCGCGAACTGCAGCTCGGCCTCGACGGCCTCCTCCAGCATGTCGGTGACCTGCTGCCGGAGCGCGTCGTCGAACAGGTCCGGCTCCTCCTTGCGGACGGTGTCGACCACGTCGAAGGCGAAGGACATGTGCATCGTCTCGTCGCGGAACACCCAGTTGGTGCCGGTGGCCAGACCGTGCAGCAGACCCCGGCTGCGGAACCAGTAGACGTACGCGAAGGCGCCGTAGAAGAACAGGCCCTCGATGCACGCGGCGAAGCAGATCAGGTTGAGCAGGAAGCGACGGCGGTCGGCCTGCGTCTCCAGGCGGTCGAGCTTCTCGACCGAGTCCATCCACGTGAAGCAGAACTCGGCCTTCTCGCGGATGGAGGGGATGTTCTCGACGGCCGCGAAGGCCGCCGCCCGGTCGTCCGGGTCGGGGAGATAGGTGTCCAGCAGGGTCAGATAGAACTGGACGTGCACGGCCTCCTCGAACAGCTGCCGGCTCAGGTACAGCCGCGCCTCGGGGGAGTTGATGTGCTTGTACAGCGTCAGGACCAGGTTGTTCGCGACGATCGAGTCGCCCGTCGCGAAGAAGGCCACCAGCCGGCCGATCAGGTGCTGCTCGCCCGGAGTCAGCTTCGCGAGGTCGGCGACGTCCGAGTGGAGGTCGACCTCCTCCACGGTCCAGGTGTTCTTGATGGCGTCCCGGTAGCGCTCGTAGAAGTCCGGGTAGCGCATGGGACGCAGAGTCAGCTCGAAGCCCGGGTCGAGGAGATTGGTGTGACGAGTGGTCATTACTGGCAGGCCTCGCAGGACTCGGGGTTTTCCAGGGAGCAGGCGACCGCGTCGGGATCGGCGGCCTGCTGGACGGGGATGGTCTTCTGGGCCTGCGCCTGGGCGGCGCGGGCGATGCGCGTCGCGGGCCGCGAGCGCAGGTAGTACGTCGTCTTCAGCCCGGACTTCCAGGCGTACGCGTACATCGAGGAGAGCTTGCCGATGGTCGGCGTCTCCAGGAAGAGGTTGAGCGACTGCGCCTGGTCCAGGAACGGGGTCCGCGCCGCCGCCATGTCGATCAGGCCGCGCTGCGGGATCTCCCATGCCGTGCGGTACAGGGCCCGTACGTCGGCCGGGATCCAGGCGAAGTCCTGCACGGAGCCGTTGGAGTCGCGCAGCGCCTCACGGGTCCGCGCGTCCCAGACGCCCAGCTCCTTCAGATCCTTCACCAGGTACGAGTTGACCTGCAGGAACTCACCGGACAGCGTCTCGCGCTTGAAGAGGTTGGAGACCTGCGGCTCGATGCACTCGTACACGCCCGCGATGGAGGCGATGGTGGCGGTGGGCGCGATCGCGAGGAGGAGCGAGTTGCGCATGCCGACGGCCGCGATCCGCTCGCGCAGGGCCGCCCAGCGCTCGGGCCAGGTGAGCTCGACGTCGTAGTGGTCGGGGTGCAGCACACCCTGGGCGGTACGGGTCTTCTCCCAGGCCGGCAGCGGGCCGCTCCGCTCGGCGAGGTCGGCGGAGGCCTCGTACGCGGCGAGCATGATGCGCTCGGCGATCCGCGTGGACAGGGCCTTGGCCTCCGGCGAGTCGAAGGGCAGACGCAGCTTGAAGAAGACGTCCTGCAGACCCATGGCACCGAGGCCGACGGGCCGCCACCTGGCGTTCGACCGGCCCGCCTGCTCGGTCGGGTAGAAGTTGATGTCGACCACGCGGTCGAGGAAGGTGACGGCCGTGCGGACGGTCTCGTCGAGGCGCTGCCAGTCGATGTCACCGCCGCTCACGAACGCACCGAGGTTCACCGACCCCAGGTTGCAGACCGCCGTCTCGCCGTCGTCCGTGACCTCCAGGATCTCCGTGCAGAGGTTGGAGGAGTGGACCACATGGCCGGGCAGAGCCGTCTGGTTGGCGGTGCGGTTGGCGGCGTCCTTGAAGGTCATCCAGCCGTTGCCGGTCTGCGCGAGGGTGCGCATCATCCGGCCGTACAGCTCACGGGCCGGGATCGTCTTCTTCGCGAGCCCCGCCTGCTCGGCCTTGCGGTAGGCGGCGTCGAACTCCTCCCCCCACAGGTCCACCAGCTCCGGCACGTCCGCCGGGGAGAACAGCGACCACTGCTCGTCGGCGTTGACCCGGCGCATGAACTCGTCCGGGATCCAGTGCGCGAGGTTCAGGTTGTGCGTGCGGCGGGCGTCCTCACCGGTGTTGTCCCGCAGCTCCAGGAACTCCTCGAGGTCCGAGTGCCAGGTCTCCAGGTAGACGGCCGCGGCGCCCTTGCGCCGGCCGCCCTGGTTCACGGCGGCCACCGAGGCGTCCAGGGTCTTCAGGAACGGCACGATCCCGTTGGAGTGCCCGTTGGTGCCGCGGATCAGCGAACCGCGGCTGCGGATCCGGGAGTACGACAGCCCGATGCCGCCGGCGTGCTTGGAGAGCCGGGCCACCTGGTGGTACCGGTCGTAGATGGAGTCCAGCTCGTCCAGCGGGGAGTCGAGGAGGTAGCAGGACGACATCTGGGGGTGCCGGGTGCCGGAGTTGAAGAGCGTGGGGGACGACGGCAGGTAGTCGAGGTGGCTCATCAGCCCGTAGAGCGCGGCGACTTCGTCCACGGAACGGACGCTGTCGTCCTCGGCGAGGCCTGCGGCGACCCGCAGCATGAAGTGCTGGGGGGTCTCGATGACCTTGCGGGTGAGGGGGTGCCGGAGCAGGTACCGGCTGTGCAGCGTGCGCAGCCCGAAGTAGCCGAAGCGGTCGTCGGCGGCGGTGTCGATCAGCGCGTCCAGCCGCTCGGCGTGCAGCCGCGCGAACCCGGCGGTCCGGTCGGCGATGAGCCCCTCCCGGTGCCCCACGGCCACGGACTCGGTGAAGGACGTCACGCCCTGCGAGGCGGCCTCGGCGCGGATGGTGAGGGTCAGCAGCCGGGCGGCCAGCCGGGAGTAGGCGGGGTCCTCGGAGATGAGCCCGGCGGCGGCCTCCGTGGCCAGCTCCCGCAACTCCGCCTCGTCGGCGTTCGCCGACCGGCCGCGCAGCGCGGCGGCGGCGACCCGGCCGGGGTCGGTGTCGGGGAGGTCGGCGGTCAGCTCGGTCAGGGTCCGCAGCAGCGCGGTACCGGGACCGTCGGTCTCCAGGCCGCCGGCTGAAGCCGGATCTGCTGGCGCGATGGTCACGTGGGGCTCTCCCTCGCTCGGCACGGGGCCTTCGGAGGGCAGGCGGCAGCCACGAGCGCACACGGCGTCGCGTCCACCGGCCCACTCCACGAGGCCCGGACGTCTCACGGCACACCGGCCGGACGGCCGGGTGCGCTGTCGGCAGGTCCTCGGACTGACGCGAGCGTGCGAATGCACGCAAGTACACCGTTGCGGGACAGTTCCGGATTCGCACCGGATTCCCCTGCGGCGACAGCGAGGATGAGCATACATCTAGTGCCGGGGTGCCGTGTCACCCCCAGATGTTGTGTCGTACGTCCACGGGCCGCCGTAGCACGTGTGCTCCGGCGGCCCGTGGTGGGTTGTTCGTGGTGGGTTGTTCGTGGTTGCTCGGCGCTCTAGTGGGTGCTTCCCGCGGTCGCCGGCGGAAGCTCCGCCTGGACTCCGGGATCGCCAGCGTCCGCCGTGTAGTCGGCCGGCCTGGTCTCGTCGACGCCCTCGGGAGCCTTGACGGCCTTGAGGACGAAGGTGAGGACCACGGTCACGGCGACGTTGAGGACGAACGCGGTCAGGCCGATGTAGCCGATCTCCCCGATGCCGGGGATGTCCTTGGCCGGGCCGCCGAAGTGCTTCTGGGTCGGCGAGGCGACCCCGTACGCGGCGGCCGTGCCGTACACCATGCCGACCGCCCAGCCGGCGAGCAGCGCCCAGCGGTGGAACCAGCGGGTGAACAGGCCACCGACCAGGGCCGGGAAGGTCTGCAGGATCCAGATACCGCCCAGCAGCTGGAAGTTGATCGCGACCGTCTTGTCCATGGTGAGGACGAAGACCAGGGCGCCGACCTTCACCAGCAGCGACACGAACTTGGAGACCTGGGCCTCCTGCTTGGGTGTCGCGTCCGGCTTGATGAAGTCCTTGTAGATGTTGCGGGTGAAGAGGTTCGCCGCCGCGATCGACATGATGGCCGCCGGTACGAGTGCGCCGATGCCGATCGCCGCGAAGGCCACGCCCGCGAACCAGTCCGGGAACATGTCCTCGAACAGCTGCGGGATCGCCAACTGCCCGTTGGTGACCTTCACTCCGGCCGCGATCGCCATGAAGCCCAGCAGGGCCAGCAGGCCGAGCATGAGGGAGTACAGCGGCAGGATCGTGGTGTTGCGGCGGATCACCTCACGGCTCCTGGACGACAGGGTCGCGGTGATCGAGTGCGGGTACATGAACAGCGCGAGCGCCGAGCCGAGCGCCAGCGTGGCGTACGTCCACTGGCCCGCCTCCGGCGGCGCGAGCGCGCCGCGCGGCTTGCCGGTGGCCGGGTTGACCTGGCTGAACGCGTGGGCCGCCTTGGCGAAGACGTCGTCGAAGCCGCCCAGCTTGATCGGGATGTAGATGATCGCCACCCCGATGACTATGTAGATCAGCGCGTCCTTGACGAAGGCGATCAGGGCGGGCGCGCGCAGGCCGGAGGAGTACGTGTACGCCGCCAGCACGCCGAACGCGATCAGCAGCGGCAGGTCCTTCACGAACCAGTTGGTGGTGTCCCCGCCGCCGACGCCCATCACGTCCAGCACCGCCTGGATACCGACGAGCTGGAGCGCGATGTACGGCATCGTCGCCAGGATGCCGGTCAGCGCCACCGCCAGCGACAGCCCCTTCGAGCCGAAGCGGCCGCGTACGAAGTCCGAGGTGGTGACGTACCCGTGGCGGTGCGAGACCGACCACAGGCGCGGCAGGAAGGTGAAGATCAGCGGGTAGACCAGGATCGTGTACGGCACCGCGAAGAAGCCGGACGCGCCCGCCGCGTAGACCGCCGCCGGTACGGCGACGAAGGTGTACGCCGTGTACAGGTCGCCGCCGAGCAGGAACCAGGTGATCCAGGTGCCGAACGACCGTCCGCCCAGGCCCCATTCGTCCAGGGAGTGCTCGTTGTCGGCCCTGCGCCAGCGTGCGGCGAGGAAGCCCAGGACCGTGACGGCCAGGAAGAAGAAGATGAAGACGCCGAGCGCGACGCCGTTGACGCCGTCCTTCACCTCGCCTCACCGCCCTTCTGGGAGACGCGGGTGCGCTGGTCGAGCTGCCACAGCTTGTACGCGGTCATCGTCAGGGCCGTGGAGATCAGCACCCAGAGCATCTGGTACCAGTAGAAGAACGGGATCCCTATGAAGGCCGGGTCCGTCTTGGCGTAGGAGCCGACCCACAGCGTCGCCACAAAGGGCGCGCCGAGGCACAAGGCGATGATCACCCGGACCGGGGTGACGACCGGTGGTCTCACTTCAGGTGTTTCGGACATGCCACGGCTCTCCGTCCCCTCGCTGATCACCTGTGTAATGCGCAGGCAATCTAGGTGACGGTGTCGCGACAGTGGAAGACCTCGTCCGTATATCGGTATATCGATTCAGCGAAGGTCCACCGGTCCCACCGGTCCTACTCCGCAGGGCGCTTGAGCCTCGCCACGAACTTGTAACGGTCCCCCCGGTACACCGACCGCACCCACTCCACCGGCTGGCCCTCGCGGTCCAGGGAGTGGCGGGAGAGCATCAGCATCGGCAGGCCCACATCGGTTCCGAGCAGGCCCGCCTCGCGCGGAGTGGCCAGCGAGGTCTCGATGGTCTCCTCGGCCTCGGCGAGGTGGACGTCGTAGACCTCGGCGAGCGCGGTGTAGAGGGACGTGTACTTCACGAGCGATCTGCGCAGGGCAGGGAAGCGTTTGGCGCTCAGATGCGTGGTCTCGATGGCCATCGGCTCGCCGTTGGCCATGCGCAGCCGCTCGATGCGCAGCACCCGTCCGCCGGCGGCGATGTCCAGCAGCCCGGCGAGCCGGTCGTCGGCGGTGATGTAGCCGATGTCCAGCAGCTGCGAGGTGGGCTCCAGACCCTGGGCGCGCATGTCCTCGGTGTAGGAGGTGAGCTGCAGCGCCTGGGAGACCTTGGGCTTGGCGACGAAGGTGCCCTTGCCCTGGATGCGTTCGAGCCGCCCCTCCACGACCAGCTCCTGCAAGGCCTGGCGGACGGTGGTGCGGGAGGTGTCGAACTCGGCCGCCAGCGTACGCTCGGGCGGCACCGGTGTGCCCGGGGCCTGCGTCTCCGTCATGTCGAGCAGGTGCTTCTTCAAGCGGTAGTACTTGGGCACGCGCGCCGTACGGACGGTCGTGCCGGCCTCGTTCTCCGCACTGCTGACGTCGGTGCTCATGCTCCGCCTTCCCGGCTCCGGATGCCGACAGCGACCGACTGGCTTCGGCCACGGGTCACATCGTGGCACGGGTTCCTGTCCCAGGATGCCACCCGCACGCTCCGTGATCTCCTCTTGTACCGTCGCGACCAGGATTGGTCTAGGCCTACAGGTCTAGATCCCCTGCCAGTCCGGCTTGTTGGCGTAGGTGTGCCGGAAGTAGTCGGCCAGCTTGAGCTTGGACGCGGCGGCCTCGTCGACGACCACCGTGGCGTGCGGGTGGAGCTGGAGCGCGGAGGCCGGGCATACGGCCGCGACCGGTCCCTCGACGGTCGCGGCGACCGCGTCCGCCTTGCCCTCACCGGTCGCCAGCAGCACCAGGTGCCGGGCCTCCAGGATGGTGCCGATGCCCTGGGTGATGACGTGGTGCGGGACCTGCTCGATGTCGCCGCCGAAGAAGCGGGCGTTGTCGATCCGGGTCTGCTCGGTCAGCGTCTTGATCCGGGTGCGCGAGGCGAGCGAGGAGCACGGCTCGTTGAACCCGATGTGTCCGTCGGTGCCGATCCCGAGCAGCTGAAGGTCCACTCCGCCGGCCCCGGCGAGCGCACGGTCGTACGCCTCGCACGCCGCCTGTACGTCCCGGGCGGTGCCGTCGGGTCCGAGGAACGCGTCCATGCCGATGCCGAGCGGCTCCAGCACCTCCCGGCGCAGCACGGAGCGGTAGGACTCGGGATGGTCGGCGGGCAGCCCCACGTACTCGTCGAGCTGGGCTATGCGCGCCTGCGAGGTGTCGACGGCGCCGGAGCGGACCTTCGCGGTCAGCGCCTGGTAGACGGGCAGCGGGGTGGAGCCGGTGGCCACGCCGAGCAGGGCGTCGGGCTTGCGCCGCAGCAGCTGGGCCATGGCCTCGGCGATCAGCTCGCCGCCCGCCGCGGCGTCCGGAACGATGACAACTTCCACGCTGGGCCTGCCGTTCTGAAGTGGGCTCTGTGCATCTCCATGTGGTTTAGACCAATCTAACAGAAGCGACGTCCGCCGGCCCAGGAAATGCCCGGGAAATGAGACGTCCGCCGTCCCGGGAAACGACAAGAGAGGAGCACTTCTCTAGGGGCCGCTATAAAATGCTCTCCATGGTGCCCGGTCAGGACGCGGAAGTGCAGGTCGGCACGGCCAGGACGCGCGGTCGGCCGCGCTCCTTCGACCGGGCCGCCGCCCTGGAGAAGGCGCTCATGGCCTTCTGGGAGCACGGCTACGAGGCCACCTCGGTCTCCGATCTCACCCGGAGCATGGGCATCGGGGCGCCGAGCCTGTACGCGGCCTTCGGTGCCAAGCGGACCCTGTTCGAGGAGGCCGTCCAGGTCTACACCGGCACGCACGGCGCCTTCGTCGACCGCGCCCTCGCCGAGGAGCCCACCGCCCGCGCGGCCGTCGAGCGCGTGCTGCGCGAGGCCGCCGCCGAGTACACCGACCCCGCGCACCCGTACGGCTGCCTGGTCGTGCACGCCGCCACCAACTGCACCAGCCCCGAGGTCGAGGAGCTGCTGCGCGGGCTGCGCAACGGGACCATCGCCGCCCTCGAATCCCGGATCCGGACGGACCTCGCGGCCGGGCGGCTCCCGGCCGGCACCGATGCCGCCGCCCTCGCCCGGCACACCGGCGCCATGATCCAGGGCATGTCCCAGCAGGCCCGCGACGGAGCGAGCCGGGAGGAACTGGAAGCACTCGCGGAAATTGCCATGGCCATCTGGCCCCGCGACTGACCGAGGCGGGCTAGGCTGCGTGGCATCGGGTGCCATCAGTCGTGCATGCCGACGAGACCATGGACACACCGTTGTGGTCTAGTCCAGAATCGACAAGAACGCATCAACGTGACAAGCCTCCGTCTTCCCCGCACAGGAAGACGGATCGAGGAACCGGCGCTCTCTGCCCTGACTGCCCCGGCTCCTCGACCTTCGGCCGACCGGGACCGCACACCCCACGGCCGATGATGCTCCGGGCTGCGGTGCCGGGAGGGTTGAGGGTCCCTTCCAGGCGCCGCGGCCCGCGGGTGTTTTCCGGCCACCCGCAGCCCGCGGGTACGCTCGCAGACGTGCCCTCCATGAACGAACTGGTCCGCCAGCACACCGCCCTCGACGACTCCGACCTCGAGTGGCTCCATCTGCTGGTCTCGGAGTGGCAGCTGCTCTCCGACCTCTCCTTCGCCGACCTGGTCCTGTGGGTCCCCACCCGCGACGGCACGCGGTACGTCTCGGTCGCCCAGATGCGCCCCAACACCGGCCCCACCTCCTACCAGGACGACATGGTCGGCCACCTCGTCCCGCGTGGCCGCCGGCCGATGCTGGACGCGGCGCTGGACGAGGGCCGGATCGTGCGCGAGGGCGACCCGGAGTGGCGCGAAGAGGTCCCCGTACGGGTCGAGTCCATCCCCGTACGACGTGAGGGCCGCGTCCTCGGTGTGATCGCCCGCAACACCAACCTGCTGACCGTCCGCACCCCGAGCCGGCTGGAGCTCACCTACCTCCAGAGCGCCTCCGACCTCGCGCAGATGATCGCGGCAGGATCGTTCCCCTTCCCCGACCAGCAGGTCGACATGGACGCCTCGCCGCGCGTCGGCGACGGACTGATCCGGCTGGACGCCGACGGCGTCGTCCAGTACGCCTCCCCGAACGCGCTGTCCGCCTACCACCGCCTCGGCCTCGCCGCCGACCTGGTCGGCCAGCACCTCGGCCAGACCACCGCCGAACTCGCACCGACCCGGGGTCCGGTGGACGAGGCGCTCGCCAAGGCGGCCAGCGGCTGGGCGCCGCGCGAGTTCGAGATCGAGGCCAACGACGGGGTCATCCAGTTCCGGGCGATCCCGCTCAAGCCCAAGGGCACCCGGATCGGTTCCCTGGTGCTGTGCCGGGACGTCACCGAACTGCGGCGCCGCGAGCGCGAGTTGATCACCAAGGACGCGACCATCCGGGAGATCCACCACCGGGTGAAGAACAACCTCCAGACGGTCGCCGCGCTGCTGCGTCTGCAGGCCCGGCGCATCGACTCCGAAAGCGGCCGGGAGGCCCTGGAGGAGGCGGTCCGCCGGGTCGGCTCGATCGCGATCGTGCATGAGACGCTGTCTCAGAACCTGGATGAACGCGTGGAGTTCGACGACATCGCCGACCGCGTGCTGGCGATGGTCGCCGAGATCTCGCCGGGCAAGGTGACCGGCCGGCGCAGCGGGCGCTTCGGCATACTCGACGCCGAGGTGGCCACCCCGCTGTCGATGGTCCTCACCGAGATCCTGCAGAACGCCCTGGAGCACGGCTTCCGTGAGGGCGACACCGGCACGGTCGAGGTCTCGGCGGTGCGGGGTGGTACGACGAAGGAGGCCCGCCTCCTCGTCACCGTCCAGGACGACGGCGTCGGCCTGCCCGAGGACTTCGACCCGCACCGCTCCGGAAACCTGGGGCTGCAGATCGTACGAACGCTGGTGGAGGGGGAGTTGGGCGGTTCGTTCGACATGGTCCCCGCGCCGGGGCGGGGCACCCGGGTGATCCTGGACATTCCGGTGCAGGCGCAGAAGTAGCCCAACTGCCGTACAGCGGCGGTCGTTTGTCATACGGGGGCGTGGGCACAGCAAAAAGCCCCGGACCGCCATCGGTCCGAGGCTTGTGCTCGTTGCTGCTCTGCTGTTGGGCTAAGCGCATCGGGGGATACTGCGCGCTGCGGCTCGGGGGCGGGAGATGCGTGCGTGCTGCACGCGCCGCCAAGCTCAGGCTGTCAGCAGGGGTGGGTATGTCAGGCGGAGGCCTGACGGGCCCGGTTGCGGGCGGCGCGGCGCTTCATGGCGCGGCGCTCGTCCTCGCTGAGACCACCCCAGACGCCGGAGTCCTGGCCGGACTCGAGCGCCCACTGCAGACACTGCTCGATCACCGGGCAGCGACGGCAGACGGCCTTGGCTTCCTCGATCTGCAGCAGCGCAGGACCGGTGTTGCCGATGGGGAAGAAGAGCTCGGGGTCTTCCTCGCGGCAAACGGCGTTGTGACGCCAGTCCATGGCTGCTACCTCTCCTAGGTTCTCTGAACGTATTACGTGCAGGTTGCTTGTGAATGTGAACGCTTTCACGAATCCCTCAACAAGTGAAGGGCCGACCGCCGAGTCTTCCCCGGCGTGGTCCTTGGTTTGAAGAGGGGTTCCGGTGATCAGTGGAGGCCGGTGTTGCGGGCCGTCCCGATCGCCACGTAGAGACTCGCAAACCTCAGCGGCGGATACAACCCCTTCCGGAAAGTTTTTTTGGATTCCTCGGTGTCGACTAGGTCACAGCCGTACTTCCATGGGGTGGATCCTGGCCTAAACGTTCGAGTGAAAGGACTTTTGGCCCTTGCGCTCACACAATCACACGCAGTGCACGGCGTACGCCTGTGAACGTCACGCTCGTACGGAGCCCCAGGTGGTCACCGTCCATCTGCAGGGGGAGGGGCACCTTCGAATGCAAGGTGAACCGGTCCAGATCGTGCAGGGAGAGCACATGCTTGCCATGGGGGCCGCGCTCGGGGGACGAAGTGAGCAACTGGGTGCCATACCGGGCAACCGAGGCCGTCGACAGACGGCTGAGACCGAGCACGTCGACGCCGGTATCGAACGAGGCTTTAGGCGACGTGTACATGGGGCGATTGCCGAGATACGTCCACGGGGACGTGTTCGAGACTATGGCGACCACAAGATCACCGATCGGGTCCTCGCCGGGCCGCTCCAGCGTGATCGAGCCGTGCCGGCGGTTCTGCTCGCCGAGGAACTGCCGGATCACCTGCCGTACGTACAGCGCGTGCGTCGACTTCCTGCCCCGCTCGCGCTGCTGCTCGACCCGGCCGACCACGCCCGCGTCGAAACCGAGGCCGGCGTTGAAGGTGAACCAGCGGTCCGGGACCGCCTCGTCCACCGTGCCGGGGGTGCCCGAGGTCAGTCCGAGCCCGACGACCCGCTCGCTGCCCTCGCGCAGGGCGTCCAGCAGGGCGCCGGTGGCCTCGACGGGGTCGTTGGGCAGGCCCAGGGCGCGGGCGAAGACGTTGGTGGAGCCGCCGGGGACGACGGCGAGTCCGGGCAGGCGCTCGGGGTCGGGGCCGGCGTGCAGGAGGCCGTTGACGACCTCGTTGACCGTGCCGTCGCCGCCGAGGGCCACCACGAGGTCGATGTCGTCACTGTCCGCCGCCTGCCGGCCGAGGTCGCGCGCGTGGCCGCGGTACTCGGTGGTGACCGCCTCCAGCTTCATCTCGCTCGCCAGCGCGTGGGTCAGGACGTCGCGCCTGCGTGCGCTTGTGGTGGTTGCCGCCGGATTGATCACGAGAAGTGCACGCATGGAGGGCAGCGTACCTACTGGGGGGTACCGGGCCCATATCGAGGTAGGGATCCGGTAAGAGGCGGGGGCGTGCCAGCGGACACGGTGCCGCGCCGCGACCGCGCCCCTTCCGGGCGCTCACACCCACCCCGCTACCCTGCTGGGGTGAGCAGTGAGCAGAACCCCGCCCAGGACCCCACCGGACCCCGGCCCCGTCGGCTGACCTACGCCGCCGTGCTGGCCGGGCTGGAGGGCGTCGCCCTGGCGGCCGGTGGGCTGTGGGTGCTCGTGCTCGTGGTCACCGGCTCTCCGGACGACCGGCAGCAGGCCGTGACCCTGGGCATCACGCTGGCCGTGCTCGCGCTGCTGCCGCTGCTCGCCGCGCGCGGACTGCTGCTGCGGCGCAGCTGGAGCCGCGGCCCCGCGGTGATCACCCAGCTCCTGGCGCTGCCGATCGCGTACAACCTGATCCACGCCGACGGCGTGGCCGTGCCGGCCGGTATCGCCCTCACGGCCGTCGCCGTGGCGGCGCTGGTGCTGCTCGTCAACGGCGAGACGACCCGGGCCCTCGGCATCAAGGGACCGGGCCGCGCCGAATAGTCCGGCCGGGACTCGATCCCCGGCTCACTCCTCCACGAGGAGCTTCTCCCGCAGCTGGGCCAGGGTGCGGGCCAGCAGCCGGGAGACGTGCATCTGGGAGATGCCGACCTCCTGCGCGATCTGCGACTGGGTCATGTTCCCGAAGAAGCGCAGCAGCAGGATCCGCTTCTCCCGCGGCGGCAGATCCTCCAGCAGCGGCTTCAGCGACTCCCGGTACTCCACGCCCTCCAGCGCCTCGTCCTCCGCGCCGAGGGTGTCGGCGACCGCGGGGGACTCGTCGTCGGTGTCGGGCACGTCCAGGGAGAGCGTGGAGTACGCGTTGGCGGACTCCAGGCCCTCCAGGACCTCCTCCTCGGAGATCGCGAGCTTCTCGGCCAGCTCGTGCACGGTGGGGGAGCGGCCGTGCAGCTGGGACAGCTCGGCCGTCGCCGTGGTCAGCGAGAGCCGCAGCTCCTGCAGCCGGCGCGGCACGCGGACCGCCCAGCCCTTGTCACGGAAGTGCCGTTTGATCTCGCCGACGACGGTCGGGGTGGCGTACGTGGAGAACTCCACGCCGCGCTCCGGGTCGAACCGGTCGACGGACTTGATCAGACCGATCGTGGCGACCTGGGTGAGGTCGTCCAGCGGCTCGCCGCGGTTGCGGAACCGGCGCGCCAGGTGCTCCACGAGCGGCAGGTGCATACGGACCAGCTGATTGCGCAGCTCGGCGTAGTCCGGGCTGCCCGCGTCCAGTGTGCGCAGCTCGACGAACATCGCCCGCGCCCCGCTGCGGTCCTGGTGGCCGTGCTGTGCTGCCTGCACGGCCTCCGCACCCGGCGCGTCGTCCTCGGCGTACCGCTCGTGCTCGCTCATCGTCCCGCCCGTAGCCCTTCCCCGAGCCCTGGCCGCCGCGCGGGGTTCCACCGCGGGCACGCCCTCCACGGAACCGTCACCGCCGGTCTGCGCGGAGTCGTCCTCCGGGTGCGGTCTGGCCTGCTCGGGGATGCCGTCGATGCCGTCCGCCATACGCCGGGAACCGTCCCGGGGGGCCTCCCCGGGCGTCTCGGCCGTCCTCGGCCAGGGGGCACCCCCGTCCCCGGCCGGCAGCTCCCGTGTGCCGCGCTCTTCGTCCCGCACCGGACCGTCCCCGTTCCTCACGCCGGCCCGGGACCCGCGCCGCGCTGTTTGTAGAGGCTGATCGACACGGTCTTGTCCTCGTCGACCGCGGACGAGACCTTGCCTGCGAGGGCCGAGAGCACGGTCCAGGCGAAGGTGTCCCGCGAGGGGGCGTGACCGTCCGTGGTCGGCGCCGCGACCGTGACCTCCAGCGAATCGTCGACGAGCCGGAAGACACAGCTGAGCACGGAGCCGGGCACGGCCTGTTGGAGCAGGATCGCGCAGGCCTCGTCCACGGCGATGCGCAGGTCCTCGATCTCGTCCAGGGTGAAGTCCAAGCGGGCCGCGAGACCGGCCGTGGCCGTCCGCAGCACCGACAGGTAGGCACCCGCGGCCGGCAGCCGGACTTCCACGAAGTCCTGATTCGCCGTGGGCTCGCCTGCGATCTGGGACACCCTCACCTCCATGGTGGTACAAGCTTTACGGGGCCGAGGGTCGCCCCCCGGGGTAACGCGTACGTGGTTCCGCGGTGACGCTATCGCGCTCCGAAGGTTCCTGTCCCGGGACCCCAACCCCCCTGGCGTCACTCACAGTAAAGCTGTGCATACGCTCCGTGTCTAGAGGGTTTGCGGGCCCAAATGGGAAGAGGGCGCGCCGGGTTGACGTACCCAGACGTCACACGCTCGAACCGTCGTGCGGTCGTCGCCGCATGCAGTGTCACACGAGAACGGGGTCAGGCGGGAATGTGATCACGCGACGGCGCGCTCAGACCAGTACGTGGTCCACGAAGCACCACCGCCACTCCTCGCCCGGCTCGAAGGACCGCATGACCGGGTGACCGGACGTCACGTGGTGCTGTGTGGCGTGCCTCCCCGGCGAGGAGTCGCAGCATCCGACGTGTCCGCAGCTGAGACACAGCCGCAGCTGGACGGGGTGCGTGCCGTCCCGCAGGCACTCCGGGCAGGTGGCGTCGAGCGGATCCGGCTCCGGGTGCGGCAGCGCGTCGGTGTGCGTGCACTGTTTCATGATTGCCAGATTACGACGGGTGTGCGGGTGGCCGCGCGGACAACGAGGGTGGGCGAGGATCATGGACGTGATGCCGCTGCTGTTGCTGGTGGCGGGCAGTGCGGCGGTCGCGGGGGCCGCCCGGCGCACCCCCGTGCCGGCCCCGCTGCTGCTGGTCGCCGTGGGCCTGGCGGTCTCCTACGCCCCCGGCGTCCCGCACTACACGCTGGACCCGGAGATCGTCCTGCCCCTGGTGCTGCCCCCGCTGCTGTACAAGGAGGGCACGGAGAGCTCGTACCTCGATCTGCGCGCCCAGATGCGGCCCGTGGGGCTGCTGTCGATCGGGTACGTGCTCTTCGCGACCTTCGTCGTCGGCTGGGTCGCCTACCTCGTCGTGCCGGGGCTGCCGCTGCCGGCCGCGCTGGTGCTGGGCGCGGTGGTCGCACCGACGGACGCGGTCGCGGCCGCGGCGATCGCACGCCGGGTCGGCCTGCCGTCCAGGATCACCACCATCCTCCAGGGCGAGTCCCTGCTCAACGACGCCACCGCGATCACCGCGTACAAGGTGGCCCTCACCGCGGCCGTCGGCGAGGGCGCCACCTGGGCGGGCGGTATCGGCGAGTTCCTGCGGGCCGCCGTCGGCGGTGTCGTCGTCGGACTGGTGCTCATGGTGCCGATCCACTGGCTGCGTACCCACCTGAAGGAGGCGCTGCTGCAGAACAGCCTCTCCCTGCTGATCCCGTTCGTCGCCTACGGCGTGGCCGAGCAGTTCCACGGCTCGGGAGTCCTCGCTGTCGTGGTGGTCGCGGTCTATCTCGGGCACCGCTCCTGGGAGGTCGACTTCGCCACCCGGCTCCAGGAGGACGCGGTGTGGCGGATGGTCGCCTTCGTACTGGAGTCGGCGGTGTTCGCGCTGATCGGCCTGCAGCTGCCGACCGTCCTGAAGGGGCTGGGCGCGTACCGGGGCGCCGACGCGGCCTGGTACGCGATCGCGGTCTTCCTCGTGGTCGTAGCGGCCCGCTTCGTCTGGGTGTTCCCGGCGACCTACCTGCCCCGCCGGCTCTTCCGCCGCATCCGGGAGCGTGAGGACGACCCCACCTGGCGGGCGCCGGTCGTGACCGGGTGGGCCGCCATGCGCGGTGTGGTCTCCCTGGCCATCGCGTTCTCCATCCCGCTCACCGTGCACGGCGGCGCTCCCTTCCCGCAGCGGAACCTGGTCCTGTTCCTGACCTTCACCACCGTCATCGGCACCCTCGTGGTGCAGGGCCTGACCCTCGCGCCGCTGATCCGCCTGATGCGGTTCCCCGGCCGCGACCGGCAGGCCGAGACGCTCGCCGAGGCCAACGCCCAGGCACAGGCCTCCCGGGCCGCCGAGAGGCGCCTGGACGACCTCCTCTCCGACGAGCGCAACGCCCTGCCCCCGCCGCTCGCCGACCGCCTGCGCACGGTCCTGGAGCGCCGCCGCAACGCGGTCTGGGAGCGCCTCGGCCAGACCAACCCGGTCACCGGCGAGACCGTGGACGACACCTACCGCCGGCTCTCCCGCGAGATGATCGGCGCCGAACGCGAGGTCTTCGTCACGCTCCGGGACCACCGCTACATCGACGACGAGATGCTGCGCGCGCTGCTCAGACGCCTGGACCTGGAGGAGGCGGCGGCCTACCGGGAGGCGGCCTAACCCTCCGGGAGGCGGCCTAGCCCTCCGGGAACGGCCGCCCGGTGACGACGGCGGCGATCGCCGTCCCGCGCGCGAAGGCGCCCTCCTCGGCGAGGGTGACAAGTCCGTAGAGCAACTTGGCGACATAGAGACGTTCGACGGGCAGCCCGTGGCGGTCCTCGAAGTCCTCCGCGAAAGCGTGCAGTTCGGGCGTCGTACGGGCGTAACCGCCGAAGTGGAAACGCTCGTCGAGGGACCAGGAGCCGGTACGGGCGCCGAAGGCACGTTCCTGCAGATTCCGGACGTCGCCTTCCAGGAAGCCGCCCCTGAGGACCGGTATGCCGAGCGCGCGCTGTGCGGCCGTCAGTCCGGCGGCGAGCCCCGCGAGGGTGCCGCCGGTGCCGCAGGCGACCGCGACGACGTCGGCATGCCCGCGCAGCTCCCCGCCGAGGGGCCGGCAGCCGTGCACGGCCGCGCCGTTGCTGCCGCCCTCGGGGACGACGTACGCCTCCTCGGCGCCGGCCGCACGCAGGATCGCGGCCAGGGTCTCCGGCTCGGTCTTGCGGCGGTACGTCGGTCTGTCGACGAAGTGCAGCCGCATGCCGTCCGCCGCGCACCGGGCCAGCGAGGGGTTGAGCGGACGGTCGGCCAGCTCCTCGCCGCGGACCACTCCGGTGGTCGGCAGACCGAGGAGGCGGCCGGCGGCGGCGGTGGCGCGCAGGTGGTTGGAGTAGGCACCGCCGAAGGTGACCAGGGGGCGCCCCTGGGCCGCCTCGATGTTCGGCACCAGCTTGCGCCACTTGTTGCCGATGACGTCGGGGTGGATCAGGTCGTCACGCTTGAGGAGGAGCCGGACGCCGTGCCGCTCGAACCGGTTGTCCGCTACCTCCTGGAGAGGGGAGGGGAGACGGGGAGCGAGCAGGGTCCGGCTGGTCACGGCTTCATTGTCACCCGGTGCGGGGGGCCGGGGCGCCCCGGGGACGCCTGCCCGCGCCGGCCGGGTACCGCCTGAAGGAGCGCGACGCTACCCCTTCAGCCGCTCGGCCACCCGCTCCCGCAGCCACCCCATCCCGAACCCCCGCGGATCCACCTTCCCCGGCTGCCACTCCAAGTGGCCGATCACCGAGCTCTCGGTCCACCCGTGCCGGCGGCACACCGCAGCCGCCGCCCGGGCGATCGCGTCCAGCTGGGCCTGTGGCCAGGGATCCTCCCCGTCGCCCAGGTTCTCGCACTCGAAGCCGTAGAAGTGCCGGTTGCCATCGGTGTTCGCCTCGTTGACCGGCGGCAGCCCCTTCTCGGCGATCACCGCGCGCAGCACGTCGTCGTCACCGAGGCCGGCGTGGTTGGCGCGGCCGTAGCCGACCAGGTGCACGCTGCCGTCCTTGGTGATCACGCCGTGGCACAACGGGCCCGGCAGCGCAGGACGGCCGGTCCTGCACATCTGCACCGTGTGCGCGCTGCCGCGGGTCACCGTGTGGTGGATCATCACACCGTGGACGGGCCCCCACGGGCCCTTGTGGTTGCGGTTGTGGTTCTGCCAGTCGCCGACCTCGACGACGCTGACGCCCTCCGTTCGCAGAGCGTCCAGAAACCCGCTCGCGGACATGGGTGGGGCCATGCCGCCTCCTTCGTTCCGTGCCGGTCCGTTCCGGTCGCCGGACGCTACCGAAACCGGACGTCCCGGACCACGACGAGATCCCTCTTCGTGCCCAGTAATCCGATGATCCATTCCCGCTCTTTCGGGTAATGGCGCGACCACGGACGGTGATGAAAGGCTCGGTCCCGAGACCGGTGCCCGGGCGATTCGGCACCGGGAATACCTGGGAGGCAATTCTCTATGTCGGTAGGCGAAGAGGTCCGCACGGATCAGAGCAAGCCGCAGCAGTCCCTCGGGACGGCGGCCGCGCGGAACCTGGCCACCACCACCAAGTCCGTCCCGCAGATGCAGGAGATCAGCTCCCGCTGGCTGCTGCGCACACTCCCGTGGGTCGACGTCCAGGGCGGCACGTACCGCGTCAACAGGCGGCTGACGTACTCCGTCGGCGACGGCCGCATCACCTTCGTCAAGACCGGGGACCAGGTCGAGGTCATCCCGGCCGAGCTCGGCGAACTGCCGGCCC
This sequence comes from Streptomyces sp. NPDC007205, assembly GCF_040634095.1. Lineage (NCBI taxonomy): Bacteria > Bacillati > Actinomycetota > Actinomycetes > Kitasatosporales > Streptomycetaceae > Streptomyces > Streptomyces sp. NPDC007205. The sequence continues at coordinate 201,750 of NZ_JBEYEW010000007.1, forward strand.
TGCGGTCCTACGAGGACGAGGAGGTGCTGACGGAGCTGGCCCGGCGCTGCCGCCAGCGCGACTTCGCGCCCGGCGAGGTGATCGCCGACTTCGGCAACCAGACGGGCGAGGTGTACCTGCTGGCGCACGGCAGGGTCGAGAAGATCGGCACCGGCCCCTACGGCGACGACGCCGTCCTCGGAGTCCTCGCCGACGGCGCCTACTTCGGTGAGCAGGCGCTGCTGGACCCGGACGCCATCTGGGACTACACCGTCCGCGCGGACACCGCGACCACGGTGCTGATCCTCAGCCGGCAGGACTTCCAGCAGATCGCCGAGCGCTCCGACACCCTGCGGGCGCACCTGGAGCAGCTGCGCTCCGTCCCGGAGCAGCGGACCAACAAGTACGGCGAGAAGGAGGTCGAGCTGGCGGCCGGTCACTCCGGTGAGCCCGACATCCCGCACACCTTCGTGGACTACGAGGCGCGGCCCCGCGAGTACGAACTGAGCATCGCCCAGACCGTGCTGCGCATCCACACGCGCGTGGCCGACCTGTACAACCAGCCGATGAACCAGACCGAGCAGCAGCTGCGGCTCACGGTCGAGGCGCTCAAGGAGCGCCAGGAGCACGAGCTGATCAACAACCGCGACTTCGGCCTGCTCCACAACTGCGAGTACGACCAGCGGATCCAGCCGCACGACGGCGTGCCCAGCCCGGACGACATGGACGAGCTGCTCAGCCGCCGGCGCAGCACCAAGCTGTTCCTGGCCCACCCGCGCGCGATCGCCGCGTTCGGACGCGAACTGAACAAGCGCGGACTGGTCCCGGAGACCGTCGAGATCGGTGGCAACCGCATCCCCACCTGGCGCGGGGTGCCGATCTACCCGTGCAGCAAGATCCCGGTCACCCCGGAGCGCACGACCTCGATCATCGCGATGCGCACCGGCGAGCAGGACCAGGGCGTCATCGGCCTGCGGCAGTCGGGCCTCCCGGACGAGATCGAGCCGAGCCTGTCGGTCCGCTTCATGGGCATCAACGAACAGGCCATCATCAAGTACCTCGTGACGGCCTACTACTCGGCCGCCGTGCTGGTGCCCGACGCGCTCGGCGTGCTGGAGAACGTCGAGATCGGCCGCTGGAGGTGACGTTTCCGCACTTCGCGGCCGTGTCCCCGCCCGCCGCGGCGGGTAGACCCTCGGAACATGCGTCCGGCCGGGCCGGCGACGCCGGCGTCCGCGGACCTGGCGAGGGGGAGACATGGCCGATTTCATGACGGAGACCGCACAGCGTTCCCCCGTCGTGCCGCACCCCGGCACGGCGTGGGAACGGCGGGGGAGGGCCGGCGACGCCGATGCCGGTCCGCTCGAAGGACAGGAGGCGGCGGCCCTGCTGGAGCGCACCCGGGCCGTCGTCGACCCGGAGCTGCGCGCGGCCCTGGATGCGCTGCCCGGCTCCATGCGGCGGATCGCGCTCTACCACTTCGGCTGGCAGCACGCGGACGGCACTCCGGCAACGGGCAAGGCCGGCAAGGCGATACGGCCCGCGCTCGTCCTGGCCGCAGCCGCCGCCCTCGGCGGCCCGGCGGCCCGTACGGCGGCGGTGCGGGCGGCGGTGGCGGTCGAACTGGTCCACAACTTCACGCTGTTGCACGACGACGTGATGGACCGGGACACCTCCCGCCGGCACCGGCCCACGGCCTGGACGGTGTTCGGCGACGCCGACGCGATCCTCGCGGGTGACGCCCTCCAGGCACTGGCCCTGCGGCTGCTCGCCGAGGACCCGCACCCCGCCTCGGGCCCGGCCGCGGCCCGGCTCACGGACTGTGTCCTGGAGCTGTGCGCCGGCCAGCACACCGACACGGACCTGGAGCGCCGCGCCCCGGACGAGGTCACCCTCGACGAGGTGCTCGCCATGGCCGAGGCCAAGACCGGCGCGCTGCTGGGCTGCGCCTGCGCCCTCGGCGCGCTGTACGCGGGCGCCGGCCAGGAGGACGTGGCGGCGCTGGACGGCTTCGGCCGCCAGGCGGGACTCGCCTTCCAGCTGATCGACGACGTCATCGGCATATGGGGCGACCCGCGGCGCACCGGCAAGCCGGCCGGCGCGGATCTCGCGGCCCGCAAGAAGTCGCTGCCCGTGGTGGCGGCCCTGTCGACCGGCACCGAGGCGGCGGCCGAACTGGCCGAGCTGTACGGCAAGCCGTCCATCTCCGGCGACGCCGAGGACATCGCGCGTGCGGCCCTGGCCGTGGAGCGGGCGGGCGGCCGGGACTGGGCGCAGACCGAGGCGGCCGACCGGATGGCCCGTGCCGTGCAGGAGCTGTCCCGTGCGATCCCCGCGCCCGAGGCGGCGGGCGGTCTGCTGGCGCTCGCCGAGTTCGTGACCCGGCGCAGCAGCTGAGCACTGTCGGCACCGGCAGCCCGGGACGGTCGCATGCGCACGCACGGAAACACCGCTGGGCCCGCCGTCGGCGCCGTACCGTGGGCGCATGCCGAAACTGCCCCGTATCTTCCACATCACCGAACGCTCCCTCTGGGAGACGGCGCGCGAGCGCGGCTCCTACGAGGTGTCCACCCGTGGCCGCACCCTCCAGGAGGAGGGCTTCATCCACTTCTCCACCCGTGAGCAGCTCCCGCGTATCGCCGCGTTCCTGTACGGCGACTACGACGGCCCGGACGAGCTGGTCGTGCTGGTCGTGGACCCGGCCCTGGTCGGCGCGCCGGTGAAGTACGAGGCCGTGGAGCCGGGCGGGGAGGAGTTCCCGCATGTGTACGGGCCGGTGCCGGCCGGCGCCGTGGTGGACGTGGAGTCCTGGGGGTGACCGGCGAGCGGGGTGTGCGCCGCCGGCGCTGGTGGCGGTGGGCGGTGACGGGCTGGGCGGTCACCGTGGCCGTAGGGGGAGCACTCACGCTCCTGCTGCAGGAGGACGCCCGGCCCAAGGGGCCGTACGTCTGGCAGAACGGGAACGGCCCGACGCCCTCGCCGGGCCGGGCGGGCATGCGGGCCTGGCCGCCGGACGAGAACGAGAAGGACAGTGGCGAGGAGGGCGGCGCCGAGGAGGGCGGCGGCAAGGACGCGTGCCCGCCGCGTCCGGCGCCCTCCGCCACCACCACGGTTCTGTGCCTCTACGCGTCCACCGGGGGCTGACCGGCGCCGGGCAGGCCGCCGGTCTCCGGGTCCCGGCCGGTCAGGCAGTAGGTGCCGCCCGCCGGGTCGTGCATCACCGTCCAGTGCGGGCCCCCGCCCATCCGGACCGCCCCGTGCTCCTCGTGCCGGGTGCGGACGGCGGCGATGTCCGCGCAGGCGAGGTCGAGATGGGCGGAGACGGGGCGTTCCCCGTCGAGCCGCTGGAGGAGGATCCGGACGGGCAGGCCCGCCGGCGGCTTCAGCACCTCGAACTCCGGTCGTGAACCGGTCTGCCGTTCCCAGCCGGTGAGCCGGGCCCAGAAGGCGGACTCGGTGGCGTACGCCGACGGCGGGATGTCGAGGCACACCTGGTCGAGCCGGCTGCCCGCCACCACCGGCGGCCGTACCGACTCCCCGTGCCAGGGCACGGCACAGAACAACTGCCCGGCCGGAGAGCGCAGTACGGCCCAGCCGTCGTGGTCCGCCACCACCTCGGCGCCGAGGTCACGGGCCGCCCCGGTCAACTCCCGTACGTCCTCGGCGCAGAGGTCGAGGTGGGCGCCGCCGTCACCCCCGGTGACGCCCTGGAGCTTCACGCAGGCGTCCGCACCGTCGGCGCCCTCGGGCAGCAGGGTCAGGAACTCCCCCTGATCGCCGCGGGGTTCGGACGGCCGGGTGCCGGTGACGGCGGTCCAGAAGGCGCGGGCCTCGGGCAGCCGGGCGGCGGGCCGGTCGGCGAAGGCGTACGTCCAGCGAATGATCATGGCGGGGAGTGTAGGCGCCAACTCCTGGGAGGCTCCCGGTATTTCGCGTTCGCGGTAGTTCACTGCGTGGGTCGCTGGAGGAAGCGCAACTGGTTGCCCGCCGGGTCCCGGAAGGCGCAGTCGCGCACCCCGTACGGCTGGTCCGTGGGCTCCTGGAGCACATCGCCGCCGGACTCCCGCACCCGCTCGTACAGCGCGTCGCAGTCCTCGGTCGTGAAGATGACACCCCGCAGCATGCCCTTGGCGAGCAGTTCGGCCATCGCCTGCCGGTCGGCGGGAGAGGCGTCCGGGTTCGCGCCGGGCGGCTCCAGCACGATCTCGACGTCCGGCTGGAGCGGCGAGCCCAGCGTCACCCAGCGCATGCCCTCGAAGCCCACGTCGTTGCGGACCTCCAGGCCGAGCACGTCACGATAGAAGGCGAGCGCCTTGTCGTGGTCGTCCACCGCGATGAAGCACTGCTTGAGTTTCACGTCCATGGGCTCACGCTAGGCCCATCCGGATCCGGGCGCGCGCGTGTCACCAGGGCCGGCGGCGCGGGCGGGTGAACGTACGGGCCACGCAGGAGGGGATCACCGCGCTCTCCTCGTGGTCACGGGCCCGGTAGGCGCTCGGGGTCTCGCCGACCAGCTCGGTGAAGCGGGAGCTGAAGGAGCCGAGCGACGTACACCCCACGGCGAGGCACACCTCGGTCACGGTGAGGTCGCCGCGGCGCAGCAGCGCCTTGGCCCGCTCGATCCTGCGGGTCATCAGATAGCTGTACGGCGTCTCGCCGAAGGCCTTGCGGAAGCTGCGCTGGAAGTGGCCCGGCGACATGTGGGCGCCGCGGGCCAGCTCGGTCATGTCGAGCGGCTCGGCGTACTCGCGGTCCATGCGGTCGCGCACCCGCCGCAGTCGTCTGAGGTCCTCCAGGGTCACGCCGACAGCTTGGCACAGGGCACTGACACCGAGGTATGACACGTTTCCGTACGGGACCGCACAAGAGGGTCCCCCGTCTTCGACACTCCTGTCAGACGGTGGCCTGCGGCTGGGCCGGGCCGAGGTAGTGCACGGCGCTGCGTTCGGCGTGCGGGGCGAGGAGACCCCGCAGTGCGTCCGCCGCGACCTTGAGGAGGTCGCCGTCGCGGGTGGCGTGGAGGGTTTCGAGCAGGAAGGCGACGCGGGTGGAGTCCTCGGTGACGCGGGTGCGGTGGGCGTCGCGGTGGTTCCAGTGGCGGGTCAGGACCCCGGTGGTGTCCGCGTAGATGATCTCGCCGGGCCTGGGGGTCTCGATGGTGCCGGGTTCGCCGAGCGGGGTGAAGGACTCGGTGCCGTCCGCGTACCGGATGTCGACGTCCCCGGTGACCTGGTCCAGGTCGAACGCACCGGCGGGCAGCCCGTACCGGACCGAGACGGCGTTGTAGGAGTCGACGGCCGGGTTGATCCGCGGCAGTGTCCCCTTCTTGGCGAGGCGGCGGCCGAGCGCGTCGACGCTGGGGCGGATGCGGCGGGGGTTGGTGCCGAACGAGCGGTAGGCGGTGTGCCACGCCTCGATGCGCGGGTCGGTCTCGTCGGCCGGGAGCCAGGCGCCGTCGGCGAGCTGTCGCTCCAGCTCCGCCAGGGCGGTGGCGGTGTGCGGCCAGGGCTCGTGGCCGCGCAGCCCGGTGGCGGTGACGAGGGCGATGAGGGTGTCGGGGAAGGCTTCCGCGATGGCGGGGGCGATACGGAAGGCGGGCATGGACGGATTCCGTTTCCTGCGGGGAGCGGGTGGGGCAGGGCGTTTCGAGAGCGGGCACGGCCTTCACGGTGGGGGAGCGGCGCAGGAGGCCGCGCTGCTCCTGTGGTGCTGCTCCTGTGGTGAGGGCTCGGCCAGGGCTCAGGTCAGAGCGAGGAGGCTGACGGCGACGGCTGCGGTGCCGAGGCCGACGAGCTGACCGCGGTGGATGCGTTCGGCGAGCACGCCGCGGGCGAGCAGGACCGTGCCGGCCGGGTAGAGCGCGGTGACCACGGCGACGACGGTGAGGTCCCCGCTGCGGGCGGCGAGCAGGAACAGCAGGTTCGCCAGCGAGTCCAGCACGCCCGCGGCTGCCGCCATGGCGTACGCGGGCCGGTCGGAGCCCAGCCTGTGGCGCATCAGCCCGGCCGCGGCCAGGGTGACGGCCGACGAGACGGCCCGGCCGGTGATCAGCGGTGCCACCCCGCTGCCGGACGGCGCCTGGTGCAGGAAGATCAGCTGAAGGGCGATGGCGGCGCCCGCACCGAAGGCCAGCAGCAGGGCCGTACGGGAGGGGCGCGCCGAACCGCCGCCGTGTCCGGCGCTGACCAGCACGACCGCCACCAGCGCGAGCGGCAGTCCCACCAGGCCTGCTGCGGTCAGGTGCTCGCCCTGAAGCAGCCCGACACCGACCGGCAGCGCGGCGGACACCAGCGCGGTCACGGGCGACAGCACGTTCATCGGGCCGATCGCCAGGGTGCGGTAGAGCAGGGCGAACGCGGCGGCGGAGGCGACCCCGGACGCGGCGCCCCAGCCGAGGGCCGCGGTGCCGAACGAGGCGCCGAGCACCGGCCACAGCAGCAGCTCGACCGCGAGACTGGCCGGGGCCGCGACCATCACGGTGCGCAGCACATGGGCCTTCCGGGCACCGAGGCCGCCGAGGAAGTCGGCGCACCCGTAAGCGAGTGAGCTGCCGAGGGCCAGCAGCAGAGCGATCACAGTACATCCCTTACGATTACGATGGAACGACTGAACAGTACAACGAAACGACCGCTCCATGTCAACCGAACGACCGGGCGGTACATTCCACTGAGCTGTGACGGCGTAAGGATGGTGAGCAGGTGGCTGAGACGGCCGCGGCCCTGCGGACGGTCGCACAGAACGTACGGGCGGCCCGGGCCCGCGCGGGCCTGTCCCTGGACGAGCTCAGCCGGCGCGCCCAGGTCAGCAAGGGTGCCCTGGTGGCGCTGGAGAAAGCGCAGGGCAACCCCAATCTGGCCACCCTGGTCCGGCTCGCCGACACCCTCGGCATCTCGGTGTCCGCGCTGATGCAGGGACCCTCCGAAGGCCGTGTCCGCGTGGTGGACGCGGACACGGTCGCCCCCTTGTGGACCGGAGAACGCGGCAGCGAGGCCCGGCTCATGCTGACGACCTCCGGCCCGGCCCCGGTCGAGGTCTGGCGCTGGCGACTGGAACCGGACGAGGAGTACGCCAGCCATCCCCACCAGGGCGGAGTCGTGGAAACCGTGAGTGTCACCGCCGGCCGTATGACCCTGGTGGTCGACGCCGCCGAGCACACTCTCAAGGCCGGCCAGACCGCCACGTTCGACGGCGACACCCCGCACACCTACCGCGGCGCGGGTACCGAGACCTGCCACCTGATCATGACGGTGCACCTCCCACCGGGCCCGGCCGCCACGCCCTGACCTGCGCCCTCGTCCGTCACCTCAATGCTCCGACGCGGAATCGCGAGCTCGGTGGACCGGCGGTATCCGGTATCGGTGAGGGTGAGGGCACGGTCGTTGGGGCGGCCGGGCCTGAGGGACGCACGACCCCCGCCACGACGAGCTGATCGGTAAGGGCCACGGCGAGGCCGCCGCCGAGGTGGCCGTAGCAGACGCGGGCGCGCTGCAGGCGGCTACCGGTACGGGCTTCGCGCAGGCTCTCCACCGGCAGCGACGGCGAGACCGCGGCCAGCGCCTCGATCGCCGTGACGGCTCCGGGCGAGGCCAGGACGTGCAGCTTGCGCCGGCCGGCACGGGTGACGTGGGGCAACATGATCGGATCCCTGCTGGTCATGAGCGCGGACAGCCGTGACGACCTGCCGCCACGGTCCTCACACACGAAGCGGCGCCGAGCGGCGCCGACCGAGGAAACGGAGGCGGCCAGATGCCAGGCACCATCCAGTCCCTGTCCCGAGCCGCGGCCGTGCTGCGGCTGCTCGCCACGGGCGAGCGCCAGTTCGGCCCGTCCGACATCGCGTCCTGTCTCCACGAATTGCGTGCTCATGCCCTGCTCTGGGCCGACGACTTGGCCCGGAGCACCGGGGAGGCGGTGCACGTGGGTGTGCCCCACGGCTCCGGAGTGCTGATCGTCCACCATGCCCTTCGGCCCCTCGCCGCACGGCAAGTCCCGGAGACCGGCAGGGTGGTGCACTTTGATGAAAGCACGACGGCATGGTCTCCCTCGCGGCACCGATCCGCGACAGAAGAAAGGCAGCTGTCGCCGCGGTGAGTGTCACAGGAGCGGCTGAGCGCGTCTGCGCCGACGGCAAGGTCCGCGACTCCGTGCTCTCCGCCGTGAGAACCTGCGCCCGTGCGCTCTCACATGCTCTGGGCGCCGGTCGACCGTAAGGCGCGGCCACCGCGACGAACGGCCCGACCTTGCTCTGCCCGGCCTGGACATCGCTCCTGGCAGTTCGGTCGCGTAGGGATGCCCGCAGCACGATCCTCGCCGATCACATCGGCCGGCATGGGTACGGACGGGGGCCCGGCCGGAGAAACCGGCCGAGCCCCTGGCGCAAGGGAGAGAAGGCCTCAGGCCTTCTTGGTCTCCCAGAAGATCTTGTCGATCTGGGCGATGTAGTCCAGCGCCTTCTGGCCCGTCGCCGGGTCGGTGGACGCCTTGGCGGCCGAGAGGGCCTTCAGGGCGTCGTTGACCAGCTGGTGCAGCTCGGGGTACTTCTCGAAGTGCGGGGCCTTGAAGTAGTCGCTCCAGAGCACGGAGACGTGGTGCTTCGCGAGCTCCGCGCGCTGCTCCTTGATGACGGTGGCGCGTGCCTGGAAGTGGGGGTCGTCGTTACCGGCCATCTTCTCCTGGACGGCCTTCACCGACTCCGCCTCGATGCGGGCCTGGGCCGGGTCGTACACGCCGCAGGGCAGGTCGCAGTGGGCGCTGACCTTGACCTTGGGGGCAAACAGGCGGGAAAGCATGGAGCATTCCTTCCTCGTGATCGTCTTCTCAGGTGCGACATTACTCCCTGCAGAAGGCGATTTCTCGGGTGCCCCCTAGGGCTTAGGACAAAAGTCCAGGGTCAGACTGAGACTGGTGGAGGAACGGACCGGGGAGGTGCCGGGGATGCCGGAGCTGTCGCAGGAGACCGAGCGGGGGAGGGCGGTGGCGCCGTTCGGGCTGGCCGAGGTGACCGGCCCGTCCATGGTGCCCACGCTCCGTCACGGGGACCGGCTGCTGGTGCAGTACGGGGCCTCGGTCAGGCCGGGGGACGTCGTCGTCCTGCGCCATCCGTTCCAGCAGGACCTGCTCGTCGTCAAGCGTGCCGTGGAGCGGCGCGAGGGCGGCTGGTGGGTGCTCGGGGACAATCCCTACGCGGGTGGGGACAGCACCGACTACGGCGTTGTGCCGGACGAGCTGGTGCTGGGCACGGCGCGCTTCAGGTACCGGCCGCTCCCGGCCGGTCAGCGTTCGCCGCTGACGCTGGTGCGCTGGGCGCTCTCGGCCGCCAGGCCGCTGCTCGCCGACCGGTCGGCCTCCAGGCGCTTGCGGGCCCGGTAGGCGGCCACGTTGGCGCGGGTCGCGCAGCGGTCGGAGCAGTAGCGCCGGGAGCGGTTGGTGGAGGTGTCGAGGTAGGCGTTGCGGCACGGCGCGGCTTCGCACAGGCCGAGGCGGTCGACGCCGTACTCCGTCAGATGGAAGGCGAGGCCCATCGCCGCGATGGCCGCGTAGCCGGCGGTGGCGTTGGAGGGGTGGTCGGCCAGGTGCATGTGCCACAGCGGGCGGCCGTCATCGTCGCGGTGGTCGTGGCCGGAGATCTGGGGTGACACCGGGAACTCCAGCAGCAGTGAGTTCAGCAGGTCGACGGCCAGGGTCTCGTCGCCCTTGTCGGCCGCCTCGAAGACCGCACGCAGCCGGGCCCGTACCGAGCGGAAGCGGGTGACATCGGCGTCGGTGGCGCGGCGGGCCGCCGACGAGTTGTCGCCGAAGAGGTCGCGGACGGCCTCGACCGAGGTCAGCGAGTCCTTGCCCCGGGCCGGTTCCTCGGTGTTGACGAGACGGACGGCGTAATCCGAGTAATAGGCCAGTTCCACTTGTAGTCCTTACCAGGCGCTTCATGGTCGTATCTGCGGTCGGGTAACAGCCGGTCGTGTGTTCAGGGTATTACGCGAGCTTAGGGGTCCGGCGTGGTGGAGGGCATGACCGGTCGCCCGGGCGGGGCCGGGGCCGTGCGAGTGGTTAGTTCGATGAGCGGTTTTTTGGAATGAATGCCCGGGTAGCTAGGCGGCGAAATATCATCCCAAATGCGGAGGAAGTCGTGTTCGCACGTAGGGCCCTGGCCATCGCTGTCGCTACCCCCGTTCTGCTCGCCACGATCGGAATGACGGGTGCAGCCGCGGCCACCTCGAAAAAGTCCACCCTTGCGCAATCGGTCGCCCGGCCCGAGCCCGCCCATGGCCGTACGCACGGCGAGGCGGCTGCGAAGAACGCCGAGGAAGAAGAGGAAGACGACGGCATCCTCACCACCCTCACCGGTGAACTCGCGGGTCGTTTCTGAGGCTGCCGCGCAGGAAGGGGCGGTACGGAACATCCGTACCGCCCCTCGCCGGTGTGCGGTCAGAGGACCTTCGACAGGAACGACTGGGTCCGTTCGTGCTGCGGGTTCGTCAGGACGTCGCGGGGATGGCCGGATTCGACCACCACGCCCTCGTCCATGAACACCAGACTGTCGCCCACCTCGCGGGCGAAGCCCATCTCATGGGTGACGACGATCATCGTCATGCCGGACTCGGCGAGATCCCGCATGACGTCGAGGACGTCACCGACCAGCTCCGGGTCCAGGGCCGAGGTCGGCTCGTCGAACAGCATCAGCTTGGGCTCCATCGCCAGGGCCCGGGCGATGGCCACCCGCTGCTGCTGGCCGCCGGAGAGCTGCGACGGGTAGTGCCCGGCCCGGTCGGCCAGGCCCACGCGCTGCAGCAGCCGTATGGCCTGCTCCCGGGCCTGCGTCTTGCTCACGCCCTTGACCTGCACCGGCGCCTCCATGACGTTTTCCAGTGCCGTCATGTGCGGGAACAGGTTGAAGCGCTGGAAGACCATGCCGATGTCCCGGCGCTTCAGGGCGACCTCGCGGTCGCGCAGCTCGTACAGCCTGTCGCCCTGCTGGCGGTAGCCGACCAGCTCGCCGTCGACGTACAGCCGGCCGGCGTTGATCTTCTCCAGGTGGTTGATGCACCGCAGGAAGGTCGACTTGCCCGAGCCCGAGGGGCCGATCAGGCAGAACACCTCGCCCGGCTTGACCTCCAGGTCGATGCCCTTGAGCACCTCGACGTGGCCGAAGGACTTGTGCACGCCCTGTGCCCTGACCATCGGGACCGTGCCCGTGGCCGGCGCGTCCTGCGTCTTGCTCAGCTCGTCGCTCATGCCGCGCCCACCGCTCCCCTCGGACGGCCCAGCGAGAACATGTTCGCCTTCACCTTCTGCCACGGCGTCGGCGGCAGCTGGCGGCTGGAACCGCGGGCGTAATAGCGCTCGATGTAGTACTGGCCCACGCTCAGCACCGAGGTCATGATCAGGTACCAGGCCGCGGCGAGGAAGTACATCTCCACCGGGGCGCCGGAGTTCTGGCCGATGTCCTGGGCGTAGCGGAACAGCTCGGGATACTGGACGGCCGCCACGAGCGAGGTCGTCTTCAGCATGTTGATGACCTCGTTGCCCGTCGGCGGCACGATCACCCGCATCGCCTGCGGGATGACCACCCGGCGCAGCGTCCTGCCGTGGCTCATGCCGAGCGCGTGGGCCGCCTCGGTCTGCCCCTCGTCCACCGCGAGCAGGCCCGCACGGCAGATCTCGGCCATGTACGCCGCCTCGTTCAGACCCAGGCCGAGCAGCGCCGTCAGCAGCGGCGTCATGAAGTTCGACCACTCGTCCTTGTAGAGCGGCATCAGGTCGATGTAGCGGAAGACCAGGCCCAGGTTGAACCACAGGAACAGCTGGACCAGGACCGGGGTGCCGCGGAAGAACCAGATGTAGAACCAGGCGATCGACGAGGTCACCGGGTTCTTCGACAGCCGCATGATCGCGAGGACGATGCCGCCGACGATGCCGATCAGCATCGACAGGACCGTCAGCAGGAGGGTCTTGTAGACACCGGTCGTGATCCGGTGGTCGAAAAAGTAGTCCGGCACCGCGTGCCAGTTGATGTCGCCCTGGCTGAAGGCGTAGACGATCCCGACGAGGATCGCGATGGCGACGACGGCGGAAACGTATCGCCCGTAGTGCCGGACCGGGATGGCCTTGATGGCCTCCGGGCCGGCTGGGGGAGCGCTGTTCTCCCCGGGGCTCTCTCCGGCCGTCTTCTGGATGTCAGTCACGGGTGTTGCCTCTCGGTGGCCGCTTCTGCTTCGTCTGCTTCCGCGGGTCACTTGCCGCCGTTGATCGCGGACTCCTTGACGGCGCCGTCCTGGGCGCCCCACTTCTGGAGGATCTTCGCGTACTCGCCGTTCTTGATGATCGCGTTCATCGCGGCCTGCAGGGCGTCGCGCAGCTGCGTGGCCTTCTTGGACACGGCGATGCCGTACGGGGCCGCTTCCACCTGCTGGCCGACGATCTGGAAGTTCTTGCCGCCGCCGGAGGTCTTCACCGCGTACGCGGCGACCGGGAAGTCGGAGGAGGCCGCGTCCACTCCGCCGGAGCGCAGCCGGGTCTGGGACTGCTGGTCGTCGTCGAACGGCTCGATGGTGAGCTTCTTGCCGCCCGGACACTTCTTGGCCTCCTGCTTGGCCAGGTCCTCCGAGACGGTGCTGCGCTCGACGGCGATCTTCTTGCCGCACAGGTCCGACCAGCCGTTGATGCCCTGGGTGTCACCCTTGCGGGTGTAGATCGAGACACCGGCGGTCAGATAGTCGACGAAGTCGACGCCCTCGCCGACCTTCTTGCCGGTGTCCGGGTCGATGCCCTGCTGGCGGTCCTTGTTGTCCGTCATCGCAGACATCGCGATGTCGAAGCGGCCGGAGCGCAGACCGGTGAGCAGACCGTCGAAGGTGCCGTCCTGGAACTCCAGCGTCACGCCGAGCTGCTTGCCCAGGGCCGCCGCGAGGTCCGGGTCCAGACCGACGGCCTTGCCGGAGGAGTCCTTGAACTCCACCGGGGCGTACTTGATGTCCGAACCGACCTCGATCCTTCCCTTGTCCCTGATGTCCTTGGGGAGCTTGTCGGCCAGCGGAGCGCTGCTGGAGCCGGAGCCCGTGTTGTTGTGCTTGGTCTGGTCACCGCAGCCGGTGAGCAGCAGGGCGCCCGCGACCGCGATCGCACCGACCGCTGCCAGACGGGAGCGTGCGGCGGTCGTACGACGGGTGGAGCTTGCGGTCATCGTGGTTCCTCCGGCGTATGGGAAGAGGTGCCGATGGGTCGACGAGAACACACACCTTCGGGTGTCGCGACCTCGTGGGTTTACCGCATCTTGCCATTTGGACTACGCCGTTCAGGGGGCTGACTATGTCAAAATCGGATAACGGGTGACCCCCGAAACCGCCTCAGGTCGGTACACCTTGGTTCAACAGCACCGAACCATCTGCGGGAATCCAGCCATATGGCCGGAAAATCTTCGACGCATCTCACGATGTGGTCAGCTCATGCGCCTGCGTACGACGTCTTCGCGCGCTGGGCGCGGTTGTCAGCCGCGCGTCACCTCACGGCGGCTTTCCGGTTCCGAGTGTGACCTTGCGCCTATTGGACTCGTCGTGAGCGCCGTCCGTCCGGTAAGAAGGTTCTTTACACCCCTCATCCGGGGCTCAGGGCGCGTGTGCGGCGCGCCCGTCGCGTATGTGCTCGTACGTATCAGCAATCGGGCCGTACGCGGTGCCCGCCCACCCCTCACCAGGAGTGGTCGACCCTCAAACCATGCATACCTAAGGGGTAAAACAAAGTGGCAGCGGAGATCGTCAATCCTCGCAGCGACAGCACAACGGATCAGGACGGCGGGGCCGAGCCCCTCGATTCCTTCGATCCGGCGTTCGCGCTGCACCGCGGCGGCAAGATGGCCGTGCAGGCCACCGTGCCGATCCGTGACAAGGACGACCTTTCCCTCGCGTACACGCCCGGTGTCGCGCGCGTGTGCACCGCGATCGCTCAGCAGCCGGAGCTCGTCAACGACTACACATGGAAGTCCTCGGTGGTCGCCGTCGTGACGGACGGTACGGCCGTGCTCGGACTCGGGGACATCGGTCCCCAGGCCTCCCTCCCGGTGATGGAGGGCAAGGCGATCCTGTTCAAGCAGTTCGGCGGCGTCGACGCGGTGCCGATCGCGCTCGACTGCACCGACGTGGACGACATCGTCGAGACCGTCGTCCGGCTCGCTCCCTCCTTCGGCGGAGTGAACCTCGAGGACATCTCGGCGCCCCGGTGCTTCGAGATCGAGCGCCGGCTGCAGGAGCGCCTCGACATCCCGGTCTTCCACGACGACCAGCACGGTACGGCCGTCGTGACACTCGCGGCGCTGCGGAACGCGGCGCGGCTGAGCGGCCGTGAGATCGGGCAGTTGCGGGCCGTCATCTCGGGCGCCGGCGCGGCCGGTGTCGCCATCGCCAGGATGCTGGTCGAGGCCGGCATCGGGGACGTGTCGGTGGCGGACCGCAAGGGCGTCGTGTCGGCCGACCGGGAGGACCTGACCCCGGTCAAGCGCGAGCTGGCCGGCTTCACCAACAAGGCGGGCGTCACCGGCTCGCTGGAGGACGCCCTCGCGGGCGCCGACGTGTTCATCGGTGTCTCCGGCGGTACGGTTCCGGAGGAGGCCGTGGCGTCCATGGCGAAGGGCGCCTTCGTGTTCGCGATGGCCAACCCGAACCCCGAGGTGCACCCGGACGTCGCGCACAGGTACGCGGCGGTCGTCGCGACCGGGCGGTCGGACTTCCCGAACCAGATCAACAACGTGCTGGCGTTCCCGGGCATCTTCGCGGGCGCGCTGCAGGTGCGGGCCACTCGGATCACCGAGGGGATGAAGATCGCTGCGGCTGAGGCTCTGGCCGCGGTGGTGGGGGACGACCTTGCCGCCGACTATGTGATTCCGTCTCCGTTCGATGAGCGGGTTGCTCCGGCGGTCACGGCGGCGGTTGCGGCTGCTGCCCGCGCCGAGGGCGTTGCTCGTCACTGACGTTGCATGGAATGGCCCCGTCCGTTCGGGCGGGGCCATTTCCCCTTTCCGCCCGCCCATCCGACTCGGGTGTTGAAAAGGCCCTCGATGGCGTCGGTGCCGGGCTGCGCTGGATGGGTGCCCCTGCGCAAGAGGGCATGTGTCACAGGGCCTCGTGGTTCCCTCGGTTGATCAGCCCACCTATCGTCGGCAGCATGTTCGCTGTCTACGCCGCCCGAATCGACCGCGACCAGCCGCTCACCGGCCTGGAGTTGGGGGAGCGTCCGGCCCCCGAGGCCCGGCCCGGCTGGAGCACCATCCAGATGCGGGCCGCTTCCCTCAACCACCACGACCTCTGGTCCCTGCGGGGCGTCGGCCTCCCGGAGGACCGGCTGCCGATGATCCTCGGCTGCGACGCCGCCGGAATCGACGAGGACGGCAACGAGGTCGTCCTGCACTCCGTCATCGGCCAGACCGGCCACGGCGTCGGCCCGAACGAGCCGCGCTCCATCCTCACCGAGCGCTACCAGGGCACCTTCGCCGAGCAGGTCGCCGTGCCGACCTGGAACGTCCTGCCCAAGCCCAAGGAGCTGTCCTTCGCCGAGGCCGCCTGTCTGCCGACGGCCTGGCTGACGGCGTACCGGATGCTGTTCACCAACGCCGGGGTACGGCCCGGTGACTCGGTTCTCGTGCAGGGCGCGGGCGGCGGTGTCGCCACGGCCGCGATCGTGCTCGGCAAGGCGGCCGGGCTCCGTGTCTTCGCCACCAGCCGGGACGAGGCCAAGCGGAAGCGGGCCCTGGAACTGGGGGCCGTGGAGGCCGTGGAGCCCGGAGCGCGGCTGCCGCAACGGGTGGACGCCGTCATCGAGACCGTGGGCGCCGCCACCTGGTCCCACTCGGTGAAGTCCCTGCGGGCCGGCGGCACGATCGTCATCTCCGGCGCCACCAGCGGGGACCGGCCCTCGCATGCCGAGCTGACCCGGATCTTCTTCCTGGAGCTGAAGGTCGTCGGTTCCACCATGGGCACCAAGGAGGAGCTGGAGGACCTGCTCTCCTTCTGCGCCGCGACCGGCGTACGGCCCGTCATCGACGAGGAACTGCCGTTGGACCGGGCCCGTGAGGGCTTCGAACGGCTCGCTTCCGGCGAGCAGTTCGGAAAGATCGTGCTCACCACCTCCTGAGATCTCCCGCTTCGGGCAGAACGGTCGTCGGGCGGGCCCGGGTGTCCGGGCCCGCTCCGTGCTTCCGTCAGGGTTGCGGTGACCGCAGCAGTGCGCCGATGTGGGCCGCCGCCGTCGACAGGTGGCGGCGGGCGTCGCGGAGCTGGGTGTGGGTGACGCCATGGTCGTGGGCCGCGTCGCGGATGTCGTCGCGGAAGCGGTCCAGGAGGCGGTCCAGGTCGCGGACCGGGTCGCCGGTGAGGTCCTCGTGCGCCCAGGAAGGCTCGTACTCGGCCGGGAAGTCCTCGGTGGGCGGGACGTAGTGCACGTCCGTGGCTGCGGCGGCCGACTTGGACGCCGGCTCCTCGGGGGTGCGGGAATAGCCCCAGTTCTTGCCGAAGTCGCCGAGCTCCCTGGCCAGTTCGGACAGGCCCTCGCGGACGCCCGTCGGCCAGTCGCCGTGCGCGAAGTGGTCCTGGACGCGATCCTGGACCTGGCGCGCGATGCGCTGCATCTCCTCCTGCGCCTGGGCCCGCGCCCGCGTCTGCGCCTCCTGGGCCTGGCGGCGGGCCCGCTGGGCCTCCTCGCGGGCCCGGCGGCTCTCGTCCTTGGCGCGGCGGGCCTGCTCCTTCCACTCCTGCTTGACGCGGCGCATCTCCTCCTTGGCGGCCCGCCAGGCATCCTTGTCGGTGAGGTCGCCGTACTCCCCGGAGGGGCCCGCGCCGCCCGCGCCCGTCTTCGCGTTCCGGTGGGCCTCGGACGCGGCCGCGCGCATCTCGCGGCGCAGGTCGCCGGCCGCGCCGCGCACGTCGGCCCTTATCTCGGCGGCCAGTTCCGCGACCGACTCGCGGATCTCCAGCTCCAGATCGGCCAGCTCGCCGCTGCGGTCGGCCAGTTCGGCACGGCCTGCGTCCGTGATGGCGTACACCTTGCGGCCGCCCTCCGTGGTGTGCCTGACCAGGCCCTCGGCCTCCAGCTTGGCCAGCCGGGGGTAGACCGTGCCCGCCGAGGGGGCGTACAGCCCCTGGAAGCGTTCCTCGAGGAGCCTGATCACCTCGTAGCCGTGGCGCGGGGCCTCGTCGAGCAGCTTGAGCAGATACAGGCGCAGGCGCCCGTGGGCGAAGACGGGGGGCATGTCAGAGCACCTTCTTGTCGGTCGTGCCGTCGGCCGGGGCGGTGCCCGGCTTCCGTGACGGCTCGGTGGGCCCGGCGTCCCCCGAGGTGTCCGCCTCGTCCTCGCGCGGCGGGCGGCGCAGCAGGGCGATCGAGCCGGAGACCGTGGTGGCCCGGAGTCTGCCCGTGCCCGCGCCCAGGCGTCCCGTGATCTTGTGGGCGCCCCACTGGCCGTGCACCCGCAGACCGTCGAAGGCGTTGGAGATCGTGCCGCTCGCGGTGTTCGCCTCCACCTCGGCGTCTGCCGGATGCGGCAGGCGGATGGCGATCTCGCCGGAGACGCTGGTGAGGTTGACCTCCGTGGGGCCGTCCGGGTCCAGGTCGACGATCATGGAGCCGCTGACGGATTCCGCGCGGACGGAACGGCCGGAGCCCTCGACCACCGTCAGGTCGCCGGAGACGGACTTGAAGCCCAGGTCGCCGGTGACCGCCTGGGCCTCCAGGTTCCCCGACACGGTGTCCGCGCGGACCGGACCGGAGACGCCGACCAGGGTCGTGTCGCCGGTCACCCCCTTGACCACCGCGGGGCCGCGGATGCCGGAGACGACCGCGCCGGCGCCGACCACGCCCACCTCCACGCGCGTGTCGGCGGGGACCGCCAGGGACACGACGGCGCTGCGCCGCCAGCCCTTGCGGTCGAGCCACTTGAGGAAACCCTTCCAGGGCAGGTCCTCATAGGCCACCGTGAGGGTGTCGCCCTGCTGGGTGACCACGAGGGGTGGGCCCTCGATCGCCGAGACTTC
The DNA here is from genome assembly GCF_040634095.1 of Streptomyces sp. NPDC007205. Classification (NCBI taxonomy): domain Bacteria; kingdom Bacillati; phylum Actinomycetota; class Actinomycetes; order Kitasatosporales; family Streptomycetaceae; genus Streptomyces; species Streptomyces sp. NPDC007205. The sequence continues at coordinate 219,743 of NZ_JBEYEW010000007.1, forward strand.
GAGACGGGCGGAACCCTCGTCCGTGCCCACCACGTTCACCGTTCCGTTGACGACGCGGACCTGGAGGTCGCTCACGCGGGTGTCAAAGGTCAGCTTCTGGGGCTCGGTGACGGACCACTCGGGCATGGGGACCTCCTCGGGCGCGGCGAAGGCCAAGCGCGGTCGTGACACGCCATATCGCGTCTTTCTCAATTCACGATATATCGTGGTCACGGAAAGTCAAGACACCCGTTCGTGGGAACCGACGCGCAGCACGACCGGCGCCGGGGCGCCGAACGTGGCGCACCCGGCGCTGCGTGGGCGTCGTGCGTGATGCGGGACGAGGATGGCGGGGCGTGCTGCCGGACTACTCGTCGTCCTCGTCGTCCAGGCGGGCCAGCCAGGTCGCGAGCCGTTCCACCGGTACCTCGAAGTCGGGATTCAGGTCGACGAACGTACGCAGCTGCTCGGCGAGCCACTCGAAGGTGACCTCTTCCGCGCCGCGCCGCTTCTCCAGTTCTTCGATTCCTCGGTCGGTGAAGTACATGGATGCCGCTCCGTCGTTCAGTGCAGGGGTAGGGCCGCTCCCGGGCGGGAAGAACCCTCAACCTGTGAGAGGTGGAAGATGCCGCATTTCCGCCTGAGGAGCCTGGCGAGAACAGGAAAATAATAGGCAGCCGTCCGGCTCGGCGGGCGGGCGGTCCCGACGGGGCGAGGGGACGGGGGAGCATGAGGGACGCGGAGTCGAGAAATGCGGAGTCCACGCGGGTAGCGCGGATCCAGCTGCCGGACGGGACGCCGGTGTGGGCCCGGATATCAGGGGCCGAGGAACTGTCCGCGCCGCCGGGGGGACTGCCGTCGGGGGGACTGTCGTACACGGACACCGGGTTCGCCGAACGCGTGGAGGCGAGCGTCGAGAGCCTCCAGTCGCTGATCACCGGTGTCGCACGGTCGCTGTCCGGTCCGCTGCGGGCGGTGCGGCCGGACGAGGTGAGCGTCGAGTTCGGCATCGAGCTGACCGCCAAGGCCGGAAAGGTGGTGGGCCTGCTCGCCGACGGCGAGGCCAAGGCCGCGCTCACGGTCACCCTGACCTGGCACGGGGACGGCCCGCCGGACCCGGACACACCGCCGGCCCCGTCCCAGGGCTCCCGCACTCCCGGCAACGCGTCCCGGTCCTCCGTCGCCGACGCCCCCCACACCGGCGCGTCGACCGGCGTTCGGGCGCACGGAGGTGTCGCGGGCGGCGGCGTCGGGGGCGCGGCATGACGGAGCGGTACGACGGGGGCGCACCGGACGGCTCCGATGCTGCCCGGCTTGCCCTCCGTGAACTCGTTCTCGCGGCGACCGTGCGCATTCATCGCTCGGGTGCCGGGTATGCCCCCGACGAGCCCGGCGGCTTTCTCGGCAGCGGTTTCTTCGTGGCGCCGAACTGGGTTCTGACCTGCGCGCACGTGGTTCACGCGGAAGAGGGGGGCGAGGTCACCGTGGTGTACCGGACCAGCCCCTACGAGGACCCGTGCGCCGTGCCGGCGGAGGTGGCGGCGACCCTGCCGGAGCAGGCCGGCCGACTCCTCCCGGGGAGCTGGCCCGCGCCCGATCTCGCGCTGGTCCGGCTCCGCGAGCCCGTCGGGCACACGTGCGTGTACGTCTCCGAGCGTCCCAACCCGCACTTCGGCGGGAACAGGGTGTACTACGCGGGCTGGACGGGCGCCCGGGGCCGGCTGGAGATCCTGGACGGGTACCTCTCCGTCCAGGGCACGATCAGCGCGTGGTCGCCGGAGGAGCAGGTGCGACTCGGGCAGAACGATCTGCCGCCCGGTGTCTCGGGCGGGCCGGTGATCGACCCCGTGCGCGGTGAGGTCGTCGGCGTCCTGAAGTCACGCGCGGACCAGGGGGCGGGGGGCACGTCCATCGGGGTCGAGCAGTTACGCACCCTCCGGGCACCGACGGGAGCAGCCGGGACGGGACGCGACGCCGATCAGGTGAGCGGTCCCCGTCCGAGCGGGCCGCTCCCGGATGCCGGCCAGGCAGGCGGTCCGTATCCGAGCGGCTCCGTCACGAACGCCGCCCCCGCGAGCGGCCCGTATCCGATCGCTTCCCTCCCGGACGCCGCCCCGGTAAGCGGTCCGTATCCGAGCGGCGCCGCCGCGAACGCCGACCACGCGACCGGTCCGCACGCGACCGGTCCGCTTCCGAACGCCGACCACGGGACCGGTCCGCATGCGAGCGGTTCCCTCCCGAACGCCGACCACCCGACCGATCCCCACCCCAGCGGCTCCCCCCGGACCGGCCCCCGGGAAGGCGACCTCAACCCCAGCGACCTCAAGCCCCGCGGCATCCACGCCAGCGACCTCAACCCCCGCGGCATCCACCCCAGCGACCTCAACCCCGGCGACCTCGACCCCGGCGACCCCGACCCCACCGGACTCCCCGGCGACCTCGACCCCACCGGACTCCCCAGCGGCCTCACCGCAACCGGTCTCCCCAGCGGCCTCCCCAGCGGCCTCACCGCAACCGGCCTCTCCAACGGCCTCACCCCCACCGGCGTCCCCCCGAGCGGCGTCCACCACGGCGACCTCTATCAAGCGGTCTTCCACGCCCACGACCGCTATCACCGTGACCGCCAGCAGCCCTCCGACTCGCCGGCCCCCACCTGGGCCGACATCCAGGGGGAACTCGGCGCACGCCCCGGACGTGCGCTCAGTCCGCACGAGCGCGGTGAACTGCTCGGCCGGCTGGCCGATCTGCCGCCCCCGGCCAGCACCCGAGGCCTGCTCGGCATCCTCGCCTCCCTGCCGGGCTTCCGGCTCCCGTCCCTGGTGCCCGCCCCGCGCGGCTGGCGGGACGGCCTGGGCGTGCTCTATGAGCACGCGCGGCAGGACGGGGCGCGCAGGCTCGTCATCGACTACGCGATGGGAATCCTGGCCGCCGACCGCGACCGGACGCCCAGCGTGCGCGCCGCCGAACGGGCCCTGTGGGACTGGGTGCGGCACGCGTCGACGGGACTGGACAGCGGCTACCGCACCGAACTCGCCCGTCGGCGCACCGAGTTGCTGGGCCGGGCGCATCCGGCGCATCCGGTGCGTCCCGGTCACGAGCGGGCCGACGACGACCCCGGCCGGCTGCCGGCGGAGCGCCCCGCACCGCATCCGTCTCTCGCGCCGCCCGGCCCGTCCGTGCTGCTGGTGGTGCTGCGCCGGGGCTGGGAGCCCGACCACTGCGACTGGTCGGTCTCCATGGCGGACGCGGACGGCGGGACGCGACTGCTGCACGAGACCCAGCGCACCCCGCTGGCCGGCCTCGGCTCCCAGGTGGCCGCCCCGCTCACCGAGGCCTTCCGGCAGTGCGACGAGCCCGGGCGGCCCGCCACCCTGCATGTGGCCCTGCCCCATCTGCTCCTGGGCACGCCGGTGGACGACTGGCGGCTGCGGCCCGACGGTGTCCCGCTGGGTGTCGAACGGCCGGTGCTCGTGCGCTGCTCGGACCGCGACCAGCTGCCCGACGAGGCGGCGGAGGGCCCCGGTGCCTGGCCGGCGGCGGCCTGGGAGTCGTACGACGACGAGGACGGCGAGCGGCGGGACCGCTGGCGCCGGCTGCACGTCCGTCAGGCGCGGGCCGAGGTGCTGGACTGCGACGACGGGGTGCGCAGGCCCGTACCGGACACGGCGGCGCTGCGCGGCCTCGCGCCGCACGACGTCCCGGTGCTGTGCCGCCTGGGCGACCTGCGCTACGAGAGCGACCCCGCCTCGCTCGGCCGGATCCTGCGCGCCGGCTTCGGGGTGGCGGTGTGGCGCCGCTGGCGGCGGGAACCCGAGTCCGTGTGCGGAGAGTTCCACCGGGGCGCCAAGACGGTCGTCGACGACGGCCACGGCGTGGCCCAGCTGCCCGAGGTGGTGCACGGGCTGCGCAGGCAGGTGCACGCGGGGCTCACCGAGGCCTACTGGGCGCATGGAATAGCGCTGTTGTACGACGATCCGCACAGGCCCCTGCCCGGCACCGGAGATCTGCTGGAGGCGCCGTGAGGCGGGGCGCGCGTTCCCTCCGGATCCTCTTACCAGGCGTCCTGAGGGTCGATACCGTGATGCACGTGCGACGGCTGCCGTGGCGGACGAGTGACGACGAGGACCGGACATGACCGAATCCAGTGAGTGGCTCATCTACCGGGGTGCCGGCGAACCGCACGACGGGATGAGCCGGCTGCCTCCGCCGCCGCCCTGGCGGGACTTCGCCGGCCGGGACGCGGGCGGCGACGGCTCGCAGGACCGCAGGCTCGGCGCGCACCGGCACCTGGCGGAACTGCACCGGCCCGGCGCGGAAGAGCTGGAGATGATCAACGCGGCGCTCTATCTGCGCCGCCCGCTGCTCGTGACCGGCAGCCCCGGCGCGGGCAAGAGCACGCTGGCCCATTCGGTGGCGTACGAGCTGGGGCTCGGCGAGGTGCTGCGCTGGTCCATCGTCAGCCGGACCACGCTCCAGGACGGGCTGTACCACTACGACGCCATCGCCCGGCTGCAGGACGTCCAGATCGCCGCGCAGGGGGGTTACGGTTCGGCGGCGGGCAGTCCCGGAGCCGTGGAGGCCATCGGCAGTTACCTCCGGCTCGGGCCGCTCGGTACGGCCCTGCTGCCCTCGGACACCCCGCGGGTGCTGCTCATCGACGAACTCGACAAGAGCGACATCGACCTGCCCAACGACCTGCTGAACGTGCTGGAGGAGGGCGAGTTCGAGATACCCGAGCTGCAGCGCATCGCCGACCGGCTGCCCGACGGTGAGGCCGAGGTGCTCACCGCCGACGGCACCAAGGTGCGCGTGCGCGACGGCCGGGTGCGCTGCCACGCCTTCCCGTTCGTGGTCCTCACCAGCAACGGGGAGCGGGACTTCCCGGCCCCGTTGATGCGCCGGTGCATTCATCTGGAGCTGGGCCGGCCCGACCACAACCGGCTCGCCACCTTCGTCCGCGCCCACCTCGGGGACGAGGCCGCGCGGGCGGGCGACGACCTGATCGCCCGTTTCCTGGAGCGCTCCCGCACGGAACTCCTCGCCACCGACCAGCTGTTGAACGCGATCCACCTCACCGCCGCCGCCGCCCCGCCGAGCCGCGAACGACTCGCCGACCTGCTCATCCAGCGACTCGACCGTTCGAGGTGAGGCGCCGATGCCCGACGCAGCGGCACGCCACGGCCCGGTCCCACCCGACCCGGCCGGCCGGTCCGGCCCGCCCCACCCGCCTGACCCCTCCGACGCGGCCGGTGGCGACCCGCTGGCCGAACTCGTGCGCCGGCTGCGGGAGATCGGGCTGGAGCCCGATGCCGAGGGGTTGAGTGACGCCTTGTGGCTGGCGCGCTGGGCGGGGGCGGACGGCGAGGGGGAGAGCGAGGGGAGGGGCGAGGGGAGGAGCGAGGGGACGGCCGGTGGTGCCCGGGTCTCGGTGTCCTCGGGGGAGGGAGCGGGCACCGGCACGCACGGGCAGGGCGGGACCGGTCCGGAGCGGCTCGGTGTGCCGGCCGCTCCATGGCAGGGGCCGCAGACGATCGACGCCGGGCCCGACCGCCGTGTGACGTTGTATCCGCTGCCCCGGGACAGCACCCCGAGCGCTCGCGGCGACGGGCGGATCGCGGCGCTGCCGGTCGGTGTGCCCGTCGCCCCGGCGCTGCCCGCACCCCTTGAACTCCAGCGCGCCCTGCGGCCGTTGCAGACCTACCGCAGTGCCGCGCCCGCGCTGCGCACGGTGCTGGACGAGACGGCCACGGCCGAGCTGAGCGCTCGCGCGGGCGGGCTGATCCTGCCCGTCCGGCGCGCCGTGACCCGCGGGGACGCCCGGCTCCAGCTGGTGCTGGACGGCGCGCCCTCGATGCGGGTGTGGGACCGGCTGTTCACCGAGCTGCACCAGGTGTTCGCCCAGTTGGGTGCCTTCGGTGACGTCCAGGTCAGCCATCTGCACGCCGGCCCGGACGGCGAGCCGGCGGTCAGCCGCAGCCCGGACGCCCAGGCGGCCCCGCTGCACGGCCTGGACCGGCTGAGCGACCCCACCGGGCGTCGGATCACCCTGCTGGTCAGCGACTGCGCGGGCCCGCTGTGGCGCAGTGGCCACGCGCACCGGCTGCTGCACCACCTGGCCCGGCTCGCTCCCGTCGCGGTGCTCCAGCCGCTCCCGCAGCGCCTGTGGAACCGCACCCGGCTGCCCGTGACGTACGGCGAACTGACCCGGGGCGACACCCTGGGCGGCACCGCACTGCGGGTGCGCACCCCCGACGGTGCCCCGGTGGTCGCGCCGCCGGGCGTGCTGCCCGTACCGGTGCTGCCGCCGGAGCCGGTGGCGCTCGGGGCGTGGGCCCGGCTGCTGTCCGGGGCCGGCACCGGACCGGTGCCGGGGGCCGTGGGCTGGGTGCGTGCGGACCAGCCGCCCGCGCCGAAGCCGCGCCGTACGCGCAGGCCGACGTCGGTGGAGCGGGTCAGCAGGTTCCGTTCCGCGGCCTCCCCGACCGCCGGCCGCCTCGCCGTGTATCTGGCCGCCGCCCCGCTGTGCCTGCCCGTGATGCAGCTGGTGCAGCGCACGATGCTGCCCGGCTCCGGCCCGTCCGAACTCGCGGAGGTGCTGCTCGGCGGCCTCGTCCAGCGCGCCGGGGAGGACTACGGGCAAGGTGACGTCCCGTGGTACGAGATGGACCCGGACGTGCGTGAGGCGCTGCTGTCGACGCTCGGCCGGGACGAGGCGGTGCTGGTCCTCAAGCACTGTTCCGAGTACATCGAGCAGCGCTTCGGCAAGGGCGGCGCCAACTTCCCGGCCCTGGCCCTCGCCCAGCTCGGCGGCGGCGACACGGCCGCGGCCGGCCGGGAGCCCGCCGAGCCCGGCCGGGAGTCCGCCGCACCCCGGGCGCGTGCCTACGCGCCCGTGCCGGGCTACTCCGCAGACCACGGCGACCACGGCGAGGCCACGCTGGTTCCGCAGCCCTTCGCCGAGGTCGCGGCCCGGGTACTGGAGCGCTTCATGCCGCTGCCGGAACAGTTCCGTCTCTACGGCCCCCGGGGCAACGGCGTCCCGTCCGGGGAGCGGCCCAGCCACCCGGCGGTGGTCCGGGCCCGTGACCTGCTCGCCCGGTTCGACACCGAGGGCATGGTGCAGGACGCGATCGACGCCGTACAGCTGCTGCGCGGCGCCACCGAGCACGAACGTCCGGCCGGTGCCGATCCCGGACTGTGGGCGGAGTACGCCTACGCCACGCTGCGGCTGTGGGAGGTGCAGGGCGGGGCCGAGCTGCTGCGGGAGGCGGAGTCGGCCGCCGAGCGGGCCGTGGCGCACCCGCACGCGCTGCGGGAGCGGGCGGCGCTGGCCCGGGTGCTGTGCGCGGCGGCCACCGACCGCAGGCGCCGCGGCGACCAGCACGGTGCCCTGGACCTGCTGAGCCGCGCCGACAGGGATTACGCGGTGGCCTGCGCCGCGCCCGGACTGGACCCGCAGGAGGCGCTGGGGCTGACCCTGGAGCGGGTGGGCGCGCTGGAGACGCAGTGGCGCCTCGGCGGTGACAGCGCCCTGCTCCAGGGCGCGGTCGGCATGCTGGAGGCGTTCGCCGACATCTGGCCGGACCGCCGGCACCGCCCGCCCGGACTGCCGCTCGCCCACGGCCGGCTCCTGCTGCGCCTGGCGGACGCCACGACCGACCCGGAGCAGGCCCGCGGTTACGCCGAGCAGGCCTCCCGGTCCCTGCGCGACGCGTTGGCGGCCGGGGAGCGGGACGGGGCGCCGGGCGGCGCCGACCGGGCGCGGGACGGCGTCCGCATCCGCCTCGACCTGGTCGACGCCCTGCTGGCGTCGGGCGGGGACCTGGCCGAGGCCCAGGACCGGCTGGACGAGGCGCTGGCGAGCACCACCCGGCGCAGCCTGCGCTCCCTGCTCCATGTGCGGGCCGGACGGGTCCGGGCCGCCCGGTACGCCGAGTCGGGCGAGCTGCGTGAACTGCGGGCCGCCGCCGACTCGTTCGCGCTGGCGGCGGCGGACATGCCGCGGGACGCGGCGGGTTACCCCGACGTCCTCGCCGAGTGGGGCGAGGCGCTGCTGCGCCGAGCCGGCGCGGAGAGCCCGGCCCGTGCCTGGGAGCCGCTGTCGCAGGCGATCCGCGTGCTGCGGGACTGCCGTACGGAGACGCCCACCGGCGGCCCGCACACGGCGTACCGGCTGCTGATGCTGGGCCGGGCGCTGATCCTGCGCTACGGGCTGCGCGGTGACCGGGTCGATCTGCGGGAGGCCGAGCACCTCTTCGGCCTGGCGGCGGCGGACGCGGACGATCCGCTGCTGTCCGCGCGCTGCCGGCTCCAGCTGGGACAGGCGCAGTACGAGGCCTACCGGAGCCTGGGCCGGCCCACCCGCCTCGACGACGCGGTGGACGCCTTCCGTTCGGCGGCCGAGTCGGCGCGGGAGGCCGAGGAGGAGGCCGAAACCGAGCGCAGGCGACTGGACGCGGTGGAGCTGGGTGCGCAAGCGCACCACTGGCGGGGTATGTCCTACGAGGCGGCCGCCCGCCCCCGCGCGGCTCGCGAGGCCTACCGGGCGGCGCGCGCCGAATGGTCGCGGCTGCCCGACGGCAGCCTCGGCACGGGCGGACCGACGGCGGCGGACACGGTGCTCCGGCTGGCCGAGCTGGAATGAGCACACGGGCAGGGGAGACAGGGGAGAGGGGAACGGGGATGAGCGCGACGGACGAGTCACCCGCACCGGAGAACGCCGGGCCGCCGCCGGATCTGGCGGCGCTGGACCTGGAGGAACTGCGCACCGTCGAGCATCCCGTCCTCAAGGAGGTGCTGGCGGGCCTGCGGGAGCGGGCGGAGCGCCCGAGCGAGATGCTCTGGGGCTTCAACAACTGCCTCTGATTGGTCAACCAGGAACAGAAAGAGACAACTTCAATCGCGCGGGGTTTGCGCCCGGCCACTTGCCGGGAATGCGCGTCCATACGCTCGTACCGCAGCCGGCGGGGGCCTACGGCATGGGGGTGCTGGAGTGTCCGGAAACACCGCCGCTCGACCGCCGGCCGTATCCCCCCGCCCCTTCCGGCAGTTCATCGTGAAGATGCACGGCCGCTGCAACCTCGCCTGCCGCTACTGCTACCTGTACGAGGGCCCCGACCACACCTGGCGCACCCGCCCGGCCGCCGCCCCCGCCGACGTCCTGCAGCGCACCGCCGACCGCATCGCCCGGCACGCCCACGGCCACGCCCTGACCACCGTCTCCCTCGTCCTGCACGGCGGGGAACCCCTGCTGGCCGGCGCGGACACCCTCGCCCGCTTCACCGACGACGTGCGCGCCCGCGTTCCCGCCGGCTGCACCGTCCAGGCCACCGTTCAGACGAACGCGACCCTGCTGACCCGCGAGCGGGCGGCCGTCCTCGCCCGGCACGGCATCCGCATCGGCATCAGCCTCGACGGCGGCAGCGCCGCGCACAACGCCCGCCGCGTCGACCACACCGGACGGCCCTCCTGGCCCGCCGCGGCACGCGGTGCCCGCCTGGTCGCCGAGCACTTCCCCGAGGCGTACGCCGGCCTCCTCACCGTCGTCGACCCCACGACCGACCCGGTCGACCTGTACGAGTCGCTGCTCGACCTTCACCCGCCCGCGCTGGACCTGCTGCTGCCGCACGGGAACTGGTCGGCGCCGCCACCGCACTGGGGCGGCACCCGCCACGGCGCCTGGCTGTGCCGCATCTTCGACCGCTGGTGGTCGGCCGGGCACCGGGAGACGCGGGTGCGGCTCTTCGAGGAGTGCCTGGCGCTGCTGCTCGGGCTGCCGGCCGCCACCGAGTCCCTCGGGCTCCAGCCCTTCGACGCCGTCGTGGTCGAGACGGACGGCTCGATCGAGCAGGTCGACTCGCTGAAGTCGGCCTACGAGGGCGCCGCCGAGACCGGTCTTGACGTCTTCCGGCACGACTTCGACCAGGCCCTGCGCCACCCCGGTGTCGCGGCACGCCAGGCCGGCCGGGCGGGCCTGGCCGACCGGTGCCGGGCCTGCCCGCTGGTCACGGTGTGCGGGGGCGGACACTACGCCCACCGGTACCGGGCCGGACAGGGCTTCCGTAACCCGTCCGTGTACTGCGCGGACCTGCAGCTCTTCATCCAGCACGTGGCCGGACGGCTGGCCCGGGACACCCGGGGCACCCGCCCCGCGGTCCCGGCCTCTCTCGAAGGGGGCACCCCGTGATACTTCCGGCGGTCCCGGACCGGGCACTTGCCGAACTAGGCCGCACCGAGGGCGGTCCCGACACCCTCGCGCTCCTCGTCCGCGACCAGGACACCCGGCGGCTGCTCATGCTGCGCGCCGTGCTCGACGCCGCCGAGGCGGCCGGCCCCGCCGTCTGCCCCGGCGCGGCCAAGGACCGGCTGCGGGACGACTGGGCGCTGCTGACGGCGGCCGACCGGGCCGCCGGCGGCGGCGCGCACTCCCCGGCCCGTGCGCGGCTCACCCACCCTCTGACGGGCCCCTGGGCCACGCGGTGCCTGACCGGGCTGAGCCCCCGTGACGGCCGGCCCACGCCGCACGGCCGCGGCGAACTCCTGCGCGACCTGGCGCACTTCAGTGCGGTCGCCGTGGTCGCGGCGGCCCGCGCCGGCCTGTCGTTCACCACCTGGCTCACCGCGCGCGAGGGCGTCCTCACCCTCCCCTCGCTCGGCGCCCTGCACACCGCCGAGCGGGCGGACGTACGGGTCGAGGTGCGCTGCGCCGACGGCCGGCTGACGCTCCGCCAACCCGGCGCGCCGCACGTCACCGTGCACCTGGAGCAGGGCACCGGTGCCTGGTCCGCGACCCCCGCCTGGACGCCGGCGTACGCCCTGCCCGGGCTGGTGCCCGGCGCCGGCCCCCTGCCCCTGGACGACCTCGACCCCTACCGCGTCCCGCCGCGCGAGGCGGGCCAGTACGCGCTGAGCGGCCCCGCGGCCCCCGACGACGCCGAACGCAAGCGATGGCTGCAGACCTGGTCCGGCACCGCCGCCGTGCTGCGCACCGGCGGCGAGCAGCGGCTCACCGAGGCGCTCGCCCTGCTGCGCTGCCTGGTCCCGCTGGAGCCGCCGCCCGGCGCCGACGGCCGCGGCAGCTGCAGCGCGACCCGGCGCGAGGCGTTCGGCGCGCTCCTCAGCAGCGCGCCCGCGACCCCGGTGGCCTTCGCCGCCACCCTCGTGCACGAGCTGCAGCACACCAAACTCGCCGCGCTCAGCGAGATGACGGAACTGCACCGGGCCGGCCCCGAGGCCCGCTACTTCGCGCCCTGGCGCCCCGACCCGCGGCCGTACGACGGTCTGCTCCAGGGCGCCTACTCCCATCTGGCGCTGGCGGACTTCTTCCAGCGCCGGGCGCTGGCGGACCCGGCCCGGCCGGAGTCCGCCTGGGCCGAACACGCCCGCTACCACGCCCAGGTCGGCGCGGCGCTGCCCGCGCTCGTCGGCTCGCCCGACCTGACACCGGTGGGCCGGCGCTTCGTCGACGGCATGGTCGCCGTCCACGAACGGCTCGCCGAGCGCCCGGCACCCCGGGGGTACACGGCGCGCGCACAGGCGTACATCAAAGCCGTACGCACCCTGTGGACACAGCGTCAGCCACCGGCACCCCCGCTCACGAATCGATGAAATGCCGACTTCCCGCTCTCCGCTGCGGGAAGATCGGCGGACCGAGGCGTACGCCCCTGCAGTCGCCGGACTCCCCAGGGCCGCGCCGAGGTTCTACGATTTCAGGACTACGTGCTGGAGGCCGCTGCATGTCTGAAGCTCGTACGCCGGTCCGCTCCACCGGGAAAGGGGCCGCGCGGCAGACCGTCACGATCAGCTTCGCCGGGTTCAACCGGCCCTGGGCGGCGTGGATCGGGGACCGGCTGGAGCGGCGCGGTCTGCGGGTGGTCTACCTGCGCTGGGACGCCCCGCCGGACCAGTCCCTGGCCGGCCTGCTGCGCGACCTCACCCTGGCCGAGGGCCGTACGCTGATCCTGGTCAGCGAGTGGTACTTCCAGCTCGGCCCGCGCACCCACGAGGAGTGGAACGCGGCCCTGCGCGAGGTCGTCGCCCCCGACCCGGCCAGGTTCGCCGCGGTGTCCGTCACCAACGCCTCCCTGCCCTCCGCCAGCGCCGCCCTCGCCCCGGCCGACCTCACCAACATGGGTGCCGACGAGGCCGAACGGCGCCTGCTGGACCGGCTGGACGTGCCGCTCGACACCCCCGTGACCGCGGACGTCACCCGCCCGGCCCCGCGCTTTCCCGCCTCGATGCCCGACGTCTGGGGCGGCGTACCGCGCCGCAACACCCGCTTCACCGGCCGCGAACCGCTCCTGAACGACGCCTACCACCTCCTCCAGGGCAGCGAGCCGGGCGCCGGCGTCCTCACGCTGCACGGCATGTCCGGCGTGGGCAAGACCCAGCTGGCCGCCGAGTACGCCTACCGGTTCGGCTCCGAGTACGACGTCGTGTGGTGGGTCGGCTCCGAGAAACGGGTCACCTACCGCCGCCTGCTCGCCGAACTGGCCCCCAAACTCGCCCTGTCCACCGGCCCCGAGTACGGCGAACGGCTGCGCGCCGTCCGGGACGCACTGCGCCGCGGCGACCCCCACTCCCGGTGGCTGCTGATCCTCGACGGCGCCGACGAGCCCGAGCAGATCTGGGACCTGGTCCCGACCGGCCCCGGCCATGTGATCATCACCTCCCGCAACCCCGAGTGGAGCGAGCACAACAGCAAACTGCTCGAAGTGCCCGTCTACGCCCGCGACGAGTCGGTGGCCTTCATCCGGCGCCGCGCGCCCCGGCTGACCGAGGCGGACGCGGACCAGCTGGCGGAGGCCCTGGAGGACCTGCCGCTGCTGCTGGACCAGACCGCGGGCTGGCTCAACGACTCCGACCTGTCCGTCGACGAGTACATCGCCCTCCTGGAGGGCGGCATCGACCAGGACGTGGTCAAGGTGTCGGCGGACTTCCCGCTCGCCTTCCAGACCGCGTGGTCGATACTGCTGAACAAACTCCGCGAAACCGTCCCCGAGTCGGTCGACCTGCTGCGCCTGTGCACCTTCTTCGCCCCCGGGTTCATCCCCGTCCGGCTGCTGAAGGAGATGTCCCACGACGACCTGCCCGAACAGATCGCCCGACTGCTGGACGACCCGCTGCTGTGGAACAAGGCGATCAACCAGCTCCGCCAGTACTCGGTCGTCCGACTGGAGTCGCACGAGGCGGCCCTGGACGAGACCGCCTCCGCGGGCGAGTCGGTCTATCTGCACCGCATGGTCCACCAGATCGTGCACAAGGACATGCCCGAGCGGGACCGGCGCGACTTCATCGAGGTCGTCCGCCGGGCCCTGGCCGAGGCGGACCCCGGCCGCCCCACCGACACCCGCAACTGGGACGTGTACGCGGAGATCGTGCCGCACCTGAAGTACGCCGACGTGCTGCAGAGCAAGGACCGCAAGGTACAGGCGCTGGTGCTGAACTGCCTGCGGTACATGCTCTTCGCGGGTGAGTACACCGCCGGCGTCAAACTCGGCGCGCGCGCCCTGCGTGCCTGGCGCCGTCTGCTCGGCGAGTCGCACCCCCGCGTGTGGGAGCTGACGTACCACTACGCCAACCTGACGCGCTCCGCCGGCCGTTTCCAGGAGACCGAGGCCATCGACCGGGCGGCGATGGAGCAACTCCGCCGGGACCGCGGCGAGCACGACCTGGACCATCTGCGGATGGCCGGCGGTCTCGCCGCCGACCTGCGCGAACTCGCCCAGTACGAGGACGCTCTCGCACTGGACCAGTGGCTCTACCCGACCTACCGCGACCTCTTCGGCGAGCAGGACTCGCGCACCCTCAACGCCCTGAACAACCTCGGCTACACCATGCGGCTGCTGGGCCGCTACGAGGAGGCCAGGAGCATCGACCTGCAGACGCTGGAGGCCCGCCGCCTGCTGCTCAAGGGCCGGCATCCCTGGACCCTGTTCTCCGAGGCGTCCTACGCGATCGACATGCGCCTGCTGGGCCGGTACTCCGAGGCCGATTCCGCCCAGACGAAGAACGTGCACGAATACCACCGCGTCATGGGCCGGGACCACCAGAGCACCCTGCGCGCCGAGCACAACCTGGCCCTGTGCAAACTGCGCGGCGGTGACCGTGCCACCGCGGGGGAACTGCTCACCCACGTCCTGGAGGGCTACGAGCGCAAACTGGGCGACACCCATGTGCACACCCTGGCCGCCGCGGTCAGCCAGAGCTGCTTCGCCCGCGAACACGGCGACATCGACCAGGCCCGCGAGGCCAGCGAGTCCATCATCGCCCGCTACGAGATGCTGCTGTCCGAAGGCCACCCCTTCCTCATCGGGGCCCGCGCCAACCACGCCCTGGTCCTGCGCAGCGTCGGCGAGCGGGAGCACGCGCACGCGGTCATCGAGGAGGCGCTGGCCGGTATGACCGCGGCCCTCGGCGAGAGCCACCCGCACACCCTCGGCTGCGCCATCAACGCCTCGGCCCTGCGCAACCTCGTCGGCGAGCCCGAGTCCGCCGCCGAACTCAGCAGGGTCACCAGCATCAGGGCCACCGAGATCCTGGGCCGCACCCACCCCCTCACCCTCTCCGCCCGCATCGCCCACGCGGCCGACCTACGCGCCCTCAGAGACCGTCAGCAGGCCGAGAAGGTCGAACAGGAGGCCCTCTCCGACCTGGCCGCCACACTGGGCCCCCAACACATCCACACCCTCTCGGCCCGCTCCCGCAACCGCCCCTACTGGGACTTCGAACCGCAGGCGAACTGAACAGACGAAGGGCCCGGTACCGAGTGAGAACTCGGCACCGGGCCCCTGCTGTCGGGCGAACCGCCTGAGGCCTACGCCTCGAACACCTCACGCACCAGCTGCTCCTGCTCCGCCTGGTGGCGCTTGGCCGAACCCACCGCCGGGGACGAGCCGTGCGGACGCGAGATGCGCCGCAGCCGCTCGCCGTGCGGGACGTCCGCGCCGACCGCCAGGTCCAGGTGGTCGATCAGGTTGAGCGCGATGAACGGCCAGGCACCCTGGTTCGCCGGCTCCTCCTGCGCCCACAGGTACTTCTCGGCGTTCGGGTACTTCTTGATCTCCGCCTGCAGCTCGGCACCCGGCAGCGGGTACAGCCGCTCGATGCGGATGATCGCCGTGTCGGTCACGCCGCGCTTGACCCGCTCGGCCTCCAGGTCGTAGTAGACCTTGCCGGCGCAGAAGACGACCTTGCGGACGGCGGCCGGGTCGACCGTGCTGTCGCCGATGACCGGGCGGAACTCGCCGCTCGTGAACTCCTCCGCCTTCGAGGCCGCGGCCTTCAGACGCAGCATCGACTTCGGGGTGAAGACGATCAGCGGCTTGTGGTGCGGGTTGTGCACCTGCCACCGCAGAAGGTGGAAGTAGTTCGACGGCAGGGTCGGCATGGCGACCGTCATGTTGTTCTGCGCGCACAGCTGCAGGAACCGCTCGGGACGCGCGGACGAGTGGTCCGGGCCCTGGCCCTCGTAGCCGTGCGGCAGGAGCAGGACGACGCCGGAGGTCTGGCCCCACTTCTGCTCGGCCGAGGAGATGAACTCGTCGACGACCGTCTGCGCGCCGTTGGTGAAGTCACCGAACTGCGCCTCCCACATCACGAGCGACTCGGGACGGGCCAGCGAGTAGCCGTACTCGAAGCCCATCGCCGCGTACTCGGAGAGCAGGGAGTTGTAGACGTTCAGCCGCGCCTGGTCCTCGGAGAGGTACTGCAGCGGGGTGTACTCCTCGCCGGTCTCCCGGTCGATCAGCACCGCGTGGCGCTGGCCGAAGGTGCCGCGCTGGGAGTCCTGGCCCGCCAGACGCACCGGGGTGCCCTCCAGCAGCAGGGAGCCGACGGCGAGGGTCTCGCCCATGCCCCAGTCGATCGTGCCGTCCTCGACCATCGTCGCGCGGCGCTGCAGCTGCGGCTGCAGACGCGGGTGGACGGTGATGTTGTCGGGGACGTTGACCTGGGACTCGGCGATCCGCTTGACGACCTCGGCGGAGACCGCGGTCGGCACCGCGACCGGGAAGCCGTCCTGCGGCACCTGGACGTCACCGGCGGCCGGCTGCGAGGTGGCCTCGCGGACCTCGGTGAAGACCTTCTCCAGCTGGCCCTGGTAGTCCTGCAGGGCCTGCTCGGCCTCTTCCAGGGTGATGTCGCCGCGACCGATGAGGGACTCGGTGTAGAGCTTGCGCACCGAGCGCTTCTTGTCGATCAGGTCGTACATCAGCGGCTGGGTGAAGGCCGGGTTGTCCGACTCGTTGTGACCGCGGCGGCGGTAGCAGATGAGGTCGATCACCACGTCCTTGTTGAACGCCTGGCGGAACTCGAAGGCCAGCCGCGCGACGCGGACCACGGCCTCCGGGTCGTCGCCGTTCACGTGGAAGATCGGGGCCTCGATCATGCGGGCCACGTCCGTGGCGTACATGGAGGAACGCGAGGACTCGGGCGCGGCCGTGAAGCCGACCTGGTTGTTGATGACGATGTGGACCGTGCCGCCGGTGCGGTAGCCGCGCAGCTGCGACATGTTCAGGGTCTCGGCCACCACGCCCTGGCCCGCGAAGGCCGCGTCGCCGTGGATCGCCACCGGCAGGACCGTGAAGTCCGTGCCGCCCTTGTTGATGATGTCCTGCTTGGCGCGGGCGACGCCCTCCAGGACCGGGTCGACCGCCTCCAGGTGCGAGGGGTTGGCCACGAGCGAGACCTTGATCTGCTCGCCGTCGAGGCCGGTGAAGGTGCCCTCGGCGCCCAGGTGGTACTTCACGTCGCCGGAGCCGTGCATCGACTTCGGGTCGAGGTTGCCCTCGAACTCGCGGAAGATCTGCGCGTACGACTTGCCGACGATGTTCGCCAGCACGTTCAGCCGGCCGCGGTGGGCCATGCCGATGACGACCTCGTCCAGGCGCGACTCGGCCGCGGAGTCGATGACCGCGTCCAGCAGCGGGATGACGGACTCGCCGCCCTCCAGCGAGAAGCGCTTCTGGCCGACGTACTTCGTCTGCAGGAAGGTCTCGAAGGCCTCCGCCGCGTTCAGCCGGCGCAGGATGCGCAGCTGCTCCTCGCGCTCGGGCTTCGAGTGGCCGCGCTCGACGCGGTCCTGGATCCACTTGCGCTGCTTGGGGTCCTGGATGTGCATGAACTCGATGCCGGTGGTGCGGCAGTACGAGTCGCGCAGCACGCCGAGGATGTCGCGCAGCTTCATCATCGACTTGCCGGCGAAGCCGCCGACGGCGAACTCGCGCTCCAGGTCCCACAGGGTGAGGCCGTGCTCGACGATGTCCAGGTCCGGGTGCTTGCGCTGGCGGTACTCCAGCGGGTCGGTGTCGGCCATGACGTGGCCGCGGACCCGGTAGGAGTGGATCAGCTCGAAGACGCGGGCGGCCTTGGTGACGTCGTCGTCGTGGCTGGCGTCGATGTCCTTGAGCCAGCGGACCGGCTCGTAGGGGATGCGCAGCGCCTCGAAGATGTCGTCGTAGAAGCCGTTCTCGCCGAGCAGCAGGTTCGCGACCTGGCGCAGGAACTCGCCGGAGGCGGCGCCCTGGATGACCCGGTGGTCGTAGGTCGACGTGAGCGTCATGACCTTCGAGATGCCGAGCTTGTTCAGGGTGTCCTGGCTGGTGCCCTGGAACTCCGCCGGGTAGTCCATGGAGCCGACGCCCATGATGACCGACTGGCCGGGCATCAGACGCGGCACGGAGTGGACGGTGCCGAGACCGCCGGGGTTGGTCAGGGAGACCGTCACACCGGTGAAGTCGTCCATCGTCAGCTTGCCGTCACGGGCGCGGCGGACGATGTCCTCGTAGGCCTGCCAGAACTCGAAGAAGTTCAGCGTCTCGGCCTTCTTGATGGCGGCCACGACGAGCTGGCGGTCGCCGTTGGGCTTGACCAGGTCGATGGCCAGGCCCAGGTTGACGTGCGCCGGCTTGACGAGGGTCGGCTTGCCGTCCTTCTCGCCGAACGCGTAGTTCATCGCCGGCATGGCCTTGATGGCCTGCACCATCGCGTACCCGATCAGGTGCGTGAAGGAGATCTTCCCGCCGCGGGCGCGCTTGAGGTGGTTGTTGATGACGATGCGGTTGTCGAACAGCAGCTTCACCGGGACCGCGCGGACCGAGGTGGCGGTCGGCAGCTCCAGCGAGGCGTTCATGTTCTTGGCGACGGCGGCGGCCGGGCCGCGCAGCGTGACCAGCTCCGGGCCCTCGGGGGCCTGGGCGGCGGGGGCGGGCTTCTCCTTCGCCTTCGGCTGGGCCGGCGCCTGTGCGGGCGTCGCCGGCTTGGCCGGGGCTGGGGCCGCGGCCTTCGCCGCGGGAGCGGGGGCCGGGGTGGCCGGCTTCGGTGCCGCGGCGGCCGGCGCGGGCGCGGCCGGGGCCGGCGCGCTCTGGGCCTGTGGAGCCGTGGTGGTCTCTGCGGCCCCCGCGGCCGCAGCACCGGGCTTGTAGTCGGCGAAGAAGTCCCACCAGGCGCGGTCTACCGAATTCGGGTCCTGGAGGTACTGCTGATAGATCTCGTCGACGAGCCACTCGTTCGGACCGAACGCGGCAGCGGGGTTCTTCCCGGCTTGGTCGTCGGTGGAGATGCTCGAGTTACTGGGGGACTGTGGCGACACGGCGGCAACCGCCCTCTTCCGCTTCACAAGGTGATGGACAGCGGGAATAAAGGCTACGCCTCCACAGCCGGGAAGGTCAGGTCGAGCAAGGTCATCGTCGCGTAAGTCACATCGGAAATCTTGTTTCAGGGCTTGATATGGCGGGAAACAAGCGTGGTTCCGCGTGTGAGAGGGTGCACCGGCCCGGCCCGGCGCGCCTGCGTTCGACGGGTGGCGGGGGCCTGCCTCTGATCACACGTGTCCAGCTGCACGGCAACGGCAGCGACCGTCGTGGATCTTGTGCTTCCGCCTCGGACTTTACGTCAACTTGGGGCGGAAGTCAGTCCCGGAAGAGTGATGATGATCCGGCAGCCGCGCTCGGATTCGGCCACACCGATCCGGCCGCCGTGCAGATCCACCGCCCAGCGGGCGATCGCCAGCCCCAGGCCCGTGCCGCCGTCGCTGCCCGGGCCGTGCGGCCGGGTCACCGCGCCCCGGTTGAACCGCTCGAACACCTTGTGCCACTCCGACCGGGGGATGCCCGGACCCTCGTCCAGGACCTCCAGCTCCAGCGACTCCGGCTGCGGTCCGCGCCGCGCCTTCACCGTCACCCGGCCGTGCGGCGGGCTGTGCTTGACCGCGTTGTCGATCAGGTTGGCGACGACCTGGTGGATGCGCTCGGGATCCGCGTGCGCGGTCAGCTCCGGCGGGGAGACGTCCAGGTGCAGATGGACGTCGGTGCGGGTGTGGCTGCCGGAGCCGGAGGCGATGCCGGCGCGCGCCGAGGCCACCATGTTGGCCTCCTTCAGCACGCCCGACAGGTACGGCCACACCTCGAAACGCCGCATCTTCAGCGGGATGACGCCGTTGTCGAGCCGGGACAGGTCGAGCAGGGTCTCCACCAGCCGGCCGAGCCGCTCGGTCTGCTTCAGGGCCGTCCGCATGGTCTCGGGGTCGGCCTCGGTGACCCCGTCCACGATGTTCTCCAGCACGGCCCGCAGCCCGGCGATGGGGGTCCGCAGCTCGTGCGAGACGTTCGCGACCAGCTCTTTTCGCTGGCTGTCCTGGGTCTCCAGCTCGTCCGCCATGACGTTGATCGTCCGGGCGAGGTCACCCAGCTCGTCCCGGCGGCCCTCGCTCACCCGCCGGGTGTAGTCACCCTCGGAGATCGACCGCGCCACCGTGTTCATCTCGTCCAGCGGCATCGTGAGCGAATGCGCCACGAACTGCGTGATCAGCAGGGTGGCGATCATCGAGAAGACCGTGATGAAGCGCAGCTCGGTCTTGGTGTGCACGGCGACGATCGACAGTCCGGTGGTGATCAGCACCGATATGACGACCAGCGCACCCAGCTTGGTCTTGATCGAGAACGGGCGTACGCCGCCCCAGGGATCCTCCCCGGGGCTCCTCCGTGCGGCCTGCCGCCCGCCACCGCTCATGGGGTGGGCGTCTCCAGCGCGTACCCGACGCCGTGCACCGTACGGATCCGCTCGGCGCCGATCTTCCGGCGCAGCGCCTTGATGTGGCTGTCGACCGTACGGGTGCCGGAGGCGTCCGCCCAGTCCCACACCTCGGCGAGCAGCTGCTCACGGGAGAGCACCGCGCGCGGGGTGTTCGCCAGGCACACCAGCAGGTCGAACTCGGTGGGCGTCAGATGGACGTCCTCGGATTTCACCCGCACCCGGCGCTGCGCGTGGTCGATCTCCAGCTCGCCGAGGCGCAGGATCCCGCTGCGGGGCGTCGCGGCGGCCAGGGCCGCCCGCTCCACCCGCCGCAGCAGCACATGCACCCGCGCGGCCAGCTCCCGCATCGAGAACGGCTTGGTCATGTAGTCGTCCGCGCCGACCCCGAGACCGACCAGCATGTCCGTCTCGTCGTCCCGCGCGGTCAGCATCAGCACCGGCACCGGACGCTGTGCCTGCACCCGCCGGCAGACCTCGAGGCCGTCGAAGCCCGGCAGCATGATGTCGAGGATCAGCAGATCGGGCTGCCATGCCTCGGCCGTGTCGACGGCTGCCGGGCCGTCCGACGCGGTTTGCACGAGAAATCCCTCGGCGCGCAGCCGGGCCGCGATGGCGTCGACGATCGTGGGGTCGTCCTCGACGACCAGGACCCGGCGCTGTGCGCCCGGGGTGGTCGTCGCCGCGCCGCTCTGGGAGGTGTGTGTCTGCTCCATCGCCCGCCCCTGCTTGTTGCTTTCCGGAACCAGTGGGGTGATCCCATGTCTGCGATTGACGCTTGAATGATCCGCGTCAGGGCAGCACATTACGGGGATCCGTCGTGCTGTCGCTATCCAGGTCGGACGCCGAGGTGCACGGCGTCCGGAACGCCCCGGGCAACGGGGACCTCTTCGGTACGCACCTGCCGGAACCCGGCATTCCGCATGGTTCCTTCAAATTCCGGAGAGGGTTCGGCGGACCATACGGCCAGCACCCCACCCGGCCTCAACACCCGTGAGCAGGCGGCGAGTCCGTCCGGCGAGTAGAGACTGCCGTTGTCCTCCGTGACGGTCCAGCCGGGGCCGTTGTCGATGTCCAGGCAGAGCGCGTCGAACGTGTCGGATGTCTCATGGACGAACGCCACGAGGTCGTCCTGCACGATTTCGGTGCGCGGATCGCCGAGCGCACCGGCGGAGACCTGTGCCAGCGGACCGTCCCGGTGCCAGTCGACGACGGCGGGCTCCCGCTCGACGACGGTGATCCGCCCCCACCTGGGGTCGGCCGCCGCATGTGCGAGTGAGAATCCCACGCCCAGGCCGCCGATCAGCACGGCCGGCTCCGGCCGCCCGTCCAGCGCGCCGTACGCGGCGTCCACCAGGAGGCGCTCCGAGCGGCCGTCGGAGGTGTCCATCAGAAAACAGCCGTTGGCGATGATCTGCAGCAGCTTTCCGTGCCGGCGCAGCACCACCTCGCCGTACGGGCCGTCGCGCCGGTCGAGGATCGCGGGAGAGTCGTACACGGCAGCAGTCATGCTCCCATCCTGCTTGAACGTGCCCTGCCCTTCACGGGAATTGCGGAGGACACGCGCACGCTGCCGGCATCGGATCGGAGGCGGACGCATCCGGCACGTGAGAGGTTGCTGTGAATCCGCTCTCGCGTGGCGTCGGTCATAGACAGCGGACCGCGCAACGCGAAGGGTGGGGCGCGAAGGAAGGAGCGCCACACTGTGGAACCGATCGTGACGGGCCCTGTTTCGGCCGCGTCCGCGCCCCTGCCGGGCGCTCCGCTCACCGACGGCGGCGTCGTCGTCCCGGCACCCGCGCTCGCGGACCTGCTGGACGGCATGCCGCGCCAGCGGCACGCCGCGGCCCCCGTCTGCGACCCCGCCTCCGCCCCCGCCGACACGCGCCCTGCCGTGCGCGTCCCGCGACTGTGGCGCCTGCTGCCCACGCCCACCGGCACCCCGTTCACCTTCTCCTACGGAGCCGTCCTGGCCGTCACCTCGGTGATCGCGGCCCTGGCCGACCCGGGCCTGGTGTACGCCCTCTACCAGAACTCCAGCACGGACGTCGCCCACCTGGTGCGCACCCCCGTGCTGGTGCTGCTGGCGAGCGCCCTGTGGAGCGCGGGCGGCGTCCTCTCGCCGTACGCGCTCGCGTTCGTGCTGGTGCTCACCGCGCTCGAACGGCGCATAGGCGGCGCGCGGGCGGCCTGCGTCTTTCTGGCCGGCCACGTCCTGGCCACCCTGGCCACCGAGGTCCCGGTCGGCCTGGCCGTCCTGTTCGGCCACCTCCCCGGCACCTCGCTGCACCGCCTCGACTACGGCATCAGCTTCGGCGTCGCCGCCAGCACCGGCGCCCTGGCCGGCCTCCTGGGCCCCTGGCTCCGCTGGCCCGTACTCGCCCTCACGACCGGCCTCCTCCTGAACGACCTGATCGCCTTCGAGGACCCGATGACGAACTGGGGCCACCTGATCGCGCTGACGATAGGCGTAGCGGGCTGGCCTCTTGTCCGCCGGTGGCGCCAGGCGCCGTGAGGCGCCCGCACACGCGAACGCTCATGGCTGGGCACCCCCTTGGGCGAACGTGATCGCTCACAGCGAACAAGCGAAGGGAACATCAGCGCACCCCTAACAGTTGAGTCGGCATAGCTCAACTTGACTGCCGAAGGGGAGATCATGGCTGCTGAGTCACCGGCGTTCACGCTCGTCCTGCCCGTGCTGCCGCTCGACGACGAGGTCGTACTGCCCGGCATGGTGGTTCCGCTGGACCTGAGCGACGCCGAGGTGCGGGCCGCGGTGGAGGCCGCACAGGCCGCCGCCCGGTCCGCGCCCGGAAAGCCCAAGGTGCTGCTGGTGCCACGGATCGACGGCACATACGCGAAGACCGGTGTGCTGGGCACCGTCGAGCAGGTCGGCCGGCTGGCCGACGGTGACCCGGGGGCTCTGGTCCGCGGCCGCGGCCGGGTGCGGATCGGCGCCGGCACCACCGGACCCGGCGCGGCCCTGTGGGTCGAGGGTGCCCGCATCGACGAAAGCGTCCCCGACCCGCTGCCGGGTCAGGTCGCGGACCTCGTCAAGGAGTACAAGGCGCTCGCCACCACCTGGCTGAAGAAGCGCGGCGCCTGGCAGGTCGTGGACCGCGTCCAGGCCATCGACGACGTCTCCGCGCTTGCCGACAACTCCGGCTACTCGCCGTTCCTCACCACCGAACAGAAGGTCGAACTGCTGGAGACCGCCGACCCGGTGGCCCGGCTGAAGCTCGCCGCGCAGCAGCTCCGCGACCACCTCGCCGAGCAGGACGTGGCCGAGACCATCGCCAAGGACGTCCAGGAGGGCGTCGACAAGCAGCAGCGCGAGTTCCTGCTCCGCCGCCAGCTGGAGGCCGTCCGCAAGGAACTGCGCGAGCTGAACGGCGAGTCGGAGGGTGAGGAGTCCGACGACTACCGCGCCCGCGTGGAGGCCGCCGACCTGCCGGAGAAGGTCCGCGAGGCCGCCCTGAAGGAGGTCGACAAGCTGGAGCGGGCCTCCGACCAGTCGCCCGAGGGCTCCTGGATCCGGACCTGGCTGGACACGGTCCTCGAACTCCCGTGGAACGCCCGCACCGAGGACGTGTACGACATCCAGGGCGCCAAGGCGGTCCTGGACGCCGAGCACGCGGGCCTTCAGGACGTGAAGGAGCGCATCATCGAGTACCTCGCGGTGCGCAAGCGGCGCGGTGAGCGCGGGCTCGGCGTGATCGGCGGCCGGCGCGGCGGTGCCGTACTCGCCCTGGTCGGACCCCCTGGCGTCGGAAAGACGAGTCTGGGCGAAAGCGTGGCCCACGCCATGGGCCGCGAGTTCGTCCGCGTGGCCCTCGGCGGCGTCCGCGACGAGGCCGAGATCCGCGGCCACCGCCGTACGTACGTCGGTGCGCTGCCCGGCCGGATCGTACGGGCGATCAAGGAGGCCGGGTCCATGAACCCGGTGGTCCTGCTGGACGAGATCGACAAGGTGGGATCCGACTACCGCGGCGACCCGGCCGCGGCCCTGCTCGAAGTCCTGGACCCGGCGCAGAACCACACCTTCCGGGACCACTACCTGGAGGTCGAACTCGACCTGTCGGACGTGGTCTTCCTGGCCACCGCCAACGTCCTGGAGGCCATCCCGGAGGCGCTCGCCGACCGTATGGAGATCGTCCGCCTGGACGGCTACACCGAGGACGAGAAGGTCGTCATCGCCCGCGACCACCTGCTCCCGCGCCAGCTGGAGCGGGCGGGACTCGGCAAGGACGAGGTCACCCTGGACGAGAGCGCCCTGCGCAAGCTGGCCGGCGAATACACGCGCGAGGCCGGCGTGCGCACCCTGGAGCGCTCGGTCGCACGCCTGCTCCGCAAGGTCGCGGCCCAGCACGAACTCGGCGAGCGGGATCTGCCGTTCACCGTCCGGGACGAGGACCTGCGCGGCCTGATCGGGCGTCCGCACCACGTGCCCGAGTCCGCCCAGGACCCGGCCGAGCGCCGTACGTCCGTCCCGGGTGTGGCGACCGGCCTCGCGGTCACCGGCGCCGGCGGTGACGTCCTCTTCGTGGAGGCGTCCCTCGCCGACCCGGAGACGGGCGCGGCGGGCCTGACCCTGACCGGTCAGCTCGGTGACGTGATGAAGGAGTCCGCGCAGATCGCGCTGAGCTTCCTGCGCAGTCACGGCGCCGAACTGGAGCTCGCGGTCGGCGACTTGAAGGACCGGGGCGTGCACATCCACTTCCCGGCGGGCGCGGTCCCGAAGGACGGCCCGAGCGCCGGCATCACGATGACGACGGCGCTGGCGTCGCTGCTCAGCGGACGGCTCGTCCGCACGGACGTGGCGATGACGGGCGAGGTCTCACTGACCGGCCGCGTGCTGCCCATCGGGGGCGTGAAGCAGAAGCTGCTCGCCGCGCAGCGTGCCGGGGTGACCACCGTGATCATCCCCAAGCGCAACGAGCCCGACCTGGACGACGTCCCGGCCGAGGTGCTGGACAGGCTCGACGTCCACACCGTGACCGACGTCCGCCAGGTCCTGGACCTGGCTCTCGCGCCCGCGACGAACGGGGCGACGCCGGAGGTTCCGGTAGCGGCGTGACGGACGCTGCCGGACGAGTGAGGGCCCGGGTCCCGTGAGGGAGGTCCGGGCCCTCGCCGTACCCGCAGGCGGCGGAGAACACCGGCGCAGCCGGAACGGCCCCTGCCGGGCGGGCAGGGGCCGGCAGCGGAGCATCAGCCGTTGGCCAGGGCCTGCACCCGGTCCAGGGCCCCGTTGAACTTGTCGTGGTCGCCGGCCGTCGGGCCGGAAGAGGTGTACTGCCACATCGTGTAGTACGACCAGCCGGCCGGCAGCGTCCCCGGGTCCGAGGCGTAGCGGGCGATCCACAGCGGGTCGTCGGCGCCGAAGCCGCCGTAGTTGCCGGTGCACTGGGTCCACCAGCTGCTGGCCGTGTAGATCACGGGGTAGCGGCTGGTGAGCGAGTGGTAGGTGGTGACGAAGTCGGCGATCCAGCTGACCATCTGGCTCGCGCTCTTGCCGTAGCAGGCGGCCCCATAGGGGTTCCACTCGATGTCGAGCGCGCCGGGCAGGGTCTTGCCGTCGCGCGACCAGCCGCCGCCGTGGCCGGCGAAGTAGCTCGCCTGGGTGGCGCCGCTGGCGGTGTCCGGGGTCGCGAAGTGATAGGCGCCGCGGATCATGCCCACGTTGTACGAGCCGTTGTACTGCTGGGCGAAGTACGGGTTCGTGTAGTACGTGCCCTCCGTCGCCTTGGCGTACGCCCAGCGCACCCCGCTGACCCACAGGGTCGACCAGGCCACGTTGC
Source organism: Streptomyces sp. NPDC007205 (assembly GCF_040634095.1). NCBI lineage: Bacteria > Bacillati > Actinomycetota > Actinomycetes > Kitasatosporales > Streptomycetaceae > Streptomyces > Streptomyces sp. NPDC007205. Next base: position 245,551 of record NZ_JBEYEW010000007.1, read on the forward strand.
CCTGGTAGGCGGAGACGTCCACGCCCTCGGTCTGGGCGACGGCACTGGAGGCGGGGGTGCCGTGCCGGCCGTCGTGGGCCAGGACGCCCATGCCCATGTGGGCGGAACCGCGGCTGGGGGTGGTCGCGGCCCGGGCGGAGGTGAGGGGCAGGGTGAGGGAGAGCGCCGCCAGCACGGCCGTGACGAAGACGGCGAGGGGGCGCGGGCGCAGGGAGCGGGCGGAGCGGTCGGAGCCGGGTCTGTGCACGGGCATGACGTGCCTCCGGGATGCTGGGGTGGGGGGAACGAGGCGGTGACCGTGAACCGAGAGGCGCACTGGCGTGGGCATGCCATTGATTGCCTGATAAAGAAGCTACGCACGTAGATGACGGCGTGGGAAGGGGGTCCGGACGCTGCCGTTGGTCTACGCCTGCGAAATACTTACGGAGCTGCGGCAATGACGACTTTTGGCAGAAACTTTCAGGACCGGGAAACCGAGCAGGGGTGCTGACGTGCACGAGGACGGAAACGGCGACGCGCATCGCGGCGCCCACGAGGTGACCCCCAGGGGCGCGGACCAGGAGTTCCTGGCACTGGAAAGGGAGTTGACCGTGCTGCTGCGGCGAGCACGGGCCAACCAGGGCGAGATGGCCCGCGAGGTCCATCCCGACCTGGAGTCCTCCGCGTACGGCCTGCTCATCCGCCTGGACGAGCACGGCGGCCAGCGGGCCACGGAGCTCGCCGGCTACATCGGCGTCGGCAAGGCCACCATGTCCCGCCAGCTGCGCGCCCTGGAGGAGCTGGGCCTGATCGCCCGCGAACCCGATCCCGCCGACGGCCGCGCCTGGCTCGTCACCCTCACCGACGAGGGGCGCGGCCGGGTCGGCAAGGTCCGCGAGGCGCGCCGCGCCCGGTACGTCAGCCAGCTCGCCCACTGGGACCGCCGCGAGGTCGCGGAACTGGCCCGGCTGCTCCACCAGTTGAACGGCGTCATGGAGAAGTAGGAACCCTCACCGGGGCTCACAGCTCCACGTACACGACCGTCGCGTCGTCGTGCGTCTTGCTCCGCCCCAGGAACGCCCGCTCCTGCCGGTCCGCCGTCTCCAGTTCCCGCACCCGGTCCACCAGCGACCGGGCGCCCTCCTTCGCGACCACGTCGAACAGGGCCGGCCAGTCGCCCTCGTGGAACTTCTCCGTCCACCGGGTCGCACCGTCCGTCAGCGCGGCCACGGCGCGGACCTCGCGGCGGGGCAGGGTGCCGGCGACCGCACGCGCCGCCACCGACGGATCGGCGGCGGCCGTGAAGAAACCGCCCTCCTTGTTGCGCAGGGTGGCGTCCACCAGGGCGTCGGTGGTGAGCCGGGAGCGCGGAATCCGGGCCAGACGGTCGTCCAGGACCGGGGTGACCGTCCCGTCGGCCCGCTGCAGCAGCAGCGCCGCGTCGGACAGCACCAGGTACTCGACCGTGTCGGCGGACCAGCGGGCCAGGGCGACGGTTGCCTGGGGGGTGCGCGGGTGAGAAAGCTCACAGGTGTCCACATGGGCCTCGGCAGTGCGGCCGATCGCCCGGGAGAGAACCTCCGGGAGCGCCAGATCTCTGCCCGAAAGGGAAAGTTCGGTCAGCGCTCCGCCGAGCCGCGCGGTGAACCAGGAGACGGAATGCAGACACCCCGTCCGGCCTCTCGGCGGGGTCACTCCGTCCAGGACGATCACGCAACCTCCCTGTCCGGAGGCGGGTAGTCCGGCACCGGCGAAGTCCTCGTTGGGTCGGTTCGCGTCGCCGGGTTCCGAAACGAGATCAGTTCGCATCCAGCCAGTCTGCACGAGCCCTTCACAGGATGCGCCAAAGGCTGGCAAGGTCCGCTGAATTGGCACGACCCCGCAGGTCAGCCGCCTGTTTTGGGCGGGAATGAGCGGCTCCGGGAAGGCGTGGCGGCGAATACTGCCAAAGCCTGCGGCGCGCGTCCAACCGGCGTGCCGCGCAAGGGCACCGCACGCGCCACGGGAACTTGCCCGCCAACTCCCCTCCGATGTTCACTCCTTCGGGTGGCGGGTCAGGTGATGCGCGGCCACCGCCTACCGGCGCTGGGAGGGTCGGGAACCGTACGAACCGGGTGTACGCACCACTTGGCACCGAGATGACGGGGCGCCATCCGGTCCCTTGGGTAGACGAGTTCAGGATTGCGAGCACCGGTGCAGAAAAAGCGGCCTCGGCGCACAGGCAGGCAGACGGCCCCCACGGGGACCGCCCAGCAGACCCCCGCGGGCACCGGCCGCCCCACTCATGTGCGCACGCGGCTCATCGTCGCCGTCGCCGTGGTGGCCGCCGCCGTCGCGGGAGCCGGCGCGCCTTCCCTGCTCACCGCCTCGCAGGACGTCAGCGACTCCCAGGACCTGGTGACGCTGGCCGCCCGCACCCAGGACGCCCTCGCCCTCGCGAACTCCCTCGCCGACGAGCGCGACGAGGTCACCTCCTACATCGCGGCGGGCCGTCCCAAGTCCAAGGCCCCGTCCGAGGACCGCAGCGCCCGCGTCGACCGGCAGGTCGAGGACCTGCGCGCCGACACCGACACCCCGGCGGGGCTGCGCGGCGACCTCGACGGCATCGACGCCGTCCGCCGGGCCGCCCTCACCGGCAAGACCTCGGCCCTCCAGACCCACCAGGCGTACTCGGAGACCATCACCGCGCTGCACCGGCTCGCCGAGCAGCTGGCCGAGCAGACGCCCCCGCGGGCCGGCTCCGGCGCCCACGCGCTCGCGGAACTGGACACCGCCGTCCAGCAGTCCGCCGCCGCCCGCGGCCTGCTGCTGGCCGCGCTGAACGTGCCGGCCGGCACCCGCACGGTGATCAACCCCGTCACCGGCCTGCCCGCCACGACCTCCACCACGTCCACGGCAGACCGGAAGCAGCGCGACCAGCTGACCGCCGCCGCCCAGCAGGCCCGGCTGCGCGCCGACGCGGCCCTCGCCGACTTCCGCGCGACCGCCCCCAAGGCGGCCGTCGACTCCTACGACTCCACGGTCACCGGTTCCGACGTCAACTCGGCGGAGAAGTACCTGGCCTCGCTCACCGACCAGCCGACGCTGGCCGACAGCGAGCTGACCACCAGCACCAAGAAGCTGGACGCGGCCCTGTCCGCCCGCGTCGACCTGATGCGCGGCGCGGAGTCGGCGCTCTACGACCACCGCACCAAGGACCTGGCGCAGCTCCGCGACGACGACGTCACCGCCCTGGAGATCCGCGTCGCCGTCCTGGGCGCGTTGATGCTGGTCGCGATCGGCATCGCCACGGCCATGGCCCGTACCCTCACCCGCCCCCTGTCCGTGCTGCGCCGCGGCTCGGCCCGTCTGGCGGAGTCCGAGGACCCCACCACCCAGGAACCGATCGCCTTCACCGGCCGCAACGACGAGTTCGCCCAGGTCGTCCGCTCGGTCAACGCCCTGCACGCGCATGCGGTGGCCCTGCGCGAGCAGACCGTCGCCGCCGGTGAGCGGGTCGCCACCCTGGAGACCGACCGCAAACACCTGGTCGGCCAGCGCCAGAAGATGGCCGACGCCCGCGAGGAACTCCGCGCCGAGCTCAGCGACGCGGTGGCCCGGCTGGAGCGGCTGCGCACCAGCATCGGCGGCACGTTCGTGAACCTCTCGCTGCGCACCCTCGGCCTGGTGGAACGGCAGCTCGCGGTGATCGAGGGCCTGGAGGACCGCGAACAGGACCCGGACCGGCTCGCGACCCTCTTCAAGCTGGACCACTTCGCCACGGTCATGCGCCGCCACAGCGAGAACCTGCTGGTCCTCGCCGGTGCCGAGCACGTCCAGCAGCACCACGGCCCGGTTCCGCTGGTCGACGTGGTCCGGGCGGGCGTCAGCGAGATCGAACGCTACGAACGCGTCCGCATCGCCGCCCTCCCCCCGCACGCCCACGTGGCGGGCTTCGCTGCCGACGACGTCTCCCACCTGCTGGCCGAACTGATGGAGAACGCCACGTCGTTCTCCCCGCCGGAGCTGCCGGTGGAGCTCTCCGGGTGGCTCCTGGAGAGTGGCGAGGTGATGCTCTCGGTCCAGGACGAGGGCATCGGCATGGCATCCGAGCGCCTCGACCACCTCAACAGCCGCCTGACCGACTTCGACCCCGAGTCCCCCTACGACAACGAGGGCGACGCCGGTCTCGGCCTCGGCCTGTACGTCGTGGCCCGCCTCGCCCACCGGCACGGGGTGCGGGTGCAGCTGCGCGAGCAGAAGCAGGGCGGCATCGCGGCGGTCGTGGTCCTGCCGGCCACCCTCCTCACTGAGGCCCCACCGACCACCCTGCCCCCGCAGACCTCGTCCCCGAGCACCACGGGCACCTTCTCCCTCCCCGGCGCAGACGCCGAGGTCAACTCCAACGTCCTCCCCGCCCGCCCCAAGGCCCCCGACCCCCTGGTCGCCCTCGCCGAACGCGCGGTCCGCGGGGCGAATGCCTCCGGCGGTTCGGCGGGGATGGGTGTGTCCGGTTCCGGCGGTTTGGCGGAGGGGGCTGCTGTTTCCGGTGGGTCGGCGGAGGCGGGTGCGTCTGCCTCCGGCGGTTTGGCGGAGGCCGACGCCTCTGGCTCCGGCGGTTCGGCGGGGATGGGTGTGTCCGGTTCCGGTGAGTCAGCGGAGGGGGCTGCTGTTTCCGGTGGGTCGGCGGAGGCGGGTGTGTCCGGTTCCGGCGGTTTGGCGGAGGCGGGTGCGTCTGGCTCCGGCGGTTCGGCGGAGATGGGTGCGTCTGGGTCCGGCGGGTCGGCGGAAGGGGATGTACTCGCTTCCCGTGGGGCGGCGGAGGAGGGCGGGTCTGCTTCCGGTGGGGCCGGCGGTTCGGTGGGGGAGGACGTCCTCGCTTCCCGGGGGTCGGTGGAAGAGGGCGTGTCCGGTTCCGGTGGGTCGGTGGCGGGGGAGGCGTCCGTCTCCCGTGGGCCCCTGGAGAGTGGGTCTGCTTCCGATGCCTCCGGGGGACCGGGGGACGACGCCGAGGCGGCCGAGGGTGCCTTCGGTGGGTCGGCTGCCGACGTGGACGGCGTCGACCTCGGCGGATCGGCTCACGACGCCGTGTGGGACGCCTTCGGCGGACGCTCCGAGCCGACCGCGCGGGACGCCCACGCCGGGCACGGCGAGGACGCGGCGCAGGCCGTCCATGAGCAGGCCGACGCGGATGCGCAGAACGCGGAGACCCGCCCGAAGGCCCCGGCGGAGACATACGCCGAGACGACGATGGAACTGCTCCTCCCGGACCTCGCGACGGAGCCCACGGCCGACCGCACCGAGGCGCCGCAGGCACTGTTCACGGACCCGTCGGCCGCCGACGGCGGGCGCGCCCCGCAGGGGCCACCCGCACCCGACGACGAGAGCCGCACGGGTGGTGCGGGTGGGAACGAGAACCCCGCCGAAGGCGAAGCCGAGGCGGTCACCGCCAAGGGCCTCCCCAAGCGCACCCCCAAGATCACCGTACCGGCCCAGGCCCCGCGCCGCCGGGCCGGAACCGTCGACGCCGAAGCCCTCCGCAGGAGGCTCGGCGGCTTCCGCAGCGGAGCCCAGGCCGGCTACCGCGCCGTAGAAGCAGAAACCGCACACGCCGAAGAAGCCACAGAAGCCACGGGGGGCACAGCCGAGGAGGCAAGCAGTTGACCGCGCCCAGTACGTACGGACTGAGCAGTGAAGCCCGCAACCTGCATTGGCTGCTGACCAACCTGGTCGAGGAAGTACCCGGCATCCAGTCGGTCGCCGTGGTCTCCTCCGACGGCCTGCTGCTCCTCTCGTCCGACCCCGGTCACACCGAGCAGTCCCGTCGGGCCCGCCCGGCGAAGGGCCCCCGCGGCTCCTCCGCCGACCTCGCCACCATCGTCTCCGGCATCGGCAGCCTCACCGTCGGCGCCGCGAAGCTGATGGCGTTCGGCGGGGTCAGGCACACGATGATCGCGATGGAGGAGGGCAGCCTGTTCGTGATGTCGATCAGCGACGGCTCGCTGCTCGGTGTGCACGGCAGCGCCGAGTGCGACATGAGCGTGGTGGCGTACCACATGGCGCTGTTCGTCGGCCGCGCCGGCCACGTCCTCACCCCCGAACTCCGCAGCGAACTGCGCAAATCCCTGGAGGCCGAGTCGACGGGGAGCACCCGATGAGCGGCACACCCAAGAAGCTCCCCATGCGCGGCGGCGACCGTAAACCCGCCCGCGTGCGCCCCTACTCGCTCACCGGCGGCCGTACCCGCTTCGGCCACGTCCTCCTCGTGGAGACGTTCGTGGCCGCGCTGGACGCCCCCGAGGAGCGCAAGGAACTGACGAACGGTTCGCTCGCCACCCGGGTCATGCCGGAGACGCGGGCCATCGTCGAACTGTGCCGCCGTATGCGCACGGTGGCCGAGATCGCCGCGCTGCTGAGCATGCCGCTCGGCGTGGTCCGCGTGCTCCTGAGCGACCTCGCGGACCAGGGAAAGATCCGTGTGTACGGCACCGGAACCGGTCACGGCACCGGCCGCCCGGACCGCGCGCTGCTGGAAAGGGTGCTGAGTGGACTCCGCCGTCTCTGACGCCACCGGCGTCTCCCCCCTCGCCGCCGGATACGCCGAGCCCGACGAGGACCTGAAGTCCTGGCAGACGGACCGCACCCGCGCCCCCATCGCCACGAAGATAGTCGTGGCGGGGGGCTTCGGGGTCGGCAAGACCACCCTGGTCACCTCCGTCTCGGAGATCATGCCCCTGCAGACCGAGGCGCTGATGACCGAGGCCAGCGAGGAGACCGACGACCTCACCGCCACGCCCGGCAAGCTGACCACCACCGTGGCCATGGACTTCGGCCGCATCACGCTCGACGACGACCTGGTGCTCTACCTGTTCGGCACGCCGGGCCAGCAGCGGTTCTGGTTCATGTGGGACGACCTGGTGCGCGGCGCGATCGGCGCGGTCGTCCTCGCGGACACAAGGCGGCTCAAGGACTGCTTCCCCGCGCTGGACTACTTCGAGAGCTGCGGGATGCCGTACGTCGTGGCGGTCAACCACTTCGACGGCAGCGAGCGCTTCGAACCGGAGGACGTGCGAGAAGCGTTGACCATCCCGGCGCACATCCCTGTCATGATCATGGATGCCCGGCGCAGGATCTCGGTGATCGAGACCCTCCTGTCCCTCGTCGCCCACGCGCTGGACGAAACCCCCGAGTAGGAGAACAGCCCCCGCATGCGGAAGATACTCGTCGTCGGAGCCGGCCAGTCCGGTCTCCAGCTCGCCCTCGGCCTGCAGTCGCACGGCTACGAGGTCACCCTGATGTCGAACCGGACCGCGGACGAGATCCGTTCCGGCCGGGTCATGTCGACGCAGTGCATGTTCGACACGGCACTGCAGCACGAGCGCGATCTCCAGCTGAACTTCTGGGAGTCCCAGGCCCCGAAGATCGAAGGGCTCGGCGTCTCGGTCGCGGCCCCCGGCTCGCACGACCCGGGCCCCACGCAGCGGGCGATCGACTGGGTGGGCAAGCTGGACGGGTACGCGCAGTCGGTCGACCAGCGGGTGAAGATGGCCGGCTGGATGGAGACCTTCGCGCAGCGCGGCGGCCAGCTGGTCATCCACGGCGCGGCGGTCGGCGACCTCGACTACTTCTCCCGCACCTACGACCTCGTCCTGGTCGCCGCCGGCAAGGGCGAGCTGGTCCAGATGTTCGGCCGCGACGCCTCGCGCTCCCCCTACAGCGAGCCGCAGCGCGCGCTGGCGGTGGCGTACGTCCACGGGCTGGGCCCGCGCCCCGAGCACCCGGAATTCCACGCCGTCCGCTGCAACCTCGTCCCCGGCGTCGGCGAGCTGTTCATCATGCCGACGTTCACCACCTCCGGACCGGCCGACATCCTGTTCTGGGAGGGCATACCCGGCGGCCCGCTCGACGTCTTCAACGGCGTCAAGGACCCGGCCGAGCACCTCTCCCTGACCCTGGAACTCATGGAGAAGTTCACGCCCTGGGAGTACGCGCGGGCCACGAAGGTCGAACTGACCGATGCCGGCGGCACGCTGGCCGGCCGCTACGCCCCGACGGTCCGCAACCCCGTCGGCCGGCTGCCCGGGGGCGGGCTGGTCCTCGGTGTCGCGGACGTCGTCGTGGCCAACGACCCGATCACCGGCCAGGGCTCCAACTCCGCCGCCAAGTGTGCGGCCGCGTATCTCGCCTCGATCCTGGAGCACGGGGACAAGCCGTTCGACGAGGAGTGGATGCAGGCCACGTTCGACCGGTACTGGGCCACGGCTCAGCACGTCACCAAGTGGACCAACGCGATGCTCATGCCGCCGCCGGAGCATATCCTGAACCTGATCGGCGCGGCGGGTCAGCTGCAGCCGGTGGCCGACCGTTTCGCCAACGCGTTCAACGACCCGGCCGACTTCGAGAACTTCTTCTACGAGCCGGAGAAGACGGCCGCCTACCTGGCCTCGGTGGCCTGATCGCCGTAGGGGCGTGGGAGCGTCGGCCGCTTCAGGTCCTTCTGGGCTGGTCGCGCACTTCCCCGCGCCCCTGGGAGTTCTCCCTCGGATCGGCATCAGGGCGGACCGCGCCGAGGATCGGGTAGGACGCCATCGGGGAGATCACGATGTGCTCTCCCGGTCTCGGGGCCTGTACGACGTTGCCGTCGCCGACGTACATCGCCACGTGCGTCGCCTCCGGGAAATAGACGACCAGGTCACCCGGGCGCAGGTCGTGCAGCGGGACCCGTCGCAGCCGGTGCCACTGTTCCTGGCTGGTGCGGGGGATCGGGGTGCCGGCGTGGGACCAGGCCTCGGAGGTCAGGCCCGAGCAGTCGTACGCCGAAGGCCCCTGCGCGCCCCACTGGTACGGCTTGCCGAGCTGGGCCATGGCGTAGTGGACCGCGCGGTCGCCCTCGGGGGAGGCGGGGCGGTCGTCGGGGAGTGCGCCGGCGGTGCCGAGCTTCTGCTGGGCCTCGGTGACGCCCTGCTGTTCCAGGCCGGCGATCGCGGTCAGCTGGGCCGGCGTGAGGGAGGCCAGCAGGCGTTCCACGTCGCCCAGCCTGGCCCGGACGTCGTCGCGCTGCTTCTCCTGCCGGCCGGCGAGGGCGAGCTGGGTGTCGAGGGCCTTGCGGGCCGCCCGGGCCAGGGCGTCCTTCCGCTTCTCGGTGGCGGTCAGCCGGCTCACCGTGCGGGCCCGCTCGCGCGCCAGCTCGCCGATGACATGGCCCTCGTCCAGCGCGTGCTGCGGGTCGCGGGCGAGGAGCAGGTGGACGTACGGGCCCAGGCCGTCGCTGCTCTGGTACTGCTGCCGGGCCAGCCGCCCGGCGTCGGTGCGGCTGTCCTGCAGGGCGAGGCGGGCGCGGGTCAGTTCGCCGTCGAGCCGGGACAGCTCGGCACGCTGCCGCTTCAGCTTCTCCGCCGTGGCGTCGTAGGTCTCGGTGGCCTGTTCCGTCTGCCGGTACAGCTGCTGAAGGTCCGTCAGGAGAGCGGACACGGAGCGCTGTCGGGGATCCGGCGCGGCCGTGGCCGGTGCGGGTGTGAGGACGGCCTGGGCCGCCACCGCTGCCGTACAGGCCAGGCGCAGAAGCGTTCCTGACACGTCTTCACCTCCGGTGCCGGTGAGGGCGGGCTCTCCGCCGCTCGTCGCACCGGGATCATCACGTGATAATCAGACGTGTCCGTGCGGGCCGCGCCCCGAGCGTGCGCGGTTCGGCGCAACCCTGTCACTCGTTCGCGTCGTCCGGCTTGCCGGGCGGCGTGCCCTGTGGCCTGGACCAGGGCCACCGGAGCCTGCCGCCGGAGGTGTCGTCCGGGTCGTACCGGTACTTCCACCCCTGGATCAGGCCGAGCCGCCTGCTGTGTCCGCGCGGCACGCGGCGGTAGACGAGCACCGTGGCCGGGCCGCCGTCCGGGTCCGGGACGGGGATGCGGTACGTCTTCGGGGGGTGCCCGGTGGGGCCGAGCAGGACCGGCAGTACGCGCCCGTCCATGGGGCCGCCCTCGAAGGGGGTGTGCTGACTCTTCACGGCTTCAGTCTCGGTCATTCCCGGCGAGCGCGTCGATGACGGCGGCCGACTGCGGATCCCGGCCGGCGGTGACCGTGAGCATGGCCTGGAACTGCTCCACCAGCCAGTCGCGCAGCTCCTCGACCGGGGGCTGCTTGTCCTCGTCCAGCCAGATCAGGGAGGCCGCCTCCACGGCCGTGATCCACGTCCGGACGGTCATGCGCAGCCGGGGGCCGGGGTCGGTGACGCCGAGGTGGCCGTGGATGTGCTCGGCGGCGGCCCGGCGCACCCCGTCGACGATGGCCGTGGTCCGTGAGGTCTCCACCACGCTGCCGCCCTGCAGCAGCGCGCTGAAGCCGGTGTCGTGCTCGTCGACGAAGGCCAGATAGCGGTCCAGGGCGTGGGACAGGCGGGCCAGCAGCGGGCCCTCGCGGGGCTCGTCGAAGCACAGCTGCAGCTCTTCGGCGGCGGAGCGCAGCGCTGCCTCGTACAGCTGCTGCTTGCCGCCGGGGAAGTACCGGTACACCAGCGGACGGGAGACCCCCGCCGCCTCCGCCACGTCGTCCAGGGACACGTCCTCCGGTGCGCGGTGCGCGAAGAGGGAGAGCGCGGCGGCGAGGAGCTGACTGCGGCGCTCCTCGACACTGAGCCGGCGGTAGGCGGGGGTGGTGGCCTGCGGGGTCATGCCTCGCAGCGTAGTCGCCGGGCGGTGGGGGTGCCGGGTGTCCGGTGGGCGTGGGACTAGTTGACGCCCTTGAAGCTCATGGCACCGAAGGGGAAGCCGTCGGCCAGCTTCACGCCCCAGTTCAGCGACAAGACCTTCCCCTTGCAGCCCGTCTTCGAGTACAGGTTGAGCATGTGCCGGGTGTTGTTGTTGATCGACCGGATCGGCACGGAACGGCTGTTGTTGCAGGCGCCGAGCTGGGTGTTCACCTTCCCGTACCGGCCCGTGTAGTGCTCCTGGGACCACAGGCACGTGTAGTTCTTCTCGCAGCCCCCGCTCGCGGCGTGGGCGGGGGTGGTCATGACGGCGACGCCGATACATCCGGCCGCAGCCATCACACCCGCCGAGCGAGCGATGTGCTTGAGGAAAGTCACTGATGAACCCCGTATGTCAGATGGCAGTTGACGCATGCGGCCGCGATTCATCAGATGATCATTCCGGCCGCGTCGCCAGTTCAGCCACCCCCTACGCCAGCAACCCGGAGGACCTCCACAGCCGCCTGCCGACCCCCCGCAGCACCCCGATGTCGTCGAGGAAGTCCGTCAGTCTCCGCGCGCCGGTCTGCATGACCTCGCGGCGATGCGCACTGGCCTTCACCTGCTCCATCGCCTCCCGCTTGTCCAGTCCCACGTTCGTGTACACCTCGGGATTCACGAAGGCGACCGAGAAGACGCGGGCGAACTCCCCGGAGGTGACCCGGGTGAACTCCTGCGACCACTTCGGCGCCGTCACCATCTGGCGCCGCAGCTCCTCACGGGCGTACCGCACATGCCGCGCCTCCTCGACCACATGGATGCGGGTGACCCCCCGGACCAGCGGCTGGACCCGCTCGTCGGGGAAGGTCAGCCGCTGCATCCAGTCGAGGACCTCCTCACCGAGGAGCGTGGCGGTGAAGGAGCCCGGGGTCGTCGAGATGGTCTTGAACAGGCGGCCGAGGTTCCGGTGGGCCCGGCTCACCGGATACCAGGGCGCGTCCCCCCGCGCGATCAGCCGCGCGAACATCTTGGAGTGCCGGCACTCGTCCTCGATCTCGGTGAGCGCGTAGCGCACGTGCGCACTCGTCGCCGCCTTGTCGTAGATGTGCCGGACCAGCAGCTGCATCAGGATGATCTCGAACCAGATGCCGAGCGAGGCCAGCGCCGCCGCCTCGTGCTGGGAGAGCAGGATGCGCTGCTCCTCGGACATCTGCCGCCACATCGGGGTGTCGTAGAGCGAGACCAGCTCCGGCGGCCAGAACCATTTGCCCTCCTCGAAGGGCGCGTCCCAGTCCAGCTCCTCGTCCGGGTCGAAGGAGTGCTTGGCGGAGGAGACCAGCAGCCGTTCGGCCACCTGCTCCCGGTCCTTGAGCAGGCCGAGCGCGTCGCGCAGGCCGTCCAGCGCGTCCGCTTCCGTCAGGGTCGTCATGGCTCCCTCACCTCGTTACCCGGGGGTACGTCGTCCGCCTCTTATGAGACTGCTTGTCAGCAAGGTCGTCAATCCCTTGCGCATGACTTGTTGACTTCGCGTCTACGTGTGAGCCTGCGAGGTATGCCGACCCATGACCTGTACGCCAACGACCCCGGTGACTCCCCCTGGCAGGTGCCCGCGAGCGGCGCCGCCCGGTTCAGCTGGGATTACGACGACGGCCGCGACCGGCTGCTCGCCCTGTACCAGAAGGGCAAGGACAAGCAGTGGGACGGGCAGAACCGCATCGACTGGGACCTGGAGGTCGACCCGTACGACGCGCTCGGCACACCCGAGGAGGCCATGTCCCTGTACGGCAGCAAGTACTGGGACAAGCTCACCGAAAAGGACAAGGGAGAGCTGCGGCGGCACTACGCCTCCTGGCAGTTCAGCCAGTTCCTGCACGGCGAGCAGGGCGCGATGATCTGCGCCGCGCGGATCGTGGAGTCGGTGCCCGACCTTGACGCCAAGTTCTACTCGGCCACGCAGACGATGGACGAGGCCCGGCACGCCGAGATATACGGCCGGTTCCTGCACGAGAAGATAGGCCTGGTCTATCCGATCAACGACAACCTGCAGTCCCTCCTCGGCGACACCCTGCGCGACAGCCGCTGGGACATGCCGTACCTGGGCATGCAGGTGCTCATCGAGGGCCTGGCGCTGGCCGCGTTCGGGATGATCCGGGACACCACCGACAAGCCGCTGCCCAAGCAGATCCTGACCTACGTCATGCAGGACGAGGCCCGGCACGTGGCCTTCGGCCGGCTGGCGCTGAGGGACTACTACAAGCAGCTCACCGACGCCGAACTGCGCGAACGCGAGGAGTTCGTGATCGAGGGCTGCTATCTGATGCGCGACCGGCTCCGGGGCGTCGAGGTCCTGGAGAACTTCGGCATCCCCAAGGCCGAGGCGGAGGCGCTGAGCGAGCGCTCCGAGTTCCTCCAGCTGTTCCGCAGGCTGCTGTTCAGCCGGATCGTGCCCTGCGTCAAGGACATCGGCCTGTGGGGCAAGCGGCTGCAGCAGGCCTATGCCGACATGGGCGTCTTCGAGATGGGCGACTCCAATCTGGACCTGCTGATGGCCCAGGACGAGGAACTGGCCGAGCAACTGGACGCGGAGCGCTTCGCAGCCGAGGAGCGGGACCGGATCGCGGAGGTACGGGACGCGATCGAGGCGGGGGCGACGGAGGGCTGACGCGGCCGGGGTTCCGTGTGGCTGAGGTGGCTGCCGGGGCGTTCACCCCGGTGCAGTAGCGTGCTGGCGTGTCCATGCCTCCGCCCCCGCAGCAGCCGTACCCCAACGGCCCCCAGCAGCCGCCGTACCCGTATGGCCAGCAGCCTCCGCAGTCCGTCCCCGGCCCGTACGGCCAGCCTCCGCAGTCCGTCCCCGGCCCGTACGGCCAGCCTCCGCAGTCCGGTCCCGGCCCCTACGGCCACCCGTACCCGCCGCAGCAGCCGTACCCGCCCCAGCCCTACCCCCAGCAGCCGTACCCGGGCTGGGGCGCGCCGCCCATGGCTCCGCTCCCCAAGAAGCGGCGGGTCGGCCTGATCCTCGGGATCGTGGGCGGTGTGGTCACGGCGGTCGTCGTGGGGCTCGTCCTGCTCGGGGCGGCGGCCGAGGGCGGCTTCCCCGAGGCGAAGAACAAGCTCACCCTGCCCAGGACGCTGCTGGAGGGCAAGTACCGGCTCGCCAAGGACATGTCCGACACCGAGGGCAAGAAGATCGAGAGCGAGGCGGACGGAGCCTGGGACGCCGAGGACACCCACGGCGTGGTCGGCAGCTACACCGTGGACGGCGACGCGGCCAAGGGCACCCTGGTGATCTCGGGCATGTACGGCCGGTTCAAGAACGCCGACGTGGCCCGCAGGAACATGATGAAGGGCGCCGCACAGAGCGACGGTGCCACGGTCGCCGTACCCGCGAAGGACTTCGACCTGGATGTGACGATCACGTGCGAGGTGGTCACCCAGGTGCAGATGGGCACGAAGATCACCCTGCCCATGTGTGCCTGGGCCGACGGCAACACGGGTGCCACGGTCGCCGTGGTGAACACGCCGCTGCTGTCGCAGAACCCGTCGGACGTCGACCTGGAGGCGCTCGCGAAGAACACCCTCAAGGTCCGCGACGAGGCGGTCGAACCGATCGTCTGACCCTCTCACCGGCCGAGTACCGCCCGCATCACGTCCCGCGCGATCGGCGCCGCGTCCCCGCCGCCGCTGATCTCGCCGCGGTCCGCGGAGGCGTCCTCCACCACCACCGCGACGGCCACCTGCGGCTCCAGGGAGTCGTCGGCCTGCGCCCAGGAGACGAACCAGGCGTACGGCACACCGGCGTTGCCGACCCCGTGCTGCGCGGTCCCGGTCTTGCCGCCCACCAGGGCACCCGGGATGGCCGCCCGGGTCCCGGTGCCCTCCTGGACGACAGCGGTCATCAGCTCCTTCATCCGCTCGGCCGTGGAGGGCTTCATCACCTGCCGCACCGGATGCGTCCCGCTCCCGGCGACCGTCTCACCGCTGCGCCGGGTCGTCCGGTCCACCAGATACGGCGACCGCAGCTGACCGCCGCTCGCCACCGCGGACGCCACCATCGCCATCTGCAGCGGTGTGGCCCGCGTGTTGTACTGCCCGATCGAGGACAGCGCCAGCTGCGCCCGGTCCACGTGCGCGTCGAAGGTGCTGGGCGCGACGGAGAAGGGGATGCGCAGCCCGGTGTCGTTGAACCCGAACGCGCCCGCCGTGGCCACCATGCCCTTCACCCCGACGTCCACACCGAGCTTGGCGAACACCGTGTTGCACGACCACTCGAAGGCCGACCGCAGCGAGGCGTCCCGGCAGTCGTCGGCCTCGTTGGTCAGCCGGGTCCTGGTTCCGGGCAGCCGGTAGGGGTCGGGGGAGTCGGTACGCGCGTCCAGGTCGGTGACCACGCCCGCGTCCAGCGCCGCCGCCGCGGTCACCACCTTGAACGTCGACCCCGGCGGATAGGTCTGCCGCACCGCCCGGTTGAGCATGGGCTTCTCCGGGTCGTGGTTGAGCCGTGCCCACGCCGAGGTCACCGCCTCGCCGTTGCCGGACAGCTCCCCGGGGTCGTACGACGGACTCGACACCAGCGCCAGGATCCGGCCTGTGGCCGGCTCGATCGCGGCCACCGCGCCCTTGCGCCCGGCGAGCCCCCGGTACGCCGCCTCCTGCGCGCCCCGGTTCAGCGTCGTGACGATGTTCCCGGCGTCGCGGGCCCCTCGCGTCACGTCGTTCCACAGCGGCAGCGGCGACAGCATCGGATCGGTGCCGGAGAGCACCCCGTCCCCGGCGTGCTCCAGGAACGTCGTGCCGTACGACTGCGAGGCGAACCCGGTGACCGGGGCGTACAACGGTCCGTCCTTGTAGGTGCGTTCGTAACGCAGCTGCTCGCCGGTGTCCACGGATCCGGTGACCGGCTCGTCGCCGACCAGGATGTCGCCGCGCGGCTGGCCGTAACGGGCGATCGTGGATCGGCGGTTGGCCGGGTTGCCGTCGTAGAGACCGGACTGCACCACCTGCACACGGGCCGCGTTGACCAGCAGGGCCGCCAGCAGCAGGGTGCAGAACGCGCAGGCGTGCCGGATGTACCGCGCCATCGGCTGTCCGCCCTCGTGGAAGCCGCCGTACTCGCTCACGGGGCCTCCCGGCCGTCGTACTGGCTGCGCGCCGAGTCGCTCACCCGGATCAGCAGCGCCACGATCGTCCAGTTGGTGACCACCGAGGAGCCGCCCTGGGCGAGGAACGGCATCGCCATACCGGTCAGCGGGATCAGTCCGGTGACCCCGCCCGCGATCACGAACACCTGCAGCGCCAGGATCGAGGCGAGCCCGACCGCGAGGAGCCGGCCGAAGGGCTCCCGCAGGGCCCGGCCCGCCCGGTAGCCGCGCTCCACCAGCAGGGCGTACAGCAGGATGATCGCCGCGAGCCCCGCGAGCCCCAGCTCCTCACCGGCCGTGGCCAGGATGAAGTCCGACTTGGTGGCGAAGCCGATGAGGATCGAGTGCCCGAGCCCGAGCCCGGTGCCGAGGACCCCGCCGGCGGCGAAGGCGAACAGCGACTGGGAGAGCTGGTTCGGGCCCTGCCCGGCCTCGATGGTGGCGAAGGGATGCAGCCAGTCCTCGATCCGCTGGTTCACATGCGGCTCGAACCGCCCCACGGCGAAGGCCCCCAGCACGGCGAGCAGCAGCCCCACCGCCATCCAGCCCGTCCGCCCCGTGGCGACGTACAGCAGCACCACGAACAGCCCGAAGAACAGCAGCGAGGTGCCCAGGTCCCGCTCCAGCACCAGCACCCCGACGCTCAGCAGCCAGATCGTCACGATCGGCCCGAGCACCCGCCCGGTCGGGAACTGCAGCCGCCACAGCCGGCGGCCGGTGTAGGCGAGCGCGCTGCGGTTGGCGGCCAGATAGGCGGCGAAGAACACCGCGAGCAGCACCTTCGCGAACTCACCGGGCTGGATCGAGAATCCGGCGATCCGGATCCAGATCCGGGCGCCGTTGACCGCCGGGAACAGGATCGGCAGCGCCAGCAGCCCGAGCGCGACGGCCACGCACACATACGAGTACCGCTGGAGCGTCCGGTGGTCGCGCAGCACCAGTACGACGACGATGAACAGCCCGATGCCGAGCGTGGACCACACGAGCTGGGCCAAGGCCGCCTGGTCGTGCGGGGTCTCCAGGTCCAGCCGGTAGATCAGGACCAGCCCGAGCCCGTTGAGCAGCACACCGATCGGCAGGAACAGCGGGTCGGCGTACGGCGCCCGGATGCGCACCGCGAGATGCGCGCACAGCGCGAGCACCCCGAGCCCGGCGCCGTAACCGGCGGCTCGCGGCGGGACGGTGCCGGTCCGCGCCAGACCGACCGCGCAGTAGCCGTACACCGACAGCAGTACCGCCAGCAGGATCAGGGACAGTTCGATGCCACGGCGCCGGGGGAGGCGTACGGCGGGCGCGGAAGCCTGCGCCGCCGCCACGGTGGTTCCGGCCTTGGTCATGCCGGGAACCTACCCAAACAGGGCGTCTTGTGCGCCGTGCCTGCTGCCGCCCGCGTGGCGTGCCCCGAGCTCTACCGTCCCTCAACCACCGGCAGGACCAACGTGGCAACGGCCCCGCCGTCCACCGCGTTGGCGAAGAACAGCCGCGCTCCCAGCACCTCCGCCTGCCCCAGGGCGATGGTCAACCCCAGCCCGTGCCCGGTGGCCCCGCCCTCCGTGCGGAACCGCTGCGGCCCATGGGCCACCAGATACTCCGGATACCCGCTCCCGTGGTCCCGTACGGTCACCACGGCCCCGTTCACCGTCACCACCACCGGCGGTGCCCCGTGCTTGTGCGCGTTGGCCACCAGATTCCCCAGCACCCGCTCCAGCCGCCGCCGGTCGGTCTCCACCCGTGCGTCGGCCAGGACGCGCACCTCCGTGTCGGTGCCCGAGGCCCGCACCACCCGCCGGGCCAGCGCCCCCAGCTCCTCGGTGTCCACCGCCGGCTTCTCCCGGCCGGTGTCCAGCCGGGAGATCTCCAGCAGGTCCTCGGTGAGCGTGCGCAGCGCCGCCACCCGGTCCCGCACCAGCTCCGTCGGCCGGCCCGGCGGCAGCAGCTCCGCCGCCGCGTGCAGCCCGGTCAGCGGGGTGCGCAGTTCGTGCGCCACGTCCGCGGTGAAGCGCTGCTCGCTCAGCAGCTTGCTCTGCAGCGACGAGGCCATCGTGTCCAGGGCGGCGGCCACCGCGGCCACCTCGTCCTGGGGGCGGGACGGGTCCTTCGTACGGGGGTCGTCGACCCGTGCGTCCAGGTCGCCCCCGCTGATCCGCCGGGCCACGCGAGCGGTGCCGTGCAGCCGCCGGGTCACCCGGGTCACCGCGAACACGCCGACCAGCACCGTCGCCCCGATCGCGAGACCCGAGGACCACAGGATCGAGTTGTCGAGCCCGGCGATGGTGCGGGCCTGCTGCGAGTAGTCGACCGCCACGGCGAGCGCCCGGCGCCCGGCGACCGGGCCCGCCGCCCACATGGTCGGGCGCCCGTCGTGCGAGGAGACCATGGTGCCGCGCTCGCCGGCCGCCGCCATCGTCCGCAGCGGCGCCGGCAGCCCCCGGGGGTCCACCCCGGCGTTCGGCAGCAGCGTGTCCCCGGCCTCGTACGCCTGGGTGGCGTCCGCCAGCTTGGACAGGGCCAGGCTGCGGGCCTGGCCGACGGTCTGGTTGGTCACCGAGACATGCACCAGGACGCCGAGCAGCGCGGCCAGGGCACAGCACATCACCGTGATGAACGCGGCCGCCTTCACGGCGAGCGGCCCGGCCCACCGGGGGAGCATGAGTCTCATCGCGAGCTCGCCGAGGGGGAAGCGGAGGAGTGAGTGGAGGGGGAGGCGGACGAGGCGGACGAGGAGTCGGAGGCGGACGAGGAGGCGGAGGGGGAGGCCGACGTGGAGGCGGAGGGCGAGGCGGACGGCGTGGGCGATGCCTTCTTGGCGTGCCGGCCCCCACCCGTGCGCAGGAACTCGTCGCGGGAGAACACCATCGCGCGCTGCTCCGGGTCCCACACCCAGGTGGCGCGGTACTCGTATCCGGAGATGTCGCCCGGTGAGCGCTCGATCAGCGTCCGGCCGGCCAGCTCCACCCCGATGATCGCGTCGTTGTCGCTCAGCACCTTCACCAACTTGTGCTTCTCGACCGTGTAGACCCGTACGCCCGTCTGGTTGGTCGGGTACAGCCGGAAGCCGAGCGTCATGTCGTTCCGGCCGTCACCCGTGAGGTCCCGGTAGTACGGCTTCAGCAGCGGGCAGCGGCCCCGGTCGCCGCCGGGCTGGCAGGCCTTCAGCCGGTCCACGGTCGCGTGGTACGCCCCCTTGGATCCGTAGTCTTCCGGATGCGCCTTGACCTCGGCCTCGACCACGGCCACCGGGTCCACCGCGCGGATGTCGTCGCCGGGGACCGTGATCCCTTTGACGACCTCCCTGGTCGCCACGTCGTAGGGGTAGGCCGGGCTGGAGGCCGGGCGCAGGTCGGGCCAGAGCTTGGCCGGGCTGACGGCGGTGGGGGTCGCGCCCGCGCCCCGCAGCCCGCCGGTGTCCCCGCAGGCCGCCGCCGTCGCCGACAGCAGGGCGACGACGGCCGCGGTGACGGCGGTGCGCGCGGGACGGCGGGCTGACACGGTGCTCCTGGGGCGTCGGGGGCGGTCGGGCCCCGTCCACCTTATGGGTAGACGGAAATTTATATGTAAGTCCTTTTTGCACCCGCAGGAGTGGTGCTGGAAGAGAGGCTACTCGGCCAGCTCCTCCAGCAGCCGCACCGTCGACAGGCCCGCGCGCAGGTACTCCACGAACAGCTCGTTGTGCAGCGCCCAGGCCGAGCGCCGGGCCCGGATCAGCTGGATCACCTCGTCGGGCGACGCGTGCCCCCGCTGGAGAAGCGCATGGGCGACGACCAGGCCCGAGCGGTTGTACCCGTGGTAACAGCGCACGAGGATCCGGCGGCCGGCGTCCAGGGCCTCGTTCGCCGCCCGGGCCAGCCGGATCACCCCGGCGAGCTGCGTCCCGTCCAGCGGGCCGTCCGGAATCGGCCACACATGGTGCTCGACCCCCAGGGCGGGGCCGTACCCCGGCAGCCGCAGCAGTGTCTGCACCACATCGAACTCATCCCGTACGACGGCGAGCTCCGGCCGCCCCGACCGGCCCCGGAACTCGTGCCCGCCCATCCACAGGCCGGGCACGATCTCGTTCCACGGGCTCTCCGGAGCCGGTACGTCGGGCTGCTTTCCGCGGATCCGCACCGGCGCCTCCCCAACTCCCCCTCGCGGGGCCGCCCTCCACGGTAACCGGTCTTGCCCCGGGAGCACCCCGCCTGTTCCCATGGTCCGAGGGGTGATGGCGCATGAGCGCACTGCGCGTGGTGCCGGCCTATCGGCACGGGCGGGAACGGTTGTACGTCTGCCGCCCGGACGGAAGCAATGTCGCCTGGTACGACCGTGAGACGGGCCGGGTCAGTCTGCTCGGCGAGGACAGCAGGGACGACGTACTCCACGCCCTGAAACCCTTCCTGACCGGCCCGGTGACCGTAGGACCGCCCCCGGTTCCCACCCCTGCGGAACTGGCCCGGCTGACCCTGCACCCCGACGACGACCTCGCGCCCAACCGCCCCGGCGAGACCCTCCTCGTCGCCCTCGAACGCGACCCCGGCCCCACCCACCGGCTGCGCCCCGACCCACGCCGCCGCGCCCTGGCCGCCGAGGAGGCCGTCGGTGCGGCCCTGGACGCCCTGGAGGGCGCCGGCTGGCACACCCTGCACTCCGTCCCCCTCCCCGGCGGCGACCGCATCCACCATCTGCTGCTCGGCCCCGGCGGCCTGTTCGCCCTACACGCCCTGTACGCCCGCAAGTCCCGGGTCCAGGTCGCCGACCCCATGGTCACCGTGGGCCGCCGCGAGCCCGAGCCGCTGCTGCGCCGGCTGCGCGCCGTCGCCGACCGCGCCTCCTACGCCCTGACCGCCGAGGTGCGCCCGGTGCTGGCCCTGGCGGGCCCGGCCGAGCTGACCGTGACCGCCCGGCCCCGGACGGTACGCATCCTCCAGGACACCGAGCTGCCGGGCCTGGCCCAGCTCGGCGGGGTGCTGAAGCCGGCGGACGTGGAGGCGCTGCACGCGATGGCCAGGGATAGGAGGACGTGGGGGAGGGTGTAGGGGCGCAGGGGGCACCGGGGGCGCAGGGGTGGCGGCTGACCGTGGCTGCCCCGTGGCTGCCCGGCCCGGGGCGGTGCGCATCCTCCGGGACACGGAGCTGCCGGGCCTGGCTCGGCTCGGCGGGGTGCTGAAGCCGGCGGACGTGGAGGCGCTGCACGCGATGGCCAGGGACCGGAGGACGTGGGGGAGGGTGTAGGGGGCGCGGGGGGCGCGGGGGGCGCAGGGGTGGCGGCTGACCGTGGCTGCTCGGCCCGGGGCGGCCTGTATCTCAGTGGTCCCGGAGCGCCCTTCCGCAGGGGTTGCAGGGGACGGAGTCCCCTGGCCGGGACGGGTGGGGGCGGCTGGGGCGACCTCCCTCGTCACGGCAGACCCGCGGCCGCCCCCGCGTCCAGCAGCGGCGCCAGCAGATCCCCGTGATCCTGCAGCCGAGGCGCGATGTCACCGGCCAGGAATTCCAGCTGACCAGGGCTCCGGCAGTCGGCCACCTCCCCCCAGGTCACCGGTGCCGAGACCAGCGGGGCCCGGCGGGCGCGCAGCGTGTAGGGCGTGGCCGTGGTCTTGCGGGCCGCGTTCTGGCTCCAGTCGACGAACACCTTCCCCGGCCGGAGGCTCTTCGTCATCCGGTGCACCACCAGCCGCGGCATCGCCCGCTCGGCCTCCACGGCGAGCGCCTTCGCGTACTCACTCGTCCGTTCGGACGAACCCCCGCGCACCGCGGCCAGCAGATGCAGCCCCTTCGAGCCGGCCGTCTTCGGATACGCCTCGATGCCGTCCGCCGCGAGCCGCTCCCGCAGCCACAGGGCCACCTCACAGCAGTGGACGACGGTCGCGGGCGCGCCCGGGTCGAGGTCGAAGACCAGCCGGTCGGCCTCGTCCGGGGTCTGCACCAGCCACTGATGAGTGTGGAACTCGGTGACGAGATTCGCCGCCCAGACCAGGCTGGGCAGATCCTGCACCACCACCATCCGGGCCGGACTGTCCGCCGACGACCGCGGCACCTCTGCGGTCGTGACCCACTCGGGCGTGCCCGGCGGCACGTTCTTGGTGAAGAACAGCTGGCCGTCCGGGCCGTCCGGATAGCGCAGGAAGGACACGGCCCGGTCGCGCAGATGCGGCAACAGCACCTCGGCGCTGGTCGCGTAGTAGTGCAGCAGCTCCCCCTTGGTGAAGCCGGTCTCCGGATACAGCACCTTCTCCAGGTTGCTGAGGGCGACCCGCCGCCCCTCCACCTCTGTGATAGGCGTCATAAGATGACAATCCCAGAAAAAACGGTGAAATCGGAGCAACCGGTGTCCTCAAAGGAAGGGTGCGGCACGTGCGATCGATCTGGAACGGCGCCATCTCCTTCGGGCTCGTCAGCATCCCGATCAAGCTGGTGAACGCCACGGAGAGCCACTCGATCTCCTTCCGCCAGGTCCACACCGAGGACAACGGCCGCATCCGCTACCGCAAGTTCTGCGAGCTGGAGGACCGGGAGGTCACCCAGTCGGAGATCGGCAAGGGGTACGAGGACGCCGACGGCACGATCATCCCGATCAGCGACGACGACCTGTCCCACCTCCCCATCCCCACGGCCCGCACGATCGAGATCGTCGCCTTCGTCCCGGCCGACCGGATCGACCCGCTCCAGATGGACGCCGCGTACTACCTCGCGGCCGGCGGCGCCCCGGCCGCCAAGCCGTACGTCCTCCTGCGCGAGGCCCTCAAACGCAGCAACAAGGTCGCCATCGCCAAGTACGCGCTGCGCGGCCGCGAACGCCTCGGGATGCTGCGCGTGGTCGGCGACGCCATCGCCATGCACGGCCTGCTGTGGCCGGACGAGGTCCGCGCGCCCGAGGGCGTCGCCCCGGACACCTCCGTCACCATCCGCGACAAGGAACTCGACCTGGCCGACGCCCTGATGGACACCCTCGGCGAAGTCGACCTTGCGGACCTGCACGACCAGTACCGGGAGGCGCTGGAGGAGGTCATCGCCGCGAAGGCCTCCGGCGAGGCCCCACCGGAAGCGCCCGCGCCGGCCGACGGGGGCAAGGTGCTGGACCTGATGGCGGCCCTGGAGAACAGCGTCCGGGCGGCCCGCGAGTCCCGCGGCGCCCCGCCCTCCCTGGAAGAGGCCGAGGTCAGACCCCTGCCGCGCCGCTCCGTACCGAAGGAGGCGGACACCAAGAAGTCGACATCGACATCCACGGCCAAGAAGAAGGCAGCACCGGCGAGGAAATCCACGTCCAAGGCGGCCGAGGGCACGAAGAAGGCGGCGGCGTCGAAGACCACGGCGAAGAAGACGGCACAGAAGAAGACAGCAGAGAAGAAGACGGCACAGAAGAAGACGACGTCGCGCCGGCGAACGGCTTGAGGGCGACGTTTTGAGCGCTGCTTCCACCGATCCCCAGCGAGTGCCCCGGCCGGATGGACGAACGAGTCCGTGTGAGTTTGGGCGTGCACGGCGTGCACAAGAAAGGCCCTGAACCGCATTTCTGCAGTCCAGGGCCTTGCACAGAAGTGCCCCGTCAGGATTCGAACCTGCGCACACGGCTCCGGGGGTCCGTACGTCTCTGAAAACGCTGCTGATCAGCTCTTGGCCAGGCAGGGGGGGGCCGATTCGGTCCACAGGAGGTCCTCCGCCCCCGCAAGCTGACGGGCAGATCCGGAAGGATCGGCGGCCTCAGGGGCCGTTATCTGCCGGGCCGCCTGCCAGGCGTACGAGAACGGCGCTGGCTGAGGCAGCCATCCGCATCCGCCTCACCTAGTGCGACGCCCACTCCATCAGCGGGACGGATGACGGGCCGCCGACCTTGAGACCCCGCCCGCACAACGCGCACCCATCGCCAACTACCCTTGCTGTCACGCAACCTGACCGAGCAGAACACAAGTCAAGCTGTTGACGAGCTGTCGAAAGATCGTCGACGACCTGACGAAAGTCGGCCTGCTCACGGGGGTTTACCAGGCAGTCGCGTCTGTCCACGGGGACGACCGGACACGGTCGGCTGCCCTTTCTGTGGACAGTCGATGTCGATAGTCGATAAGGAGCACGGCAATGTTGAAGAGGTCACTGGTGGCCGTTATGAGCGCTTCCGCCCTCGCGGTTGGGGCGTTGGGACTGAGTGCCGGATCTGCCTCGGCTGCTTCCACCTGGAAGCTGAAGGCCACGTGCAGCTCGGTCAACATACGAGCGAAGTCCAGCACCAGTGCGAAGGTCAATGGCGTCGCTTACAAGGGTGACCTCATGAACGGCACAAAGGTGGACTACAAGGGTTACAAGGACATCAAGGTGGACAAGGCCTGGATCTACGGCAAGGTGGTCCGCAAGGACCACAAGGTCATCTACGGCTGGGCCGCGCTCAAGTGCTTCAACCCTTACGAGCAGTAGGGGAAACCTGCTCGGACAACCCCACGGCCTCTGACCGTTTCATCCGGTCAGAGGCCGTTCGCCTGGCGTTGGGCGTGGAATTTGAACCCTCAGTGACTCGTGCCACGACGGTCTTCAAGACCGCTGATCCTCCAGGTGATCGGGTTCGAATCCAGCCGCCGACACCGTGCCGATATCGTCTAGCTCGCGCCCCGTCTCGTGCCTCAAAATTCTCGGCGTGGCAGACATGGGACCTACCGAAGAAGAGACGTCGGACGGGCTGTTGGGCTGGTGCCTGGTGGCCAACGTGGCGCGAGAGACCGCGCACGGCGAGAGCGGCCTCGACATCCAGCACGGCACGAAGCACTTCCGTGCAGGCGCCCTGCTGTGGCTCCCGCCCGTCCGCTGGGACCCTGGCCACTGCCGCTGGCCTGCGGTGGGTCGACACCGAGGCAATGGCCGCCGGTACGTCAGCATGGTCGTACGCACGGAAGACCTGGAGAACTTCCGGGTCAAGGGTGTCTACAGCGAAGCTCTCGTCCGCAGCCTCAATGGCCACGAGCACGACCCGGCCGCCCCGCGGACCCTGCAGAACGCCTGGACCCGCGAGCGGGCTCAGAAAAGGGCGGACGCCTGGAACCAACCCCGGGAGCCCGTCCGCATCGACGGCCACTCCCACCCGTGGATCTCCGTTCCCAACCCTCCGCCCGCAGAACTCCAGATCGACGGTGAGACCCTGCACCTCGCCCACTACGGCACCAGGGGAACCCACTACAGCCGCACACCCCCTCCCGTGGAATGGACCCCCGAGCCCTGAGAGGGCCCTTCGAAGGTGCGAGCGGGGAAGTAACGCCGCCGGTGGTGATCATGTGACGTACCACGGTGGCCTCGTCTCGCTTGCTGCTGGCATGTCGGCAACGTCCATGTGAGAGCACATGAGGCCTTGTGGAGCTGCACGTCGCGCGCTGGAAGCGGTACGGACATGATCGCCTGTACGCCAACCTGCCTGATGGCATCGCGGTCGGTTGGGCGGATGCCACGACTGGGGGCATCACGGTCTTGCGGGTCGAGTATCGCGACAACGTGATCGCCGTGCTTGCACAGTACTTACAGAACCTCACCGAGCCTGCCCCGCCATACAGGGCGTCCGAGGCTCAAGCAGGTCCGATGCTGCCGCCTCTGACGCCGGCCGACGATCTGGCCGTCAACCCTCCCGGGCAGTCCTTGCGCGATCTGCTCGCCGAATCCGGCCCGAGGCTAATGGAGCGAGTCGCCTCACGGCTTCTGCGGCGCCCCACTGAGTGGGACTCCTGGCGAAAGGGATTAGCGGGGGAGCGGCGAGTGGGAGCCGAGTTGAACCGCTTGGGGCGCCACGGCTGGCGCGTTCTGCACTCCGTTCCCTTGGCCAACAAAGTGGATATCGATCACTTACTGATCGGGCCTGGTGGAGTGTTCAGCATCAATACGAAGCATCATCACAAGAGGGCCGTATGGGTCGGCGACGACTCCGTGAAAGTCGATCACGGGAAACCGGCACCCTACGCACGCAAGAGCCGGGCAGAGGCCAAGCGAGTCGCGCGAGTGCTTGAGCGCTATTGCGACTTCCCGGTACCGGTGGAGCCAGTGCTCGTCTTCGTCGGTGTCATCGAGCTGAAGGTGGTCGCTACGCAGCTCGATGTCCAGGTGTACCAGGAGCGCCAGGTATCGGCACTCGCTCCGCTTTCAGGCGTGCTCACGGCCGACCAGGTGGAGCAGGTGTACAGCGTTGCTCGCCATCGCCAGGCTTGGAGCCAGGCCTGAGCCGGGCATCCCGATGGGGTGCCGGCCGTTCCCACTGGAGCCATGGGCGGCCCCGCATGACTTGAGCTTCCGTCTCCGGGGCTATTGTTCCGTCGCCTTCTTCCCTTCCCCCCGCAGAGGAGCGCCGGTGCGCAGGGCTGCTTGCATCGCCCTCGGTCTGATCCTGATCGTCGAGGCTCTCTGGCTGTTTGTTCTGCTCGCCGGGATCACTGTTATCGCTGTGGCCTTCCCTCGCGAACCTGGCCGCCCCAGCCCTACGTGGATGACCTATGTCTCCTTGGTTATCGCCCTGCTCTGGGCCGCCGCATGCCTTTTGGGCGCTTTCCGGTCCTTCGCCCGTGCATACCGCTGGCCGACCGCGACCTGGTCCCGGGGCTTCGTTTTCCTCGCCGTCGGCCACCTCGCCGTCACTGTCCTGACCGCAACCGACGGCTTCCCGCTCGTGGCTCTCGGTGAACTTGCGTGCGTGCCTCTTGTCCTCCTGGCTGCCCGGCCCTCGCGCTCCCGCGCTTCGACGCCTAACAGCATCCGGTAGTTCAAGAACAGTGGGGTGCTGTGGACCGACCGTCCAGCGACGTCGTGGCTTTCTGGGGCTCACCTGCGGTAACGCCTCAAGATCCGGTCCACGCCTCGTCCACAGACCCCGACATACGGCCGCTTCGGGCCGCATACGGCTGCACAAACGCGAAGACCCCGGCCTCAGCGTTTCCGCTGGTGACGGGGTCTTTGGGCACCTCATACAGGGTGCCCCCGGCAGGATTCGAACCTGCGCACACGGCTCCGGAGCACAATCAGAGATTGGCTTGCAGATCGACCCTGACCAGCCAGTTCCTTGATCCCGAAGGGCGTGGGGTGCCTCCTGTATCGCAGATAGTGCGAAATCGGAAGGCGCCTCCGGCTCCTGCGTCCGTTGAGAGGTCGGCTTCCCCGACGGGCTCTCCCCCCGGGGTGTTACAGCCCTCTGTGACCGGACAGCCCGGACAGGGGTATTTGAGCTGTCCGGACCATGTATGCAGGTGAGGGTCATTACCGGGCAGCCGGACCGGTGGGACAGCGGAGAGCCACGAGAGGGCCCGAACTCTCGAATGCGGGCCCTCTCACAGGTCCGAGTCGCTTACTCCGGAGTGGATGCAGCGATCCCGTCGCATACCTCGTCTGACCTGCAAAAAGGAGATCTAGGGCGACCCGGCGACGGAGAGTGTGTCGCCCGTGTCGCCGAACATGGGCCTCGGATCGTGGACTGACCTCACCTGGTACTCGCCAGTCGAACTAGATCCAGCCGATGCGGCGCAGCACGGGCACAACGCGGGTCACCGCATAGAACGCGGCGTGGGCCCCATCGTCGCAGTCCGGTTCGAACAGAGCGCAGAGCTCGCCCTTACCGGGCCGATCGCCGGTGACGATTTCTCCCTTGCGGCCGATGTCAGCAATACCAAGTCGGCATGCCGCACGGATGAGGGTTGCGCCGCATTCAGAGTCGAGAGCGTCGAGCGTGTGCGGGTGCTGGTAGACCGGCCAGCCGTCTGCCGCGAAGGTGATCGTGCGTGCGGTCATCCACGTGTGCTGTTCGTCGTCGCAGTAGTAGATGCCGGCGCGGCGCCGCTCGTAGAACTTGGCCATCTCGCGGGGCAACTCGGGGAGGTGCTCGGGCATGATTGTGCGAATGTCGCGCTCTCCGACCTCCCATGTAATGTCCCGGACGGTGATGCTAGTGCGATCCTCGACGGTCAATGTCCAGTCGGAAGCGAAGCCCTGGGATCGTTCTTTTGTGAAGGTCAGGCCCTGGAGGTTGAACAGGTTTTCGGGCGGTGTGAGAGCTATGCCCTTCCCAAGCTCGATCAGGGACATATGAAGCCTGCCGTTCTCCGTACGTGCGGGGGCTCTGGTGCTGTCGGACTGGATTGTGGATAACCGTCAGTTGTAGAACCGGTCGCAAGAAGGGACGGGGCACCCGGAGGTTCCGTCCCTTCTTATCTCCTGTTGTCCCTCAGAAGATGGCCTCACCCTCGCCTGCCCGCGGCAATCGGGTGGCGTACTCGGGGACAGGGAGAACGCCTGCCGCTGTGAGGTCGTTCACCGTAATGCGTGGTCCTTGGCAAATTTCGCCCAGCAGTTGGCGCTGCTCTGGCTCAAGATCAACCAAGAGACCAAGGATGTTGAGCAATTCGAGCAGCTCAGAAGTCCAACCAGGGAGCCAGGTAGACGAGCACTCGTGGTCGAGTGAGCGTAAACGCTTTCCCGCAGGCTCCCTACGACGGTAGCCGAACCATTTGTCCAGCACATTCATGCCCGACACTGAGTACCGTCGCACCTCTGGCTCAACTGGCCCAACACAGCCAGCGCCTATCCAGAGCTGCTTTGCCGCCTCGTCATATCGCATAGAGGTTGGCATGCCATCTGCAGTGTCTGGGATTGTCACTATACTGACCGGGCGTCGTTCAGTCGGCAGGCGGGGGCTCTGAGGCCCCGCAGGCCTCCCTGCGCTGGCATCGGCAAAGCGCTCACCGAAAGTATGCAACCACAGCACTCGCCGCCCAATTCCAACTGCCCGGGCCCAGAGTTCCGCGGCGGCTGTAAATGGTATGCGCGTGCCAGGGACTTCCAAATCCTCAGCAAATTGCTCAGTGTAGGCGGGATGGGAGGTCACAGCTGCTATGTAGGCGATGAGCTCTTCCGCGCTCACTGGCACGCTAAGACGCTGAGATACGACTTGGAGCAATTCGGGGGTGACATTAGCAGTTTGCCCGGCTGCATCCCGATAGAGAGGCCGGACCGCCCCGCTGCGCCCATTGAAGTAGTGCATGTCTGGGATGAAGGCGCTAAATACAAGGCCGGGACCGTTTGTGATCGCGTGGGCATTTTGCTCTACAATGAAGAGTTGTGAAGCGCCACGTACGCGCCACAGGTCGGGTCGAGGCACGACCATCAAGCGATTGTCTGGGATCACCCACTGCCGGTCGAAGGCTCGGTAGCCAACACGTACTGGATCCAGCATCCTGCGGCGTTCCTGAGCGAGTGTCACGGCCCCAGTATCTTGGATGCCCGGAAGCGGTCCCACCTTAGTCTGTAGATTGCGGTCGCGAGCTTCTCCGAACATTTCTCTTTTATCGGCTTCGTCAGCCGCCACGAAGAGATCCCAACGGCGCTTCAAAGTCGCCTGGTCCGGTGCATACACCCACACGCGACCTGGTGTCACTCCTCTGGATGACCACGGCATGAGGTCGCTGAGTCGTGGGCTTGATTCCCACAGATCGCTGCCCGGAGGAAGGAACGGAGCGCTTTCACCGGTAGCGCAGGTTCGCCACCGGCTATCGCCAAGACTGAGGTCCGTCAATTCTTGTATCTTCTGAAGGCGGTGGCCGGCCAGGGAGACGTGCCTCACAACTGCAGGTGGCTTCACTGCCTCCGGTTGATCGCCGGGGCGGCTCCACCGCACAAAGATTGCGATGCATAGTTCCTGAGCGACCTCGGGGAAGATCCTAGTAGCACCATCTGGCCGTTGGCCTTCAGGTGAGAGATCGATGATCCAGCCTTCGTCTGCGACCGACCGTAGGTACTTGCGCATGCCTGCGAATCCCGCGCCCTTGATCCACGCGCGCGGTGTGATGAAGGTGATGACGCCGAACGGGGATTCATTGTGGCATTCAAATACCTTCCACGTGGCCCAGTTCCAGAAATAGACGTACAGGTTCGACATCTTCGACTCGTACTTGCCGTTGCCCGGGAGTCGAAAATTCGCTAGAGGGGCCCGAACTCCCGAATCGGGGTCGCCGAGCTCAACCCATTTCCCTGCACCGTGCTTCACTGCGTCGTACGGCGGGTTACCCAGAACGACCATGACTCGCTCGTCGCGCTTTACCTTGTTGGCTTGCTTTCGCGACTCCGCGATTGCCTTAAAGGTACCGGGCAGCCAATTGAATTCGTCTTTTGGGTTGTCGAGAGTGTTCGTTACGTATAGCCGCAGGCCGTGCGCTGGAGCAGAAGACTTCAGATCCTTGAGTCGGGCGTGCATGCGCAACTCGGCGACTGCGTAGGGGCCAGTTTGCATTTCGAAGCCAATAAGTCTCTGCCCCGTCATCTCGCGAAGGCGTGGCCCCACGGCGCCCGGTCCCTCGTCTTCGTGGATCGATTTGGCGGCCCGGTCCAAGATATTGAGAAGGAATGTACCGGTCCCCATCGCCGGGTCGACGACTACAACCTGCGGCGACGCGAAGCCATTGGCTATTCCTAGGCGCTGCCGTATTACGTCCTCGGTGAGCCTGACCATTGCCTCGACGACTCCATTTGGCGTGTAGTACGACCCAGTGCGTTCACGCAGTTTTGGGTCGTAGACCTGAAGGAAGTCCTCGTACAGGCGCAGATATGCATCGCCGGAGCCGTCGTCGAGGCGTTCCCAGTCAACCGGGCCGATAACGCGTATCAGGGTGTCGAGGGTCGTCGAAAGGCCAGTGAGGGAGTCGTCCGTCAGCACATCCAAGGCCTTGCCCATGAGGGAATGTTTCTTGCCGAGCTTGGTGGCGATCCCGTGCATGGTGTCGTGTTCGAAGACAATTCCCTCTACGCGGGCAAGCAGCAAGGCGAAGACCACAGTCTGTGCGTACTGATCGGCGAATTCTTCTTCGCTCTGTTCTGGGAAAAGTAGCTTTCCCCAGTCCTCCTTGAGGACTGTTAGCGTCTCCAGGCGCTTCCCGGCCTTTTCTAGGCGCAAAGCTTCCCGGACCTCAGAACAGAGCAGCCGGCAGAGGCCAGCCACGGCACGCACCAACTGTGTAATGGTCCGCGGCGGCTGCGGTTTCCAAGTCAGGAAGTCGAATAGCACACGGGAAATGCCATCGTCGGCTGGCGCCAGCTTGCTTCCCGCAGTCTTGACCGACTGGTTCATCCGCACGGTTTCGCCGACACGGTGACCGTTGCGATAGAGACCCCATTCATTGCCATCCGTATACAACACGTTTGGCAGAAGCTTGAGTTTTCGCCATTGACTCGCGTTCCGGCCATTGAAGGAATCCGGATCCGCACCGACACCCGGTCTCTTCAACTCCACGTGGCCAACTAGCGCGTCGGCGATATTCACGGCATAGTCTGGGCGGGCGCCGAGGTCAACGAGAGGGACCTCACCGATCAGAACCGATTTCAACCCAAGCGCTCCAGCTGCACTTGTGATGAGGCGCTCAAACGGCCCCCGGAGTTGATCTTCCGTGCCGGTTGAGCCTCTGAGTTTAGGCTTTAATTCTTCTCCGAACATAGCTACCGCTTCACGAACGGTAGACTCAAAGCTCCCCAAGCCGGACATCGGCCCCCCAATTACTTGCATATGCCAGGCGCTGATGACCCGTCACCATATGGCCGATGGTGATCTGCGACAAGGGATCGCGTTGCGTTCCGTGAGTGGGCGATGAAGCACGGCGGAAGGCGCGTGCGCCCCCCTTGCTTCTATCTGCACGCGTGACTGCGAGGCAGGGCCTGTTGGCAGGATGCTGGGCTGCGTACGGGGCTCTCCGCTGTGCTCGGGTGCGTCGCCAACTCGTATCGGCCGGCCGGGCCCGCGTCATGCACTGGCCTTGAGTAGGTAGGAAAAACCTTTCCTTTCTGTATTCCCTCGTGAGACACAGATCGGAAGTCGCCGCTCGCTCCTGCGGCCCGTCGAGAGGTCGGCTTCGCCGAGGGGCTGTAACACCTGAGGGGTGTTACAGCCCGTCTGTGACCGGACAGCCCGGACACCGTCGCTTTGAGGTGTCCGGGCTGTCTGTGCAGGTGAGAGCCCTAACCGGACAGTCGGACAGCGCGGACACCTCCCAGTGCGGCTTCAACAGACCCTGACATTCCGTCCGGGTCCTCTTCTGCGCAGTGCCGCACTCTGGCCTAGGCGGTAAGGGCTGAGATCGTTTACCCGTTCTCGGCCGCGTCGGTACCGTTACAGGCGCCCCTACTCAGCAGCGGGAGGCAACACCCCATGCGTGGTCTTGGAGATCACCTCAGCATCGGTGAGCGCATCGCGTTCTACCGGAAGCGTCGTGGCTGCACGCAAGAGGTACTGGCCGGCCTGGTCGGACGTAGCACCGATTGGCTCGCGAAGATCGAGACGGGGCGTCGCAAGCCACCCCGCATCGACATGCTCACGGAGCTGTCGCGCATCCTGCGCGTTCCCCTCGGGGACCTGCTCGGGCAGACCGTTCTCATGGAGGACGAGCGGCATCAGGATGACGTCCCCGCTGTACGTGACGCGCTCATGAGCCCGCGTCGGCTCTCGCGCCTGCTCTTCGGCCCCGAGGCTGAGATTCAGCTGCCGGCACCCGCCCCGGTGGCCGTACGGGTGGAGCAGGCATGGAACGACTACCAGGGCGGACGGCTCGGCAGCGTCATCGGCGCTCTTCCCGCGTTGCTGCAGACCGCCCAGGAGCTGGAGGATCGCGCGACGCGCCACGGTGACGACCGCGGCGCTTGCTGGGCAGTGTCGGCCCGTACGCACCACCTTGCTGCTACGACGCTCGCGAAGATCGGTGAGTCCGACATCTCATGGCTCGCTGCTGAGCGCGCGATGCGAGCCGCTGACGAGTCGGACGATCCGCTCGTGCTGGCCTCCGCGGCACGGTCCGGCACACATGCTCTGCTTGCCAATGGGCGCTATGACGATGCCCTCGAACTGGGCAACACGGCCGCAGCATGGCTGTCGTCCCAGGTGACAGGACACAACCCCGCGGCGCTCAGCCTGCTCGGCATGATCCACCTTCGGGCCGCTGTCGCGGCGGCGCGCCACCAGGACCGGCCCACCGCGACGGCGCTGCTGAATCGTGCCGAGGAACTCGCGGATGACCTCGGCTCTGATGAGAACTACTGGCAGACCGGCTTCGGGCCGACGAACGTACTGCTCCACCGCCTGTCCGTTGAGCTGGACCTAGACAATGTCTCGTACGTGGTGGAGCACGGCCGGATCAATGTCGATCACATGCCGCAGGAGCGCAGCGTCTCGCACCGCATCGACTTCGCGCGTGCGTTGTCGCTTGCCGGGCAAGGGGATGATGCGTTCGCCGAACTGCGTACGGCTGAGTGCACGTCGCCGCAGCTTGTGCGCAACAATCCAAGGGTGCGCGAGACGTTGCGAGACCTGATCAAGCAATCCCCGGTCGCCGGCGGTTCGCGTTCGTCCGAGGTGTTCGCGATGGCTCAGCGGTGCAGGGCGGTGCAGTGAGTTCAGTCAAACGTGGGGTGCTTGGGGTCGTCGGGTCGGCGGCCGGGGGCGTAGAGGTGCTTCGTACCGGTCTCGTTGAGCCTGCGATGGATCGCGGATGGCGCGTAACCGTCACACTCACTCCGACCGCAGGTCAGTGGCTGCGGATGAGCGGCGAGGTTGAGCGGCTGGAGAAGCTCACCGGCCTGTCTGTACGTGACGAACCGCGTCTCCCCGCCGAGGCTAGCCCGCATCCGCCGGTTGACTGCTATGTGGTTGCTCCCGCGTCGGCCAACATGGTCGCCAAGCTTGCCACTGGCGTAATGGACAACCAGGCGCTGACGCAGGTTGGCGAGGCTATCGGCACCCTTGGTCTCCCCGTCGTTGTCTTCCCGCGGGTGAACGCGGCACATGCTCGCCATCCCGCGTGGCAAGGCCACATCGACGCCCTGCGAGCCGGGGGAGTGCGCCTCGTCTACGGCCCGGACGTGTGGCCGCTGTACGAGCCCAGGGAAGCGCCGGCGGGGCGTGAAATCCCTTGGGCGGCAGTGCTCGACACCATCGATGAGGCCACCCGGTGACGAGTCGTCAACCTGCCTGAGCTGCAACGAAAGAGGACCCGGACAGTCTGTCCGGGTCCTCTTCTGTTTCCGGCCACATGCTCATTGGCATGTCAGGGATCCAGGAGCGAAGCGGCGAGTTGGGAGGTCTCACTCCTGCAGAACTCGCTGAGATCGAAGCGAGTTTGAGCGAGGTGCGTGCCACGGTCGAGCGACTGCTAAGGCGCGCGGACGAACTCACTGCGCGGGTGGAGTCTCGTTGCCAACGAGCTGCTCAAGACGGTCAAGGCGCTCACCGAGCAGGCGAAGAGATTCGTGAATCGAGCTGAGTTCTGTAGCCAGGGCAGTGAACGCGGGACTGCTCCCCGGCTCAGTGCCGAGTGGCACGGAAGGGTCGCGAACGAACGTCCCGCGGCCCTGCTGGGAGAGAACCAGCCCCTCGTCACGGAGCTGGTTGTACGCACTCTGCACGGTCAGGAGCTGTACGCCGAGTTCCTTGGCGAGCTTGCGGGCCGCGGGGAGCTGGTCTCCCGGTTCGTATTCGCGGTTCGGGCCTGTGATCTTCGCGCGGAAGTCCGCGGCGATGTCCTTGGCCGATTGCGCCTGCTTGGGCGCTTCTGAGCTCTGCTCCATGGGTTCGAGAGTAGCCGGGACCTAAGTCAATCTCTGCTTCCCCTCCTGGATCCCCTTGACAGTCAGATTGACGTAAGTCAATCTGAAACCGCGCCCGGCGGGCCCCGCCCCGCAAGGGCGGGAGCTCCTCAAGTAGGGGTTACCGCGCTCGCCGGAAGCGCTCGCTTCCTTGACAACTGAATGGGGATCACGCCGCCTCTCCTCGGCCAAGTAGGCGGCCACGCGGGCTCCGTCCCGCGTGAGGTACAGCGCAACCCAGCCCCTCGCAGCGCTCAGGCGCTGCGGCCCCGGCCAGCCGTGAGGCAGCGGATCGAATCCGCTCCGGGGCGCTCGGGGCGGCCGCCTCTCACCACGTCACGACCGCGGCCGTCCCTCCCACCCCTTCGATTCCTGGGAGCCCTCATGGCTGTTGTCGAGATCGTCTCGTTCGGCTACCTGCACGACGCGCCGCCGGCCGCGCACCTGACCATCGACCTGCGCCACCACTTCCGCGACCCGCACGTGTCGCCGGAGCTGCGGTACATGACCGCCGACGACCAGCCGGTCCGCGCCGCGGTGCTGGGCACGCCGGGTGTCGCGGCCCTCGTACTGGCGACCGCCTCCGCGGTCGACGCACTCGCGTCCGGACCGTCCGCCGGGGCCATCGCGGTCGCCGATGGATGCGCGGGCGGCCGGCATCGCGCCCCGGTCTTCGCTCGCGCCCTTGCCGAACTGCTGAGCGACGCCGGCCACGACGTGACAGTCCACCACCGCGACCTGGACAAGCCCGTCGTCCTCCGCTGAGCCGTACGACAGCCCCGACGGTCGCAAGACCGGGTTCGACTCCCGGTCGGGGCACCACCCCGCCGCCGACGCGGCTTGGGGCCCATCCCGGACGGTCGCCTCTCACCACCAGGCCACGACCGCCCGGCCCTCTCTGTCCCTTCGACACCAGGAGCGCTGTCATGCGTGCCTACATCGGCGGTCATCAGGCCGTCTCCGTCAACGACTTCATCGAACTGGCCCTGGGCACCCCGGCTGAGCTGTGGCTCGGGGTGGAGGGCGAGACCGGCGAGGAGCGCGCGGCCCGTCTGGACGCCGCGCGCGACATCCTCGCCGACAACCCCAGCCTTCCGGACGACGTGAGCCGGGTCGTCGCCGAGGTGATCGAGGCGCACGCCCCGGAGCTGTTCAACGTCGTCCCGCTGACCCGCCCGGCCGGGCGCCGGCAACCCTCCCGGAAGGGAGCGGCGGCATGAACGAGCCGCTGACACTGGACGGGCTGGCCGCGCCCCTGCGCGTGCTGCGGCTGCTGGCAACTGACTTCGGGCACCTGCCCGCCCCGGACGTCGACCTGTCCCGGATCTACCCCGAGCGGCTGACCCTGCGGTTCCACGAGGGCCTGCACGCGTTCGAGGCATGGCGGGAGGCCCTGGCCGTGCCGCCGGAGAAGGTGACGCACCGGGTGCAGGGCGACGGCACGACGCGCGTGCTGAAGGCGACGACCGACTACGCGGGTGCAGAGCTGCACCTGCATGGCTACACCGACGTACCCACTACGGACGGGGGTGCGGCGTGATCACGCAGTTGACCGAGGACGAGCGCAAGACCCTGTCGCAGAAGGTCAAGGACGCCAACAAGCGCTCCGAGCAGGGCCGGGGCGGTGATCAGCGATGAGCAAGCCGAACACCCGCCGCCTAGACCGTGAGATCGAGCAGGCGAACCGCAAACTCGAAGCGGCCCGCGAGCGTGAGCTGTGGCCCCTCACCGGAGCCGAGAAGCGGGCGATCCTCTCGGCCGCTGCCGGTGGCGCGATCAAGATCGTCCGGGGCAAGGCCCCGACACGCGCCGAGCGGAACCTCGAAAGTGCCTGGAGCGGCGCCGAGAGGCGGCTCAGCGCGGAGGTCACCGCGTTGGAGAAGGAGCGGGACCGGATCATCGCCGACGCCGCCAAGGACAAGGCAGGCAAGAAGTCCTCGGGGTGGTGGTGAGTGTGAGCCACACCGCCGAGACGCTGCCGCAGGACGGCAGCACGACCGTGTCGCGCCCGAATTCGGTGCCGCCGCTGACCCGCCCTGAGATGGGGCTGGCCGGGGTGGGGGCGCTGGCCGCCGCTGTGGTGGGGGCACTGGGTCTGTACTCCTCCTTCGACGCGGTGTCCCTGGCCGCCGCCCGGTGGGGGTTCAGTAACCCGCACACCCTGCCGATCGCGATCGATGTCGCCATCCCGGTGTTCACCCTGGCCAACCTGCTGCTGATCCGGCTGGACATGGCCTTGGCCTGGGTGCGGTTCGTGCCCTGGGTGCTCACGCTGGTCACGTGCGGGCTAAACATCGCGGCCGGCCACTCGCTGTGGGCGAAGGTCGCGCACGGCACGATGCCGCTGCTGTGGGTGGTCTTCTCCGAGATCGGCGCGCACGTCTACGCCGTCCGCATCGGAGCCGTCACCGGACGGCGCATGGAGAAGATCCGCGTCTCTCGCTGGCTGCTCGCCCCGGCGTCCACGTTCCTGCTGTGGCGACGTATGACGCTGTGGGAGGTCACCTCCTACACCGACGCGCTCGCTCTGGAGAAGGAACGGCTGCTGGCCCGCGCGGACCTGCGCGAGCGCTACGGCCGCACCTGGCGCCGCCACACCCCGCGCCGCGAACGCGTCCTGCTCCGCCTGGGCGAACTGGCCCCGGCCGCCGTCGACATGACCCCGCAGACGGTTCCGGAGCCGGAACAGGCCCCGGAGGAACCCAAGACCGAAGCGTCCAAGCTGCCGTCCAAGCGCCAGATCCGGCGCAAGACCAAGACGGCGCCGCGCACGCCGGCCGATCTGTTCGCCGAGGCGCGCACGGTCACGGCCGACTGGCCGGACACCGAGATCAACGCTGAAGCACTGCGCAAGGCCCTGCACTGCGGCTCCGTCCCGGCCCGGCAGGTGCGTGACGCCCTGCTCGTCGAGCGGGCCGACGACCGCGCCCTGCACCCCGTGGACGCGCCCGAGCGCGCTGAGGAGGTGGCCGCGTGAACACCCTGGCCACGGTCCTGCTGTCCGCCCTGCCCATCGCCGTCGGGTGGGCGGTCCACGTGTGGTGGCTGCGCGGCTGCCTGAATACCGCCCGGCGTGACCCGCTCACCGGGTTAGTCACCCGCGACGGCTTCACCCGCCGCGCCGGGGTCCTGGTCAAGGACCCGCGTGCGGTCGTGGTGCTGGCGGACGTCGACAAGTTCAAGCACATCAACGACACCTACGGGCACGCGGCCGGAGACGCCCTGTTGAAGGCGACCGCTGACCGGCTCGCCCGCCACGTCGGCCGTACTGGGGTCGCGGGGCGGCTCGGGGGCGATGAGTTCGCCGCCGTCCTGCTCGATCACCACGGCACCGCCGCTGATCTGCTCGGCGTGCTGCATGGTGTGCTCGCCCGGCCGGTCGACGGCGAGGGCTCGGCTGTCCGCACCACGGTCTCACTCGGCTGGGTGCGGGGCGCGGACTTCCCCGGCGACGACCTGTCCGGGCTGCTGCGGCGGGCGGATGAGGCGATGTACGTGGCCAAGCAGGCTCGTACCGGTACCCGCCGCGCCGGGCTCGGCCGGCTGCTCGCCACCGTCACCGGACGACGCGCCAGCCGGACCGGCGCCCGCACGGACGCCCCGGTCGTGGGGGTGACGGTATGAGCGGCGTGAGGTCACGCCCCATCGTCGGCGCCGCGCTCTTCCGCACGGTGATGGAGGCGGCCGGCTACCGCTGCCAGTGCAGCGGCGAGTGTGGCAACCCCCACGCCAAAGGCGACGGCCGGCGCCAGCACGAGCACGACCACTACACCAGCAAGCACGGGCGCCGGGTGCGGCTGACGGCCGCACCTGTCGACCCGCTCGCCACCGACGTCACCGCCGCCCGCCTCCCGGCGAGCGAACTGCGCGCCTGGTGCCCCGACTGCCACACCGCCGCCCGGCTCGCCAAGAAGCGGCTGCCCGTGGCGCCTGAAGACCAGTGCGGCCTGTTCGACCTGTAGCAGACAGGGCCCGGTCACGACCGACCAAGACAGCGGCCGGGCCCCGTCACCCCTCCCAGAGAGAAGGAACTCTCAGTGAAGCACCCCGACGACGACAACGAACTCTTCAACCGGTTGGAAGCCGAGATGACCGCCGACTCCGGCGGTGAGGTAGTCGACCTCGACAAGGCACGTTCGGCCCGCACCGAGTCGACCGACCCGACCACCCGACCCGACGCCGACCGGTCGCCCGACCCGGAGGCCGGTCGGTCGGGTGCCGAGTCGGTCGACCCGACCGTCCGTGTGATGGTCGACCAGTCGACCCTGACCGCCACCGGTCCGGGCTACCTCGGTCGGCTCGCGGGTGCCCGGCGCCGGTCGGTCGTCCCGGTGTGGATGCGCTCGGTGGCGGAGCTGCGGACCGCTACGGCGTGGGTGGCTCGCCACTACGCGCACGCTGCCGGATACCACGCGCTGCGGGCCCCTGTCTACGCCGCCCGCCTCACTCTCCAGGCGCCGACCGGCACCGCGCGGTTCATCGGCGGCACGATGCGGTGGGTTGCCGACCGCGAGGGCGAGCCGGTCCGACTTGCCGCGGTCCGCCGCGAGGACGCCGCCGAGTACCTGAAGCTGTCGCGGCAGCGCGACGGACGGGTCCGGCTGCGGACCCTGGTCGCCGTGCTCGCAATGTTCATCGGGCTCGGGTCGGCGCTCGCCATCTACGTACTCGCCCCCGACTGGCTTCAAGCCCTGTCGGTGAGCGCGGTCGTGATGGCGCTCGGCTACGCCGGCCGCAAGGCGGACGCCCCGGTCATCCACAAGGCTGTGGAACTGCCGGACGCGCCCAAGCTCACCAGTGACATCGTGCTGCGGGCGCTCGGGGCTCTGGGCATCCCGGCCATCAACCAGGCGCAGGTCAAGGGCCGGGACGGCTTCGCCTTCACCGCCCCCATCACCCGGGACGGCCCTGGCTGGCGCGCGGAGGGCGACCTCCCGTACGGCGTGACCGTCACCGACGTCATGGACCGCCGTGAACGGCTCGCTTCGGGTCTGCGCCGCCCGCTGGGCTGCGTGTGGCCGGAGGCAGTCCCCGACGAGCACACCGGGCGCCTGGTGCTGTGGGTCGGTGATCAGGACATGTCCAAGACCGCAGCGCCGGTGTGGCCGTTGGCCAAGTCGGGTGCGGTGGACCTGTTCAAGCCCGCCGCGTTCGCCACCGACCAGCGCGGACGCTGGGTCGAGGCCACGCTCATGTACATCGCGGGCGTGATCGGCGCGATCCCGCGCATGGGCAAGACGTTCCTGCTGCGCCTGCTCATGCTGATCGCCGCCTTGGACCCGCGCGCCGAGCTGCACACCTACGACATGAAGGGCACCGGCGACCTGGACCCGGTCGGCGACGCCGTCTCCTACCGCCACCGCGCCGGCGAGGACGAGGAAGACTTCGAATACGCCCTCGCCGACATGCGCGAGGTCCGCGGCGAGCTGCGCCGCCGCGCCAAGGTGATCCGCTCCCTGCCCCGGGACATCTGCCCCGAATCGAAGGTCACCAGCGACCTGGCGAACATGCCCTCACTCGGGCTGCACCCGATCGTGATCGGAGTGGATGAGTGCCAGAAGTGGTTCGAACACCCCAAGTACGGGGCGGAGTTCGAGGAGATCTGCACCGACCTGGTCAAACGCGGCCCGGCCACCGGGATCGTGCTGCTGCTGGCCACGCAGCGCCCGGACGCCAAGTCGCTGCCCACCGGCATCTCCGCGAACGCGTCGGCCCGCTGGTGCCTGAAGGTCATGGGCCAGCTGGAGAACGACATGGTGCTCGGCACGTCCAGCTACAAGCGCGGCGTGCGGGCCACCATGTTCAGCTGGGCCGACAAGGGCATCTGCTACTTCGTCGGCGAGGGCGCGGACGCCCGCATCGTCCGCTCCGTGTTCGTGGACGCGGTGGCCGCGGAAACCATCGCCCTGCGAGCCCGCAGCGCGCGTGAGACGGCGGGCACGCTCGCCGGATACGCCCTCGGACATGAGCCGGAGGCCAGCGAGTCGGCCGGATACGACCTGCTCGCCGACATCCTCGCCGTCGTCCCGTCCGAGGAGCCCAAAGTGTGGTCCGAGACCGTCGTGGCCCGGCTCGGCGAGCTGCGGCCCGACGTCTACGCCGGGTGGGAGCCCGAACAGCTCGCCTACATGCTCAAGCCGCACGGCGTGCCCACCTTGCAGGTGTGGGGCAAGACGGAGTCCGGCAAGGGCGCCAACCGGCGCGGCATCGAGCGGGCCCGCATCACCGCCGTGATTGCGGAGCGTGACGATAACCGGGACGCGGGCTGACCGTTCCGCAGTGCTAGGTCTAGCGGGGTGCACCGCTAGACCTAGCACCGCACCTATCGCCCCATCCGCACTCTGATCAGGTCACTAGTAGCTAGCGGCCGACCTGCGGAAACCCCTGAAAACCGCCTGGAAGGGCCCCTGATGACCCCCATCCTCCTTGCTATCACCTGCCTGCTCATAGTCACGCTCTGTTATGGCGGGCTGTGTGCGGCCTCGCCGTTCGGCAACTGCCGCAAGTGCCGCGGCATGGGCCACCAGCTCAAGACCGACCGCAAGGGACGGCTCAAGCGCGGCAAGGACTGCCGCCGCTGCCACGCCACCGGCAAGCGAATACGCGTCGGCCGCTGGCTCTACAACCGGTGGGCCCGCATCTACCGCGCGGGCACCGACACCCGCCCGGAGGTGTCGCGGTGACCCTCACCATCTCGGCCGTGCTGCTGTTCGGCCTCGCCTCGTTCTTCGCCATCAAGACCAGGTCGACCGGCGCGGGAGCTGCGGTGCTGCTGTTCCTGTTCGGGTTTTTCACCGCCGGGACCGGCGCCTACGGCCCGATTCACGACCTGGTGGCGTCCTTCGCCCGGTTCCTGTCCCAGCTCGGCCACTGACCGGAGGCATCCCGTGAACGAACCCATCGTCATGCGGCACTGGCTCACCACCGCCGCGCCCAAGGCAGCGCCCGCCGTCGCCACCACGACCGTGCTCGCGCTCGCCCGGATCTGGAACGCCAACGGCGCCGAACACTCCGTCGGCAACGCCGCCCTCATAGCGGCCCTCGCCGCCGGAGCCGCGGCCGGAGGCGCCTCCCTGGCGCGCGCCGGTGAGCCCGTGCTCGCCGCCACCGGCTACGCCGTCTCCGGAAGCCTCGCCCTGGCGGGCGTCGCCGGTTACTCCGACGGTCTGTCCCTGCCGCTGCTGCTGTGGGCGCTGGCCACCGTGCTCGCCTACTGCCTTACCGCCCGCCACTGGCGCCAGGACCGCCGCGACGCCCTCAACCACGAGCGGCACGTGAGCGAGCGGCGCGAGGAACGCGCCCACATCGAGCGCGTCGAGACGATCCGCACCACCGCTCAGATCGAGGTGGCCCGCGCCGGCGGCGCCTACGCCGAACAGCTCGCCGCCGCCCTGGTCCACCGCGCCGCGCTGCCCGGCTTCGACCTCACCGCCCTGGAGTCCGCCGGACTGCCCGAACTCCCCACCTCACGGGAGAACCGGTGACGTTCGAGATCCGCGTCATCTGCACCCCAGACGACGCCGATCGCATCAGCAGCGCTCTGGCGACTGCGTTCGAGACCGGCGCCGCTCGCCAGTACCCCACCCACACTGAAAGCGAGTGATCCACATGTCCGTGGGAGAGACCCCGCTCACCGTTGTCGGCAACCTCACCGACGACCCCGAACTCCGCTACACCCCCAGCGGCGTGGCCATGGTCAAGTTCTCCGTCGCCTCCACCCCGCGCAGCTACGACAAGACCTCCAGCCAGTGGCAGGACGGCACCGCGATGTTCCTGCGCTGCACCGTATGGCGCGAGTTGGCCAACCACGTCGCCGAAAGCCTGACCAAGGGCACGCGAGTGGTCGTCACCGGCCGTCTGCGTCAGCACAACTGGCAGACCCCGGAGGGCGAGAACCGCTCCATGCTCGCCCTGGAGGTGGACGACATCGGCCCGTCGCTGCGCTTCGCCACGGCCAAGGTCAACCGCGTCCAGCGCAACGGCACCGCGCCGCGCCCGGCCGCCGACGCGTGGAACACCCCCGCCCCCGCCGGATCCGCGCCGACCACGGGCGGATGGGGCACGCCTTCCACCGGCGACGAACCGCCCTTCTAGATACGCCCGGGGCGGGCGCCTCTCACCACAAGACCACGCCCGCCCCGGCTCTCTTGCCCTTCGACAGAACAGGAGAACCTCCAGCATGCCTGAACTGGACGGCCCTGCCCAGCTCGCCTCAGCGCTTGACGCCGCGTCGCGCGGCTGGCACGTCTTCCCCCTCATCCCCGACGACAAGCGCCCCGCCGTCCGCGACTGGGAGAACCGCGCCACCACCGACCGCGAGCGCATCACCCGATGCTGGACCCACGCCCCCTACAACGTCGGCATCGCCACCGGCCCCTCACGGCTGGTTGTCGTGGACCTCGACACCCCCAAAACCCCCGACGACACCCCGCCGGCCGCATGGGCACTGCCCGGCGTGACCGATGGTGCGGACGTGCTTGCGGCACTGTGCGAGCGCCACGGCCAGCCCTTCCCCTGCGACACCCACACCGTGCGCACCGGCCGCGGCGGTCTGCACCTGTACTTCACCGCCCCCACCGACGGCGAGCCCCTGCGCAACACCGCAGGCGACAAAGGCAACGGGCTCGGCTGGAAGGTCGACACCCGCGCCGCAGGCGGCTACGTCGTCGCCGCGGGCAGCACCGCGGCCGGACGCCCCTACACCACCCTTCACGACGCCCCCGTGGCACCGCTGCCCGGCTGGCTCGTCACACTGCTGCGTCCGGCGCCCCTGCCGCCGCAGCGACCCGTCACGGTCCCGCTGACCACCCGCGACCGACGCGGCAAGTTCCTCAACGCCGCACTCAACGGCGAGTTGACCCGCGTCACCGGCTCCGGCGAGCACGAGCACAACAACGCGCTCTACCACGCCTCCGTGGCCCTCGGACAGCTGGTCGCCGGGGGAGAGCTGGACGCGCACGAGGTGATCGAGAAGCTCACCGAGGCAGCGCTCAGCGTCGGCCAGGGTGAGCGTGAGGCACGCCGCACCATCGCTTCCGGCCTGCGCGCCGGAGCCAACCGCCCCCGGCAGGTCGCGGCATGACCAGCAACGCCATCCCCCCGCTGCACCTGTACTCCGTGCCCACCGACCCGCAGACAGCCCCCGAGACACCGCCGAAGCGGGAACGGCCCCGCACGGCGTGGACCGCGGATCAGCTCATGGCCGCGGACTTCCCGGAGCCGAAGTGGGCCGTGCCCGGCATCCTCGCCGAGGGCGTCACCCTGCTCGCCGGACCACCCAAGGTGGGCAAGTCCTGGCTCTCCCTCGGACTCGGTCTGTCCGTCGGGTCCGGAGGCAAGGCGTTCGACTCCGTGCCCGTCCAGGGCGGGCCCGTGCTCTACCTCGCCCTGGAAGACACCCCGCGCCGTCTCCAGACCCGCATGGGCAAGCTACTCGGAGGCCAGCCAGCGCCCGCCGGGCTGACCCTGGTCACCGAATGCCCGCCCTTCCCCCAGGGCGGCACCGAGGCCATCGCCCAGTGGCTGGAGCGTAACCCCGACGCGCGCATGGTCGTCATCGACGTGTTCGCCAAGATGCGCGGTCAGGCCCCGGCCGGCGTGTCCGCGTATGACGCGGACTATGTCGCCGTCGGTTACGCCAAGCGGCTCGCCGACCACTACGGCGTGGCCGTGATCCTGGTCCACCACGTTCGCAAGGCAGGCTCCGAGGACTTCCTCACCGAGGTCTCCGGCACCAACGGCATCGCCGGAGCCGCAGACGCCACCCTCGTACTGAAGCGGGCACGTGGACAGGCAGACGGCATCCTGCACGTCACCGGCCGCGACGTGGACGAAGCCGAGTACGCCCTCAGCTTCCAACCCGCCTCCGGTGCCTGGCACTTGTTGGACGGACCGGTGTCCGACCACACCGTCGGAGACACCCGTGCCACGATCCTGCGCTACGTCCGCGCTCACCCCGGCGTCAAGCCGAAGGACATGGCGGGCGAGCTGCCGAATGTCGACCTGGACACGATCCGGCGCACCTGCAACCGCATGGCCGATGCCGGACAGCTCACCAAGGACCCTGGCGGCCGGTACTACCCGGACACCGAGACCCGGACAGAGGGCACGCAAGAGGTGTCCGCACTGTCCGGCTGTCCGGTTACACCGTCTGACCAGCACGAACACCCCGGACAGCCGGAATTGGAGCTGTCCGGCCTGTCCGGTGCGGACGAAGCCGAGGGGGAGAGGGAATGAGCGCCCGTACGCGGGACGAAAAGTTGACCGTCCAAGAGGTCATCGCCGATCTGAAGGTCGCTCCGTCGACCTTCTACCGGTGGCGCCAACTCGGCAAAGGACCCCGCGCAATCAAACTCCCCAACGGCGACGTACGGATCCGGCGGTCGGAGTACGAACGTTGGCTTACAGAGCGGGAGGACGCTGCGTGAGCACGGATGACAACGCTCCTGTTCTACGACC
Source organism: Streptomyces sp. NPDC007205 (assembly GCF_040634095.1). Classification (NCBI taxonomy): domain Bacteria; kingdom Bacillati; phylum Actinomycetota; class Actinomycetes; order Kitasatosporales; family Streptomycetaceae; genus Streptomyces; species Streptomyces sp. NPDC007205. Next base: position 290,326 of record NZ_JBEYEW010000007.1, read on the forward strand.
GCACGGGGAGGCCAAGCCGGGGTACTCCCTCGATATCCGACTGTGGAAAGTCACGAAGGTCAATCGGAAAGCACGCCCGTACCAACTGCGATGGGTCGTAGGCGGGAAGGTGAGCAGTGCGACGTTCGCCACGTCGGCACTCGCCGAAAACCGAAGCTCGGAATTGCGGCAAGCAATGCGCCGGGGCGAGGCTTTCGAGATTGCAAGCGGACAGCCTGAGTCCGAAGTCCGCGCGGCAGCGGAAGCGGCGAAATCCTCAGAAGAAGAACCGCCGGTACGGTGGTTCGAGTTCTGCCGCAAATACGTCGCCAGGCGGTGGCGTACGAGCGCAGCCAAGACCCGAGAGGGCATGGCGGACAGTCTTGCAGCCGTGACGCTCGCCATGGTCAATCGCGGGGATGGCGCTCCCTCGGATGAACAATTGCGGTTGGCCTTCCGATGGGGGATCGTGCCGGCGAATGCAGGCGAGGATCCGCCGGCCGACCTCAAAGCCGCGTACGACTGGCTCACGACGACGAATCGTCCGGTGGCCGATGTGGCAGACGCTGCGGTATTCGAGGACGTGCTCTATCGCCTCGGGTACAAGCTGGACGGCACCCCGGCCGCGGGCGACACATACAGGCGCCGCCGGCGAGCCCTGAACACCGCCCTTGAACACGCGGTGGTCGCGGGCGACCTCTCGGAGAACCCGCTTCAGCGCGCCCGACGTAAGCACGTCGGCTCCAATGACGTGGTGGACCGGCGCGTCCTCGTGAACGCCCTACAGGCCCGTCAGTTGCTCGCAGCAGTGTCCTACGTCGGATCGTGGGATCGGTGCCGTGGGAGGCGTCTGGTGGCCTTCTACGCGGTCCTGTACTACGCGGGCCTCCGTCCGGCAGAGGCGGTCGGACTGAGGCGGTCTGACTGCCACCTCCCGGATACAGGATGGGGCACGCTGACGCTCCGGGAGACGCGTCCCGTCTCAGGGAAGCAGTGGACCGATTCCGGGGAGCGTCACGACCGTCGCGGGCTGAAAGCGAGGGAGGCCAAGAGTGACCGACCAGTCCCCATCCCGCCCGTCCTGGTGGCGATTCTGCGGGCTCACCTGGACGCGTTCGGCACGGCCAAGGAAGGCCGCGTGTTCGGCAACGAGCGTGGGGGCGTGGTCGGCTCATCCACCTATTGGCGGGTGTGGGAGGAAGCGCGGGTGTATGCGCTCCCCCCTGAGCGCGTCGACTCGCCTTTGGCCGGCCGCCCGTACGACCTGCGCCACGCCTGCATCACGCGATGGCTGAACGCGGGAGTACCGATCGCCGAGGTAGCTCGGCGAGTCGGCAACTCACCCGAGGTGATCCACCGCCGCTACCACGGCTGCATCGACGGCCACGAGGAAGCGGCCAACGTAAAGATCACAAAGGCGCTGCAAGAAGACGGCGACACGGCCTAGTTGGCCGGACATCCCTACTATTCCGGTCATGAGACAGTGCGTCGACTGCGAGAAGCCCGCCAGACCGAGGGTCGGGCAGCGCGGTCCCCACCCGAAGCGGTGCCAGGAGTGCCACGACTGGTACCACGCTGAGCGGCTTGAGAACGTCAAGGATCGCGTGAAGAACGCCCCCTGGAGGCCGCGACCCTGCTGTATCTGCAACGAGCAGATCCCCCGAACCCGTAGCAAGCGGGCCACCACGTGCTCCGATGAATGTCAGAAGGCACGGATCGTGAAATACCACCGTGGCTACTACGAGAACAACGCTGAACAGTGGCGTACGTCTGACCTCGGCCGTAAGTACGGCTTGACCTTGCAGGAGTACGACCGCCTCGTGGACGCGGCGGACGGCCGGTGCGCCATATGTCGGCAGGAGCCAGCGCCGGGCAAGCGGCTGGTCGTTGACCACGATCACGGCACGGGCGTCGTGCGCGGCCTGCTCTGCCAGAATTGCAACGTCATGATCGGGATGGCTCAGGACAACCCGTCAACCCTGGCAAGAGCCATTGCGTACCTGCACGCCGGGGCACGGGAGACCGACCCCGGTGACCCGCAAAAGCACGCTACGGCGCGACCAGGCGCCTAGCCGTGAAGGGGCGGGCCGCCGTCATTTGTCTTCAGCGGCTTTGTACTGCTCGTACTGAGTCCAGGCACGTTCGAGTGTCTCTACGGCGGCCGAAATGGCGCCGCGCTCTTCGAGGTAGGTGCGCTGACCCGGCAGGCCCTTGCGTGAGGGCCAGTCGGGATCGCGCGAGACGTCCCGGGCGAGATCACCAATGGCGTTGTCTTGATCGGCGTGGGTCTTCAACCAGGCAGTGAAGCTCTTCGGCGTGGGCATGTCCGCATCCTTCCGCCGTCGCGCGGCGTCCACACATGGGTGTGTCGGAGGTGTGTCGCGTGTATCGCAGATAGTGCGCGAACACTGAGAGACAACGAGAGAGGGCGGGAGTCAGTGAGACTGACTCCCGCCCTCATCTGTCGGCATCCGCCCTGGTCAGATCGCACTTTCAAGTTTCTGACCGGCGAGTGCCCCCGGCAGGATTCGAACCTGCGCACACGGCTCCGGAGAGCACGCTCACGACGTGCTTGATCATGGCTCTGACCTGCAAGAATGCAGCGCGAATGACGTGATCTTGTGCCGCTCACACGTCCCTCACACGCAGGGCCGCTTCTGGTGGTGCCGACCGAGGGCGGCTGCATGCACTGCTGTAACACCCCGGGGTGTTACAGCAGCTGTCGGCGCGCTCAGGGGGGAGGCGGGTGGTCTGATGGGCCTCTGTGAGTGCTACCGCCCCGGCCCCCTTTCACGTCACGCCCTGGCACAATCCTGGGCGTGAACGATGGGTGGGCGGCAGTCGTCGCTGCGGCGATCGGGTTGGTGGGCGCCGCCTTGGGCGCGGTGGGTGGATACGTCAGCGGAAGGGCGCAGGCTCGAAGCACCGTTCAGGGCGTACAGCTACAACTGTCCGGGCAGCGGGCGGATGCTCTATGGCAGGCGGAGCTGGACGCCTGTGCTCTGTTTGTGGATGCCTGCAATCGGGCGCTGTACAAATTGGGTCAGGTTGTCGCTGTCAGCGTGCTCGAAGCTGATCAAGCAGAACAACTGTCTGTCTTCGGTATCGGATCACGTGACGAGCTTTTGAGGGAACTGCGGGGCATTCAAGACGAGTGTGCCTTGAGAGAGGTCGCACTGCGTCTCCGAATGCCATCGGCTATGGCTGTCAGTGCAAGAGGCGTCGGCCATGCCCTAACGACGGCCACGGACGGCGTGTATCGGTGGAGCGCTGCGCGCGCAATCAATGCCGAGAACGAGCAGGACCGGAACAGAGACGCTCAGGCAAAAGTGGCGAATTATAGGCAGCTCTTGAACCAGTTTACAATCGATGCGCAAGAGCGCTATTCAAAGCCGCACCCAGCGCTGGACGTAGCGCTATAGAACTCCCGCTTCGGGGCAGGATGCATCGTCGAGGGGTGTCACCCGCGCCGCTCCCCGTGCTCGGCGTTGTGGCCGGCCACCCTGGGGTGTCGCAGGCCTGCACTCAGGCCGGACAGGTGGGACAGTGGCCAAGCTTGTTGTCCCACCTATTAGTGCAGGGCAGATCTCTAACTGGGCAGTCGGACACGTGGGACGCTCCTTACGGCGCCCTACGTCGGCCAAGGATCGCCGAGGGAAGTTGGAAGCAGTGAGCCGCTGCCAAGCGGGTTGCCTCCTTGCAGGTAGCGTATGGGTTCGACCTGTTCTGGGGGTTTGCTTCCGTTTCTGATTGACGCCCGCATTAGGGCGATATTGAGCAGTGCGGCGAGTTCCGGTGCGGTTTTGGCGGAAGAAGTCGTTGTGTGGCGCCTGCATCGGGCCTCGACTGAAGACGGGTTTCCGCCGCTTTGGTCCTCATTTCACAATAGACAAGGATTTCAGAAGTGCGACGACAGGTGTAGCTAGTTCCACACCTTTCCCCAAGGCGGTAGCAAGCCCTTCGGCGAATTTTCGCACACGAGAAAAGAAAGTGGCTTGATCGGCCTCCTCCTCGGCCAGCCGAACGGCTTCGGACGAGAGCTCCTCTCTTTCGCCGGGGGGCATATCGGCGTCAGCCAGGGCATCCGGAATCTCACGCAGTAGTGATCGAATGTTCGTCTCGACTCGACTTACAACGTCTACCTGCTGTTTGACTGAAGTCACCATTTCTGTGGCGTTGTTCACGACCACGCCCGCCGGCCCCAAGGCATTGCAGACGCTTCCATAAAGATTTCGCAACTCAAGTTGTAGTTCTTCGATTCGCGCAAGGTGTTTTTGCTCACGAGCCATCTGTCGGCGAAGCCTTGTGACCCACGCGGAGCCAGAGTTGAGGAACCGCTCCTGCATTACGCTCGCAGATGGATGCCTGCTCCGAAGGCACACTCTGCTGGCGGCTTGATAGTGGCCCTGAATTGACTTAATTAGCTCTGACGCGGAATCCCATTTCCTTGCTCTAGCTGGATGTTGGCGTTTGCGATCCCTTCCTGTGCGAGAGCTTCGAACGATGATGCGCGAAGGAAGTTGGCAATAACAGGCATTGTCTTCTGGGCGTGATCTGCGGCCTGAAGATATGAAGTGCTGGCCGCACGCGCAGTCTCGACAGCGCTGACGTAATCTCCTACGCTAATTTGCTGTTCGTGCTGCATCTGATAGCTATGAGCCTCGTTCACGTGCCGCAAATAGACGGATAGAGCCATCAGATCGACGTCAGCCTCACTCTCTTCCGGCTGACCAGAATAGTTTCCGAGAAATCTTGGGCAGTGGCGGCTGCCCTATCGAAGGCGGCCCTTGCGCCGGCGTAGTCCATCGCTCCGCGCCGGATCATGCCAGAAATGTTCTCTATGGTCACCCTGAGTTGAAAATGAAGGACTGAGGAAGAATGCTCTTCAATCGCCGCAACGGTGCTTGCCTGGTCGAGCCGTCGTAATGCATCGACGCCTCTGCCGTGTGCGTAGTCTTTAAGTGCCTCCCATACGGCTTGCATGTGTTCGCGCAAATTATCCATGCGGATTGCGTAATCGCGAAGGTCGCTCATTTCGGACGCCATGGGATGCAGCGGATCGGCAGCGCAACGGTCCAGTAGGTCCAGATAGTTCCGTCGCACTCGCTTGGCTTCGGTCAGATTCTCCAGCACTGCATCTATATTGAGTTGAAACATTGCCTCGGCAGCGGCAGTTAGTAAATTACCTTCCATGTCGTCTACGGCGGAATCGTAATCATGGTCAAACTCTGCCGGAGATTCCACTGCGTCGATTTTTGCGATCAAGAGGTAATTAGAATTACCGGCGCTGCGGAACTCGATTTCATTGTTCAAGAGTGACCTCCAAGGCTTATTTTTTTGATGGTACTGTAACGCTGCGAGGGGCTCATGGCGTTCGGAAAAATTGGTGTTCGTCAGGACATGCGATCACCCTGGTGGAACGGTTCTGGCCGCTGGTCTGCCGGGTCAGGGGCGGAGGGCGAGCTCGCGCACGGCGAGCGGAGAGGGCCGCCTTAATGGCGTAGAGAAATCCGAAAACCGGACATTTCGTCCGTTTCGAGCTGCAACCCTCCAGGTATTGCAGCGCTGTACCAAGTCGGACAGCTGGGACACTGGCGACTCCCGCTGTCCCGCCTATTTGTGCAGGTCAGTGCTCTAACCGGACAGTCGGACAGCTGGGACACAATCTGTCCGGCGCTGCTATGCGCACCTCGTGGCACTCTTGGCAGCGGGCAGTGGAGGCAGCGAGAGGAGCCGGAGTGTCGGAGGCCAGTCCGCGCGGAACCTACCTGGTCATCTCAGAGAAGCTACGAGAGCGGATCGGGGCAGACGAGAACGCTGAGGTACTGCCGTCGGAGGCTGACCTGATGCGTGAGCATGGTGTCGGTCGGAACACGGTCCGGCGGGCTCTCAAGGTTCTCGAAGCTGAGGGCGTCCTGGAGTCCGCTCCCGGGATCGGGTGGCGCATCGTGCGGGGTAGCGATCGCCGGTCTCTCGCGGAACGGATGGCGGACCTGATTGCCGAGGAATCGCTGTCGGTGGGTGATCCGTACCCGTCTGAGTCGCAGCTCTGCGACCGCTTCGGCGCCTCCCGTACGGCCGTACGCCGCGTTCTGGCGCAGATGGAGGGGAACGGCCTGTTGGCTACTGTCCACGGTAAGGGGCGCACGGTCCGCGCTCTCCCGGCTCCCACTGCCCGGCCGTAGTCTTGACCGCCATGGGACTCACTGAGTGGGCGTACTCGCTCTCCGAATCGCTGCTGTCCGATCCGCTCCCGCGTCGGTGGGCGCACTCCCTCGGGGTCGCCAAGCGGGCCCGCTCCCTGAGCCCGATCTTGGGCGACGACGCCGAACTCTTGGAAGCCGCTGCCGTGCTGCACGACATTGGGTACTCGCCGGCCATCGCCGTCACGGGCTTTCACCCGCTGGACGGCGCGCGGTTCCTACGGGACCAGGAGGGGGCTGACGAGCGGGTCGTTCGTCTGGTAGCCCACCACTCATGCGCGCTTCTGGAAGCCGAGGAACGCGGACTGAGGCGGGACCTAGAGAGCGAGTTCGAGCTAGAGCGTCCGGATCTCGTTGACGCTCTGCTCTTCTGCGACATGACGACGACACCGGACGGATCGCAGACCACGCCAACCGAACGGCTGGACGAGATCGTGCGGCGATACGGCCCGGATACGATCGTCGGGCGGTTCATTCAGCGCGCGGCCCCTGAGATCCACGCGGCTGCGGATCGTGTTGGAGAGCGCTTGACGCAAGCTTCGGTCGGCGATCAGCCGATGTAGGGCTCACGCCGCGACTCGTCGAGGCCGTGCCGGATGCGCAGCATCATCGACGGGTGGATGTCCAGTCCATCGAGGTCCGTTGGGATGACCCAACGGACCTCCTTCGATTCGCTGCTAGTGCGCAGGGAACCGCCGACAGGGTGGGCTCGGAAGCAGATTGAGAACTGTTGCCGGACCTCTCCGTCGTCGTACGCGAGCACGTGCTCAGGGTCCGTGTAGAGCCCGACGATGTTGTCTACCTCGACCTGAATGCCGGTTTCCTCCAAGACCTCACGGACGACTGTGTCGGCGATGTGTTCGCCGATGTCGTGGCCGCCGCCCGGCAGTGCCCATAGGTCGTTGTCGGTCTTGTGTATGAGCAGAAGTCGTCCCGCATCGTCCCGAACGATAGCCGTGACCGAGGGCACCACTGAGTTGGCCTTCGGGGCGTTGGGGTCGCGGAAGTAGTCGATACGGCTCATCAGTTCGTGCCTTCCCAGTCGGCCGGCGAGGAGATGGGCCGGGCCGATTCCCAGACCCGTTCCACGCTCTCAGCGTAGGCGTCGAAGAGTTCGCCACCGGGAACGCGTCGAAGGTGCAGCACGGGGGCCATGTAGGCGCCGACGCCGTAGATGTGGCCGTTGGCCAGCATCTCGTCATCAGCTCGGTAGATCGAGTTGTAGAGCGTGGTGTTGTGCAGCCGGAACTCAACACCAGGAAGGCCGAAGAGCGGGCCGTAGTTGACAAGGCCGTTGCGGATCTTCGCTGCCATCGCCGGGCCGATTCCCTCGTCGTCCCCGCGTACAGCCACGGCCTGCGATGTCGGCTCGCCCATGAGGAAGCGGATGGACACCCCCTCGGCTGACTTCTCCTTCACGATGCGGTGGAACGTTGCGTCTTCGGTCAGCCAGAAGCCGGAGTACACCAGCACGTCGAACTGGCGCCTCGCCTTGGAGTAGAGGTCTGTCCAAAGGGTCTGCATCACCACGGAGCGGTGGGGGTAGAGCCTGACCAACTCCGCGTTGCCGGAGGCCGTGACCTCGGCTGACGTTCGTTCGTCGGGCCACAGGTACGACACCTCGCACTTCAACAACGAGGCTGTCGCGTACTGGAAGCGTCGGTACGGCTTGCGATCGGGTTCGTTGATCCAACGTTCGACCGTCTTGGCCGCGACTCCTAGCCGCTGGGCGACCTCGTCGAGTGTCAGGCCCAAGTCCACTATGGCCCCGCGCAGTCGCTCGTTCGCCACACCAACCTCCGTGCAATTGGGACGACTTGGTTCGACTTCACGCTAGCGAAGGACGACCCGAGCCGTACAGCTGCGAAGTCGAGCGTCGCCGCTTCCGCCGCCAGTCTGTAGGTACATCGAGCGCGAGGGGCTCGCGGAACCCAAACAGCCGAAGGGCTTGACGGGCGGAACTCCTCTCTGCAAGATGAGGAACACGTAATACATGTTCCTCTTGGATGGCCCGGAGAGCCCGCGAAGCGGGCTTGAAGGAAGCCGCTGGCCTTTGACAACTGAATGGGGATCACGCCGCCTCTCCTCGGCCAAGTAGGCGGCCACGTGGGTTCCGTCCCGCGTGAGGTACAGCGCAACCCCCTCTTGCAGCGCTCGGGCGCTGCGGGCCCCGACAAGCCGTGAGGCGGCAGATCGAATCTGCCCCGGGGCACTCCCCGTGCCGCAGTCGCGGCTCGTGGTTACCCGGAGTGGCCGTCGTCTCGCCAAAGGCCTGCGGCCTCTCCGGCTCTTTGTCCCTCCAAGTCAGGAGCCATCATGCGTTCCTACGTCGGCCGCCACCTGGCGGTAACCGATCTCGACTTCGCCGAACTCGCCCTCGGCACCCCGCCCGAGCTGTGGCTCGGGGTGGAGGGCGAGACGGACGAAGAGCGCGCGGCCCGCGAGGACGCCGCGCGCGACATCCTCGCCGACAACCCGGAGATGACCGACGACCTCATCCGCCTGGCGGCCGGGATCGTCCAGGAGCACCCGGAGCTGTTCGACGTCATCCCGCTGCCTCTCCCGACCGGGCGCCGCCGGCCGCCCCGGAAGGGAGCGGCGGCATGAACGAGCCGCAGACGCTGGACGGGCTGGCCGCGCCCCTGCGGGTGCTGCGGCTGCTGGCCGCCGACTTCGGGCACCTGCCCGCCCCGGACGTCGACCTGACCCGCATCTACCCCGAGCGACTGACCCTGCGGTTCCACGAGGGTCTGCACGCATTCGAGGCATGGCGGGAAGCCCTGGCCGTGCCGCCGGAGAAGGTGACACACCGGGTGCAGGGCGACGGCACGACGCGCGTGCTGAAGGCCACGACCGACTACGCGGGCGCTGAGGTGCACCTGCACGGCTACACCGACGTGCCCGCTACGGACGGGGGTGCGGCGTGATCACGCAGTTGACCGATGACGAGCGCAAGACCTTGTCGCAGAAGGCCAAGGACGCCAACGAACGCTCCGAGCAGGGCCCGGGCGGTGGTCAGCGATGAGCAAGCCGAACACCCGCCGTCTGGACCGTGAGATCCAGCAGGCCACCCGCAAGCTCGAAGCGGCCCGCGAGCGTGAGCTGTGGCCCCTGACCGGCGCCGAGAAGCGGGCGGTCCTCTCGGCCGCTACCGGTGGCGCCATCAAGATCGTCCGAGGCAAGGCCCCGACTCGCGCCGAGCGGAACCTCGAAAGGGCGTGGAGCGGCGCCGAGAGGCGGCTCAGCGCGGAGGTCTCCGCTCTGGAGAAGGAGCGGGACCGGATCATCGCCGATGCCGCCAAGGACAAGGCGGGCAAGAAGTCCTCGGGGTGGTGGTGAGCATGAGCCACACCGCCGAGGCGCTGCCTCAGGACGGCAGCACGACCACCCCACCCCGGAACTCGGTGCCGCCGCTGACCCGCCCCGAGATGGGACTGGCCGGGGTGGGGGCGCTGGCCGCCGCCGCGGTCGGGGCGCTGGGGCTGTACTCCTCCTTCGACGCGGTGTCCCTGGCCGCCGCCCGCTGGGGGTTCAGCAACCCGCACACCCTGCCGATCGCGATCGATATCGCCATCCCGGTGTTCACCCTGGCCAACCTGCTGCTGATCCGGCTGGACATGGGGCTGGCGTGGGTGCGGTTCGTGCCCTGGGTGCTCACGCTGGTGACGTGCTGGCTGAACATCGCGGCCGGCCACTCACTGTCGGCGAAGGTGGCACACGGCACGATGCCGCTGCTGTGGGTGGTCTTCTCCGAGATCGGCGCGCACGTCTACGCCGTCCGCATCGGAGCCGTCACCGGCCGCCGCATGGAGAAGATCCGCGTCTCCCGCTGGCTGCTCGCCCCGGCGTCCACCTTCCTGCTGTGGCGGCGCATGACGCTGTGGGAGGTCACCTCCTACACCGACGCACTCGCACTGGAGAAGGAACGGCTGCTGGCCCGCGCGGACCTGCGCGAGCGCTACGGCCGGGCCTGGCGCCGCCACACGCCGCGCCGCGAACGCGTCCTTCTGCGCCTGGGGGAACTGGCCCCGGCGGCCGTCGACATGACCCCCGCGGCTCCGGAGCCGGAACAGGCCCCGGAGGCACCCGAGCCCGAGGCGCCCAAGCCGCCGGTCAAGCGGCAGAGTCGGCGCAAGACCAAGATGGCGCCGCGCACGGCGGCCGATCTGCTCGCCGAGGCGCGCTTGGTCGCGGCCGGCTGGCCGGACGCCGAGATCAACGCTGAAGCGCTGCGCAAGGTGCTGCACTGCGGCTCCGTCCCGGCCCGGCAGGTGCGTGACGCCCTGCTCGCTGAGCGGGCCGACAGCCGCGCCCTGCACCCCGTCGACACCGAGGACCCCGGCGTGTCCGGTGCTGCCCGCGAGGAGGTAGCGGCATGAAGTCCACGCCCCTGGCCGCCGTCGACGTCTGGCAGCCCGTGATGGTGGCGGCCGGCTACCGCTGTCAGTGCGCGGGGGAGTGCGGCAACCCGCACGCCAAGACCGACGGCCGCTGCCCGGGCGAGCACGACGGCTACACCAGCAAGCACGGCCACCGCATCCGCCTGATGGCAGCGCCCGCCGACCTGTGCGTCTCGCCGGTGAAGGCGGTCACGCTGCCGCCCGGCGAGCTGCGGGCCTGGTGCCCCGAGTGCCACACCGCCGCCGCCCGCCAGGCACGCGCCAGCGCGCCGGTGGACGACGAGCCGGGCCTGTTCGACCTCTGATCTGAAGGGAGTTCAGGCGTGAGCCTGACGTTCACCGATCTGTTCTGCGGCGCGGGCGGCTCGTCCACCGGCCTGGTCGCGGCCGGGCTGGAACTGCGCCTGGCCGCGAACCACTGGCAGCGCGCCGTGGAGACGCACGCCGCGAACCACCGGGACGCGGACCACCTGTGCGCCGACATCGACAAGTACGACATGCGGCGCCTACCCAAGACGGACGTCCTGTGGGCCTCGCCGATCTGCACGGAGATCTCCCCGGCCGGCGGCAGGCGCCGCACTCACGGACAGCTCTCCTTCGACCTGGAGGAGTACGGCCGCGTGGAGGAGGCCGGGTGGGAGCGCACCCGGGCCACCGCCTACGACGTGATCCGGGCGACCGAGGTGCACCGCTACGCCGCCGTGCTGTGTGAGAACGTGCTGGAGTTCGCCGTCGACTGGGAGCTGTTCGACTGGTGGCGTAAGGGCATGGAGACCCTCGGCTACCACTCCCAGATCGTCTCCGTCTCCTCCGCCCACGTCGGCGACCCGGACAACCCGCCCGCCCCGCAGTGGCGGGACCGGATCTACGTGGTCTTCACCCGCCGAGACGTCCCCGTACCGGACCTGAGGCCCACGCCACTGGCCTGGTGCCCGGACTGCGGCGAGGACGTGCACGCGGTCCAGACGTGGCGCAACGGCCGCCGGGTGGGCAAGTACAAACAGCAGTACGACTACCGCTGCCCCAACGCTCGGTGCCGTCACGCCGTCGTGGAGCCGTACGTGCGCCCCGCCGCCAGCATCATCGACTGGACCAACCTCGGGGTCCGCATCGGCGACCGGCCCGCCCACGGGTTGCGCCCGCTGGCCGCGAACACCGTCAAACGCATCCGCGCCGGACTGGACCTGCTCGGCAAACAGCGCATGGTGCTCACGGTCAACCACGGAGGCCACGACGGCCGGGCCGTCCCCGCCGACGCCGCCCCGCTCGCCGTCCGAACGGTGAAGATCGGTGACGCGGTCCTCGTCCCGTCTGGGGCGTTCTACGTCAAGAACTACGGCGGCAACGCCCGCCCGGGTGACATGGTGCGCAGCATCGCCGAACCCCTCGGGACCGTCACCGCCCGGGACAGCCACGCGCTCGCCGTCCCACCCCAGGCCGATGACTCGTTCATCGTCACCCTGCGCCGCAACGCCACCGCCCGCCCGGTCTCCCGGCCGGTCGACACGGTCACTGGGCAGGGCCGCCATCACTGGCTGGTCATCCCCTACCGCAACGCCACCGTGAAGTCGGCCGGGCAGCCGCTGCACACGCTCGGCACGAAGGACTCCCCCGCACTGCTCGGTCCGGCACCAGAGTTGGACGACTGCCACTACCGGATGATCCAGCCGCGCGAGCAGCTGCTCGCCCAGCGCTTCCCGGCCGACTACATCGTCCACGGCAACAAGGGTGAGCAGACCATGCAGGCCGGAAACGCCGTCTCCTGCAACGTCGCTCAGTGGATCGGCGAACGCGTCTCTACCGCGCTCGCCCGCACCGCCGCACACGCCGCTTGATCGGCCACGAAGGGATACGAACTGTATCCCTTCCGCCGCAGAACCTGGCTGACCATCAGTACACGGGCCCGGCCGCCCACCTTCCACAGCACGCGGCCGGGCCCGGTATCCCTCCCAGAGAGAAGGAACTCTCAGTGAAGCATCCCGACGACGACAACGAACTCTTCAACCGGCTGGAAGCCGAGATGGCGGCCGACTCCGGTGGTGAGGTGGTCGACCTCGACAAGGCGCGGTCGGCCCGCTCCGAGTCGCCCGACCCGACCGCCCGACCCGACGCCGACCGATCGCCCGACTCCGGCGAGGGGCGGTCGGGGGGCGAGTCGGCCGACCCGACCGCCCGTGTGATGGTCGACCAGTCGACCCCCACCGCCACCGGGCCGGGCTACCTCGGTCGGCTCGCGGGTGCCCGGCGCCGGGCGGTCGTCCCGGTGTGGCTGCGATCGATGACCGAGCTGCGGACCGCCGCGGCGTGGGTGGTCCGCCACTACGCGCACGCTGCCGGGTACCACGCGCTGCGCGCCCCGGTCTACGCCGCCCGGCTCGCCCTGCAAGCCCCGACCGGTACCGCCCGGTTCATCGGCGGCACCATGCGGTGGGTCGCTGACCGCGAGGGCGAGCCGGTCCGCCTCGCTGCGGTCCGCCGCGAGGACGCGGCGGAGTACCTGAAGCTGTCGCGGCAGCGCGACGGCCGGGTCCGGCTGCGGACCCTGGTCGCCGTGCTCGCGATGTTCATCGGGCTCGGGTCGGCGCTCGCCATCTACGTGCTCGCCCCCGACTGGCTTCAGGCCCTGTCGGTGAGCGCGGTGGTGATGGCGCTCGGCTACGCCGGCCGCAAGGCGGACGCCCCGGTCATCCACAAGGCCGTGGAACTGCCCAACGCGCCCAAGCTCACCAGCGACATCGTGCTGCGGGCACTGGGAGCGCTGGGCATCCCGGCGATCAACCAGGCACAGGCCAAGGGCCGGGACGGCTTCGCCTTCACCGCCCCCATCACCCGGGACGGGCCCGGCTGGCGCGCCGAGGGCGACCTCCCCTACGGCGTGACCGTCACGGACGTGATGGACCGCCGCGAGCGGCTCGCATCAGGTCTGCGCCGCCCGCTGGGCTGCGTGTGGCCGGAGGCGGTACCGGATGAGCACACCGGGCGCCTGGTGCTGTGGGTCGGTGATCAGGACATGCCCAAGACTCCGGCGCCGGTGTGGCCGCTGGCCAAGGCGGGGGCGGTGGACCTGTTCAAGCCCGCCGCGTTCGCCACCGACCAGCGCGGACGCTGGGTCGAGGTCACGCTCATGTACATCGCGGGCGTGATCGGCGCCATCCCGCGCATGGGCAAGACGTTCCTGCTGCGCCTGCTCATGCTGATCGCCGCACTGGACCCGCGCGCCGAGCTGCACACCTACGACCTCAAGGGCACCGGCGACCTGGACCCGGTCGGCGACGCCGTCTCCTACCGGCACCGCGCCGGCGAGGACGAGGAGGACTTCGAGTACGCGCTCGCCGACATGCGCGAGATCCGCGGCGAGCTGCGCCGCCGCGCGAAGGTGATCCGCGCCCTGCCCCGGGACGTGTGCCCGGAGTCCAAGGTCACCTCGGACCTGGCCAACAAGCCCTCGCTCGGGCTGCACCCGATCGTGATCGGGGTGGACGAGTGCCAGAAGTGGTTCGAACACCCCAAGTACGGGGCGGAGTTCGAGGAGATCTGCACCGACCTGGTCAAGCGCGGACCAGCGACCGGGATCGTGCTGCTGCTGGCCACGCAGCGCCCTGACGCCAAGTCGCTGCCGACTGGGATCAGCGCGAATGCGTCGGCCCGGTGGTGCTTGAAGGTCATGGGTCAGCTGGAGAACGACATGGTGCTCGGCACGTCCAGCTACAAGCGCGGCGTGCGAGCCACCATGTTCTCTTGGGCCGACAAGGGCATCTGCTACTTCGTCGGCGAGGGCGCGGACGCCCGCATCGTCCGCTCCGTCTTCGTCGACGCAGTGGCCGCCGAGAACATCGCCCTGCGGGCCCGCGCCGCCCGCGAGGCGGCCGGAACGCTCGCCGGATACGCCCTGGGACAGGAGCCGGAGGCCGCCGAGTCGGCCGGATACGACCTGCTCGCCGACATCATCGCCGTCGTCCCGTCCGACGAACCCAAGGTGTGGTCCGAGACCGTCGTCGCGCGGCTCGCCGAGCTGCGGCCCGACGTCTACGCCGGGTGGGAGCCCGAACAGCTCGCCTACATGCTCAAGCCGCACGGCGTGCCCACCTTGCAGGTGTGGGGCAAGACGGAGTCCGGCAAGGGCGCCAACCGGCGCGGCATCGAGCGGGCCCGCATCACCACCGCGATTGCGGAGCGTGACGGAAACCAGGACGCGGGCTGACCGTCACACGGTGCTAGGTCTAGCGGGGCGCACCGCTAGACCTAGCACCGCACCTATCGCCCCATCCATGCCCTGATCAGGTCGCTAGTAGCTAGCGGCCCACCTGCGGAAACCCCCGAAAACCGCCTGGAAGGGCCCCTCGTGCCCCCCATCCTCCTCGCTATCACCTGCCTGTTCGCCATCACTCTCGGTTACGGCGGGCTGTGTGCGGCCTCGCCGTTCGGCAACTGCCGCAAGTGCCGCGGCATGGGCCACCAGCTCAAGACCGACCGCAAGGGACGGCTCAAGCGCGGCAAGGACTGCCGCCGCTGCCACGCCACCGGCAAGCGCCTCCGAGCCGGCTGCTGGCTCTACAACCGCTGGGCTCGCATCTACCGCGCAGGCACCGACTGAACAGGCGACCGGCGACCGCCCGCCATAAGACGGACCCCGCTCCTAGCTGGAGCTAGGCGGGCGCGGTCGCCGGTCAGCGCCCCGAACTTGCCAGCACCCGGGGCCCGCAGAGCCTACCCATCCGACCCCTCGCCTGAAAGCGAGATTCCTGCATGACCCTCACCGTTTCGGCCGTGCTGCTGTTCGGCATCGCCTCGTTCTTCGCCATCAAGACCAGGGCTACCGGCGCCGGCGCGGCGGTGCTGCTGTTCCTGTTCGGGTTCTTCACCGCCGGGACCGGCGCCTACGGCCCGATTCACGACCTGGTGGCGTCCTTCGCCCGGTTCCTGTCCCAGCTCGGCCACTGACCGGAGGCATCCCGTGAACGAACCCATCGTCGTGCGGCACTGGCTCACCACCGCCGCCCCCAAGGCCGCGCCCGCCCTCGCCACCACCACGGTGCTCGCCCTCGCCCGGATCTGGAACGCCAACGGTGCCGAACACTCCGTCGGCAACGCCGCCCTCATGGCGGTCCTTGCCGCCGGAGCCGCAGCGGGCGGTGCTTCCCTGGCCCGCGCCGGAGAGCCCGTGCTCGCCGCCACCGGCTACGCCGTGTCCGGCAGCCTCGCCCTCGCGGGCGTCGCCGGATACTCCGACGGCCTGTCCCTGCCGCTGCTGCTGTGGGCACTGGCGACCGTGCTCGCCTACTGCTTCGCCGCCCGCCACTGGCGCCAGGCCCGGCGCGACGCCCTCGACCACGAGCGGCACGTGAGCGAGCGGCGCGAGGAGCGCGCCCACATCGAGCGCGTCGAGACCCTCCGCGCCACCACGCAGATCGAGGTGGCCCGCGCCGGCGCCGCCTACGTCGAACAGCTCGCCCAAGCGCTCGTCACCCGAGCCACGCTGCCCGGCTTCGACCTCACCGCCCTGGAGTCCGCCGGGCTGCCCGAACTCCCCGTCGCACGGGACGAGCGGTGACGTTCGAGATCCGCGTCATCTGTCAGCCCGACGACGTCGACCGCATCCGCCAGGCGCTGGGCGCCGCGTTCGAGACCGGCGCCCCGCGCCGGTACCCGACCCGCGACGGCAAGCGGCTGCGCCTGTACGTCACCGCCGACCACCACGACTCCAGCAGCAACCCCACCCACACCGAAAGCGAGTGATCCACATGTCCATGGGAGAGACCCCGCTGACCATCGTCGGCAACCTCACCGACGACCCCGAGCTCCGCTTCACCCCCAGCGGCGCGGCCATGGCGAAGTTCTCCGTCGCCTCCACCCCGCGCAGCTACGACAAGACCTCCGGCCAGTGGCAGGACGGCACCGCGATGTTCCTGCGCTGCACCGCCTGGCGCGACCTCGCCCAGCACATCGCCGACAGCCTCACCAAGGGCGCGCGCGTGGTCGTCACCGGCCGCCTGCGCCAGCACAACTGGCAGACCCCGGAGGGCGAGAACCGTTCCATGCTCGCGCTGGAGGTGGACGACATCGGCCCGTCCCTGCGCTTCGCCACCGCCACCGTGTCCCGCGTCCAGCGCACGAATGGCAACGGCACCGCCCCGGCCCCGTCCAACGGCGGCTGGTCCACCAGCCCCGGTGCCCCGGCCACGTCCGGATGGGGCACGCCGCCCACCGGTGACGAGCCGCCGTTCTAGATGCGCCCGGGGTGGGTGCCGTCTCGCCAAAGTTTGCACCCACCCCGGTTTCCCTCGTCCCTCCAAGGAACAAGGAGAACCACCAGCATGACCCAACCGCGACCCCACGACCAACTCACCTCAGCGCTCGACGCCGCGTCGCGGGGCTGGCACGTCTTCCCCCTCATCCCCGGCGACAAGCGCCCCGCCGTCCGCGACTGGGAGAACCGCGCCACCACCGACCCGGACCGCATCACCCGGTGCTGGGCGCACGGCGCATACAACGTCGGCATCGCCACCGGCCCCTCACGGCTGGTCGTCATCGACCTCGACACCCCCAAGACCCCGGACGACACCCCGCCGGCCGCATGGAACCTGCCCGGCGTGAGTGACGGCGCGTCCGTGCTCGCTGTGCTGTGCGAGCGCCACGGCCAGCCCTTCCCCTGCGACACCCACACCGTGCGCACCGGCCGCGGCGGTCTGCACCTGTACTTCACCGCCCCCACCGACGGCGAACCGCTGCGCAACACCGCGGGCGACAAAGGCAACGGGCTCGGCTGGAAGGTCGACACCCGCGCAGCCGGCGGCTACGTCGTCGCGGCGGGCAGCACCGCCGCCGGACGCCCCTACACCACTGCGCACGACGCCTCAGTGGCGCCCCTGCCCGGCTGGCTCGCCACCCTGCTGCGCCCGGCGCCCCTGCCGCCGCAGCGACCGGTCAAGGTCCCGCTGACCACCCGCGACCGGCGCGGCAAGTTCCTGACCGCCGCGCTCAACGGCGAGTTGGCCCGTGTGACCGGCTCCGGCCCGCACGAGCACAACAACGCGCTGTACCACGCCTCCGTGGCCCTCGGACAGCTGGTCGCCGGGGGAGAGCTGGACGCCAACGAGGTGACCGAGAAGCTCACCGAGGCCGCGCTCAGCGTCGGCCAGGGCGAGCGCGAGGCACGCCGCACCATCGCTTCCGGCATGCGCGCCGGAGCCAACCGCCCCCGGCAGGTCGCGGCATGACCGGCAAGGCCATCCCCCCGCTGCACCTGTACTCCGTGCCCACCGACCCGCAGGCGGCCGCCGAGACACCGCCGAAGCGGGAGCGGCCCCGCACGGCGTGGACCGCGGATCAGCTCATGGCCGCAGACTTCCCGGAGCCGAAGTGGGCAGTGCCCGGCATCCTCGCCGAGGGCGTCACACTGCTCGCCGGACCACCCAAGGTGGGCAAGTCGTGGCTGTCCCTCGGCCTGGCTCTCGCGGTAGCGGCCGGCGGCCACGCCTTCGACTCCGTCCCCGTCCAGGGCGGCCCGGTGCTCTACCTCGCCCTGGAGGACACCCCGCGCCGTCTCCAGACCCGCATGGGCAAGATCCTGGGCGGGCAGGCGGCCCCGGCCGGGCTGACCCTGGTCACCGAATGCCCACCCTTTCCCCAGGGCGGCTGCGACGCCATCGCCGGATGGCTGGACCGCAACCCGGACGCCCGCATGGTCGTCATCGACGTGTTCGCCAAGATGCGCGGCCCCGCCCCACAGGGCGTGTCCGCCTACGACGCGGACTATGTCGCCGTCGGCTACGCCAAGCGGATCGCCGACCACTACGGCATCGCCGTCGTCCTCGTCCACCACGTCCGCAAGGCAGGTTCGGACGACTTCCTGACCGAGGTGTCCGGCACGAACGGCATCGCCGGAGCCGCCGACGCCACGCTCGTACTGAAGCGCGCCCGCGGGCAGGCAGACGGGATCCTGCACGTCACCGGACGCGACGTCGACGAAGCCGAGTACGCGCTCAGCTTCCAAGCCGCCTCCGGGGCCTGGCAGATGCTCGACGGACCGGTCACGGACCACACCATCGGCGACACCCGCGCGGCTATCCTCCGCTACGTCCGGGAGTACCCCGGCGCGCGACCGCGGGACATCGTCGCCGCGCTGCCGCAGCTTGATGCCGAGAACGTCCGCCGTACCTGCTCGCGCATGGCCGCGGACGGGCAGCTGACCAAGGACGCCGGGGGCCGGTACTACCCGGACACCGAGACCCGGACACAGGGCACGCCCGGGGTGTCCCAGCTGTCCGACTGTCCCAATACCCCTTCTGACCTGCACGAACAGGTGGGACAGCCGGAATCGGGACTGTCCCAGCTGTCCGACTCCCGTCCCGCTGGCGAGAACCCGGAGGGAACTGACCGTGGCGCGTGACGAGATGCTCACGATCCCTCAGGTGATTGAGGAAATCGGCGTACCGCTGTCGACCTTCTACCGCTGGCGACAGCAGAGGAAAGGCCCGAAAGCAATCAAGCTCCCGAACGGCGCCGTACGAATCCGCCGCTCGGAATTGGAGCGCTGGATTGCAGCTCTGGAGGAAGCCGCGTGACCAATCGCAAGAGTGGCGCAACACCGGGCGCTCGTGAAGGCGAGCGCCCGGCCGGGCCTGAAGAGCCCACGCTTTCCACCGACGTCCGTATCTGGAAAGTCAGCAAGATTTCCAGCAAGACGGCGCCTTACCAGCTCCGTTGGGTAGTCGCTGGGAAAGTCCGTCACGCGAGTTTCACGACGTCGGCGCTCGCCGAGAGTCGCCGTTCGGAGCTCTGGCGAGTCATGCGCAAGGGAGAAGCCTTCGACGTAGAAACCGGGCTGCCCGAATCGGAGCTTCGGGCAGCAGCAGAAAAGGCGAGTACCAAGCCGGACCCCTCATGGTGGGACTTCTCTCGCGAGTACATGGCAATGCGTTGGCGCACTGCCGCGGCGAAGACGCGTGAGGGGCTGGCGGACAGTCTCGCCACCGCAGCTCTCGGCATGATGGGGGAAAGCCCCGGGGCGCCGGAGCTTGAGGACGTACGGCGCGCCGTACGGTGGGCCGTCGTGCCGGCTCACAAGGATGAAGAACCTCCGCCGGACCTGGAGAAGGTCTGTGCGTGGTTGGCGAGCCACTCTCTTCCCCTGTCCGCTCTCCAAGACTCCAAGGTGGTGCGGGACGTCCACTACCGACTGTCCTTCAAGCTGGACGGCAAAGCAGCGGCAGCGGATACGTACAAGCGTCGCCGTCGCGGATTCAACACGGCCATGGACTACGCGATTCAGGAGGGATACCTAGAAAGGAACCCGCTGGCCGGGGTGAAGCGGCCCACCTCTAATGGGGGCGATGTCGTGGATCCGCGGGTCCTGGTCAATGAGTTGCAGGGAAGGCAGCTCCTTACGGCCGTCTCGTACGTCGGCTCGGTGCACCGCAATCGGGGGCGGCGCCTGGTCGCCTTCTTCGCGTGCATCCTCTACGCGGCGATGCGCCCGGCCGAAGTGGTCGGACTCCGATTGCCTGACTGTCATCTCCCTGAGAAAGGATGGGGGACCCTCACCCTCTGGGAGACGCGCCCGATCTCAGGCAAGAAATGGACCGACTCGGGTGAGCGGCACGACAAGCGGGGACTGAAGTCACGGGAGCCTGGCACAGACCGGCCGGTACCGATTCCGCCCGTGCTTGTGGCGATGCTCCGAGCACATCTGAGGGAGTTCGGCACCGCCAAAGACGGGCGGCTCTTCCCCAACGAACGGGGGGACCTGCTCGGCACGTCCAGCTACTGGCGGGTGTGGCAGGAAGCCAGGCCGCTAGCGCTCCCGCCGGACAAGGTGAACTCGCCCTTGGCCCGGAAGCCGTACCACCTCCGGGCCACGTGCATCACGAACTGGCTCCGCGCAGGCCTCCCGGTAGCCGAGGTGGCCCGGCGCGCCGGCAACTCCCCAGAGGTCATCCACCGCCGGTACGCGGGCGTCATCGACGACAGCGAGGAGGAGAACAACAAGAAGATCGAAAAGACTATGGGCTGGGACGGGGAGTGAAAACTCGTCTGAGTGTGCGGTCAACGGATCGCACACTCACTGCCTATCCAGCCACTCTGTCAGATCGCTCAGCCTAGGTACTACCTCGGTTTGCATCCCCTGCGGAAGGCGCGCTGTACGAATGACATGACAGGCGTGGCGTTCAGTGACGACCAGGTCGCAGTACGGCACTGCGATGCTCAATGCGTCAACATCGAATATGTCGTTCGGCTCCCAAGACTTGTCGCGGTTACGGTGAGCCGCCTCCACGAGGGCGACATGGACATCTGCGCTCGGCATGCACTCCGTGAACGCTCTGCCTGACTCTTTGTCGGTAAAGACGTCGTTGATGTCTCTGGCCCGACCGATAAGTGCCTGGTTGAGGAAGTTGATGACTTCGAGCGTCAAGTACCGTGCCTGCACTATGTCGCGCAGGCGGTTGCGCCATTCCGGGTTCTGATCCAGTCGCTTGGCCTGCTGGCGCTCTGATTCCGCGCGCTGTTCAGCGATAGCCCGTGCGGCAGTCGGATCCCACCCTCTTGCTTGCAGGTCTGGCACCTCGGCGTCGGTAGGGCCCCGCAACACGCCGCGTTCAAGCTGCCGACGTGCACTCGCAAGGAATGCGTCGAAGGCTGCCGGGCCACCCGGCCATTTAGCGCGCGCCTCTTGCGTGACGTCACCAGATTCTGACCGGATGTACAGGCCGCCGCGTTGGCCCATCGCGTGACCGATGCCATGTCCCAGCAGGTTGACGTCCGCTACGTGCGGCGATGTGGTAGCGAAGACACGGTCCAGTGCCGCCTCAATCTCCAGGCGCATGATGGCAGTGCGGCTGAGAAGTGTCGAAAACCCGGAGACCTCTTCCATCACATCGGCGATGTCACCGCGCTGGCGGGGATCTTGGATCCCTACCATCTCCATGTAGTGGGTCAGGGACAGTGGAAAGACGTACCCGCCGGAGGCGACTGCCCCTCGTACCGCAGCGAGGGCCGGGGCGTACTGAGCTCCGGTGGGGTGGCCGGTGGCCGCCTTGGCCAGGCTGATCCAGTGATTGAGATCTAGATAGACGAGCCGCTGTCCCGTTTGCGGACGAACCAAGTGATCGGGCCAGGCGTATGCGGGGGCTTGCCGTCGTGCCATGGCGGCCATTCTGGCAACCGGGTGGTACGCGGCGCCTCCGAATATGCCGTTCGGTGCTTCCTGGGTACTTCAGCGGTGCCGAGTCGTGGGCACGGCACGTGAGTGCCGTCGGCCCTCTCACACGCTCCTCACACACGAACCGTGATCGACAGTGAGAAAGGGCGGGAGTCAGTGAGACTGACTCCCGCCCTTTTCTGTCGGCATCCGCCCTGGTCAGACCGTGGTTTTGGGTCTCTGACCGGCGAGTGCCCCCGGCAGGATTCGAACCTGCGCACACGGCTCCGGAGGCCCATTGCCGTTAGGGCATCACTCCTGGTCAAGGCTTCGTAGACGCCCGGTCGGCTGGGGTAAGTCCACGGATAGTCCACGAAGCCAAGGCTTGATGTCTAGTGCTGGCGCTGTTGGCTGCCAACTAGTCAGAAGAGACGAACCGTGCTCCCAGACGCGGATTCGAACGGATCATATGGGATTCTGCCCGCAGTGATGTCCATATTCATCTGAAGCAATCGCTGGACGATCTCGGAGTCACTCAGCTTGGCATCTTTCCATCCGTATGCCGTGAAGACCGCTCTATCTAGCACCTCGTGCAGGGCGCGAATATCGCTATGGGCCCCGTCTTCCACGCGATTGTACAGGTCGGTGAGACCGATACCTTCTTCGCGGCACACGAGGCTGCGACGTTCCACCAATTGCTTACTTGCTTCAGCTACTTGCGCGCGATTCTCGGCGGTTACGGCGGCCGGCCACGGGAATGGATCAAAAGTGGAGGTCGGAGTATATCGAAGGTCTCCCTTAAAAGATGACTTACCGAAAGCCCATGCACCATGGGCTCTGGACATGAGAATGCCCATCGCGTAGTCATCTTCAAACGGGAAGACGAAGACCAAATTGCTGGGGCAAGTTTCAGGATTCTGCCATGCAAGTAGGAGCCGTTTACCAAGGTGAGCGCAAGCTACGTAACGGGACAATCCTTGAAGGCTGGCTCGCATGCCAACGGCCTTTTCCCCGAAAAGCCACCATTGCTCTCGTCGCGCTTTCCGCGGATTCGAGTCCCGGCTGGCTTTCACTCGATCGCGCACGATGTTGATGCAGGCAGAGTACTTCATGGCCTGCTCGAGTGGCATCGTGTTGAAGTCAATAATCCAACGACGTGGTCCATGTGAGATGTCATCTGCAATGTCATCACCGATCAGATACGGACGCACAACCTGTGTATAGTCCGCGTCCCGGCGGCGAAGTAGAGACTGCGCCTCTTCTTCGGTAAGGATAAACCCCTCGCCGACCGGAATCACACCTTGGAAGCAATGTCGCTTGTTCGCTGCCAAGGGTTTAGCGCCAAGACTCGAGGCTTCGGGAGTCTTAAGCTCGCTTGTGATTGCAGCTACGCTCACTCCGTCCAGAGAGTAATTTGTGGGTTGTGCTGAAGGGCGCTTCACCCAGTTCACGATGGAGACATGCACCTTTGCCTCGCCTGGCCACTTCTGAGTGGACACGGCATCGGTGATTACACCACTAGAAGCGGCGATGTAATCGAGGCTCTCTTTTCTGCCGCGATTCTGCGAGATGGAGTTTGTTCCGACGAGGCCTGCTCGTTGCCCTGGGCGCAGACGGTCATGGGTCTTACGGAACCAATAAACGCAGTAGTCTTTAACGCCGATGCCGAATGCCTTCTTGAGCCACTCGGCGTATGCGTCTCCCTTAGCTCTACGGATGTACTGAGAACCAAGAAACGGCGGGTTGCCGATGATGCAGTCTGTGTCGGGCCACGGGAGAGACAGAGCGTCGCCCTGTCGAATCGTTGAAAGGTCTTCCAGTGGCAAAACTGGCTCAGCTGGACCGTACTTATCCGTCATCTGCTTATGGCCCATCCACAGGGTGACCCTAGTGATGAGAACAGAAACAGGCTCAAGCTCGAGGCCGTGGAGGTTACGCAATGGGAAGTATGGCCACGGTGCCTCCGGCAGCGGCAGTCCGGTGCTCTTGGCGAGTTGGCGTACTTTTTCTTTAGCATCGGCCTCAAGCGCTCGAAGTTCTCGATAGGCCACGTAGAGGAAGTTTCCGCAACCGCATGCGGGATCTAGTACCTTGAACCCGCACAGGTCAATCAGGACCTGGAACGCATCGGCAGGAGTTCGGGCCGCCGCAATCCTGTCCCTCCAGGGGTCAATGATTGTAGGCCGAACAATTTTCATAATGTCGACCTCGTGAGTATAGTGCGCGCCGAGGTCGTGTCGTTGAGAGTCGCTAAAGCAGCTCTCCATGAGGGAACCAAAGATCGTTGGGTCAACGCTGCGCCAGTGATATGAGGAAGCTTCGCGCACCAGGCTGAGTTCTTCTGGTTCAATGTGCAGCTTTGCCGGTTTCGCAAAAAGTTGCCCGTTGACGTATCTTGTTCCGCTATAGATACCTTTACGGTTGTAGTCCTCCGGATCGTTCAGGACCTCGAATAGGGTTCCAAAGAGCTCCAACGAAGAACGCTCGGGATTCCTCGAAAGCTCATTAACTATCTTTTGTACCGGCTTTCCATCCAGAAGGCCCAGATCCTCTGCAAAGAGGCACCAAAGGAGTTGAAGGACGAATCTCTGCGCTGTTTCGGGAGGGGCCGCGTTTCGCCTTAGCAGGTGCTTGTATAGTGCTCCTAGCGTGTCAGCCGCCTTGCCGGTCAGCTCGCGGTCGCCGAGTATAAAGAGTGCTTCGTCGCCCGAGTCTGTCAGATAGAGAAGTGATTCGTACTTATCCGGCAGTTCCGCTAGAGAGAACGTGGCGCGAGGAGCGTTTGGGTATTTACCAGGCTCCCAAACTTCAAATTTCTGGAAAGCGCAGAGAATTACGTACTGAGGTGCCGGTCGCTCTGTCAAGACGTCGGCTGACGTTTGCCAATAATTAAGCGCCTGCTCGCGGTGATTCTCCAGGCGATCCGCCTGATCTGGCCGCTTCATCTCAATGATTAGCTTACCGGGCCAGTGCAGGTCCATGATGCCATCGGCGGTTCGCGAGTCTTCAAACAGGGCGCCGGTATCCCGGCGGTCACTGCCGTAGCAAAGGAACAGCTCATTAATAAACGTCTGAGCTTCAGCCCTTTCGGTGCCGTCAAAGTCGCGCCAACGTTTAACGAACTTGCGCAGATTTTCCTGGATCTCTGCGCCGCTTAGAATCTTCCTGTTGTTGGCAGTTTCTGTCGTCAAGGTTGGCTAATCCTTTGTCAGTGACGGCGACTTAACGGGCTAAAAGAGCTTTGCCTGATCGTCTGAGAAATAGGCGCGCTGAAATAGTGCCTGCCTCACCGCTTGCAGTTCACTCTGGGCGCGCTTTAGGGCGTCAGCTGCTTCAAGTTCCCGGAGCTTTGTGGCCTGGCGTACCCCACGTTCTGCCCGCCTAATGGCCTGCTCAATGTTCAACAGTGTTTCCGACACCTCCTGCATAGCTTCTTCTTGCGACTCCTGGGCCGCAGAAATCCTTGGAGTGAAATGTCGATGCTCGTTTGCATGCCAGTTGGGCGACTGAGGACTTGGATCGTTCGTCATGTTGGTCCGCCACCCTCCTTACAGTGGTGCATACACCCTAGCGCGGCGGTACCGCACATCTGTGGCTCCTCGGGTGTCACTGGCCTCCCACCTTTACCCCTCAGCTCCCATCCCGTCCGCCGTCGACCCACACACCGTGGAGCGGGCGTGGTCCATGGCGTCCAGGTGGAGCGCGCCACTGTACGAACGACCTGGACGCCATGGGCCGCGTCTGCTCGGCTTTGCCTGGGTCGACGGTGGACGGGATGGGAGCTCCCCGCGCACGCCCCATCGGACCCGCAGTCGGCGACGGCGCCCCCTCCATCCCGGTGCCGGCCGATCCCCCGCCGGAGGCATTGTTCTGACCGGGGCCGCGATATGCGGTGATCGACTCATGGCCGTCGGCCCTGTCCACACGTGGGCGCGCGTCGGCGCAGCGCGGGCGGAGCGGGCCGGAGGCAGGAGCGGCGCCCGCAGCGGAGCCGGGAAGCGCGCCCGGCGGAGCGCGAGCGCAGCCGGGTGCCTTGATGAGGTAGAGAAACCTGTAACAGTTCGATCCATCCGGGCCTGATGATCGCCTCGCGGGAGACACAGAGTTAGCGCACGGGAGCTGTGCACGCTACCGTGAAACCACCCTAGGGACCTGGAGGCTGATCGATGCCCGAAACGGCGCGGCAGATCGCCGACGACCTGCGGGCACGGATCGATGACGGCGAGTTCGGGCCTGGTGCTCGACTGCCTGGGGAACCCGCGCTCGTCAGGGACTACGGCGTAGCCAAGATGACAGCGAGTGGTGCGCTAAAACTGCTGGTGGCAGAGGGTGTCGCGGTCTCGCGCCCCGGCTCTGGAACGTACGTCCGAGAGTTCAAGCCGATCTTGCGGGATGCTACGAAGCGCCTCTCGCGGAAGCAGTGGGCGGCGGGTAAGTCGATCTGGGCGGCCGATGTTGGTGAGCGACCCATGACTGTCGCCGACCTGGAGGTCTACGAGGACGATGCCCCTCGATGGGTGGCGCGCGCCCTCGACCTCGGAGACGAAGGCCGGATCATTGTGCGTAGCCGTCGGTTCCTGGTGGACGGTGAGCCCGTACAAATGGCGGTCTCGTACCTGCCGGCCGAGCTGGTGCGCGACTCACTCATCGCCGAACCAGACTCGGGGCCGGGTGGGACCTACGCCCGTCTTGCCGAGCTAGGGGCGGAACCGGTGCACTTCACTGAGGACCTGCGCGCCCGGATGCCCAGCTCCGACGAATCCTCAGCCTTGGCCGTCCTTCCCGGCACGCCCGTGATGGAGATCTGCCGGACTGCGTACACCGCAGAAGGCAAGGCCGTTGAGATCAACAGGATGCTACTGGATGCCGGCGCTTATGCACTGCGGTACAGCTTCGGTAGCTGACGAGTCGCAAAAAACGTTTACACGCAAAGGCCCACCTCGGTGGGCCTTTTTGCTGCCTCTGCGTCCCCACGGTGCAGACCGCTTCATCAAACACGCTTGACCTCCCTAGGGAGCTTTGCTTCAATCTCCCTAGGGAGGACGAATCCACTCCCTGCCGCCTCAGCGAGGAGTACATCCATGCCGTCGTTCAAGATCGACCTTCAGACCGCCGTGGTGTTCGTGGCGACTGCGCCGACACCGAAGCTGGCCAACGCGAAGACCGGTGAGCGGGCCCTGGACCGGGAGACCGGCGCGGCCCTGTCGACGGTGGGCCTGCTGGTCTCCGATGACGGGGAGGGAAACCTCTACCAGGTCAC
This sequence comes from Streptomyces sp. NPDC007205, assembly GCF_040634095.1. NCBI lineage: Bacteria > Bacillati > Actinomycetota > Actinomycetes > Kitasatosporales > Streptomycetaceae > Streptomyces > Streptomyces sp. NPDC007205. The sequence continues at coordinate 317,305 of NZ_JBEYEW010000007.1, forward strand.
CATCCCGGAGACGGGTTACCCGGAGGGTCTGGCGCCGGGCATGCCGGTGCGAGTCGTCGGCCTCAAGGCCCGTGACTGGGAGAACGAGTTCAACGGTCAGAAGCGCCACGGCATCTCGTTCCGCGCGGTCGCGATCACCGCGATGGCCTGACCATGGCCGACGCGACGATGTGGCTGGAGGCCACGGCCGGCTTATCCGCGGTAGGCGGTGTCGGCTATGCGAAGGTGCGGGCGCCTCGTGCGTACTGGGCACTGGTCGGTCTGCCGGCCTCGCTGGCCCGGTTCGGGTTCTCCTACCGGTCCACGATGGATGTGTGCGGGCTGACGGTGCAGCCGTCGGGTCTGCGGGCGTTCATGACGCGCAATGTCGCCCGGCGTGAGGTGCAGCCGGTCCCGCCGAAGGTCCGCCGGGTGCGGGTTACGTCGACCGGGCTGCGGGTGACCTTACGTCTCCCGGCAGGCTTGGAACCTGCCGATGTGGCCGCATCCTCGGAGCGGCTCCGTCACGCCTGGGGCGCTCACGCGGTGACCGTGGTTGAGACAAAACCGGGCTTCATCGAGCTACGGATGACCGGCTATGACGTGCTGCGCCGAGTACGCATGCCGCGCAAGGCCGCACCCCACGGCATGGTCGTGCCGGTCGCCCTGTGTGAGGACGGGACCGCGTTCGAGCGGGACTACCGCAAGGCACCGATGGCGCTCACGCTGGGCGCGAACGGCTCCGGCAAGTCGATGTACCAGCGGAACCTGATCAAGGGCCTGGCTCAACTGCCGGTCGGCCTGGTCGGCATCGACTGTAAGCGCGGGGTCGAGCAGTCCGCCTACGCGCCGCGCCTGTCAGCGCTGGTGACCAACGCTGATGATGCTGCCTCGCTGCTCGGCGTACTGGTCGCTGAGATGGAAGATCGCTTCGACCTGCTCAGCAGGCTCGGGGCCTCGGACATCTGGGACCTGCCTGCCGCCAGGCGGCCGGTGCCCGTGGTGGTCTTGGTAGACGAGGTCGCCGAACTGTTCCTGATCTCCTCTCGCAAGGATGAGGAGCGTCGCGAGCGGATCGTGACCGCGCTGATCCGGCTGGGACAGATGGCCCGTGCGGTCGGGATCTACCTGGAGATCTGCGGGCAGCGCTTCGGCTCCGATCTAGGCAAGGGCGCCACCATGTTGCGTGCCCAGCTCACTGGCCGGGTCGTGCACCGCGTCAACGACAAGCAGACCGCCGAAATGGGACTCGGAGACGTCGCCCCGGACGCCGTGCCGGCCGCGAGCCTGATCCCGATGGAACGCCCTGGAACCGCTGTAGCAGCGGACGCCTCCGGTGGCTGGTCGAAGATCCGCACTCCCGCCATTACCCGTGACGAAGTGGCCGCCAGCTGCCGCGACTTCGCCCACCAGATCCCGGCTCTTCCCTTCCTCGAACCGTTCCGCCCCTACGTGCCCGCTGCGGCGCCCGCGGACGTCCCGTCGCTGGTCAAGCCGCGACCGGTCACCGAGTAACACCCCCATGTTCCACGGTCGGCGCGACCGCTCCTCGCGCCAGGTCCCTACCCGAGCCATGCCCGAGGGAGGACGCCATGGCCGCACGACGAAAGACCAGCACCCGCCAACCGGCGAAGAAGCCCTGCCCCGACTGCCAGGCAGGTCAAACCTCGGAGTCCTTCCAGGTCGGCGGCCGTCGCAAGCGGCTGAGTGACGACCGACAGGAGGCCCTGTGCGTGACCTGCCTGGGCACCGGCCACGCCCCCGACTGACCACCTTGAAGGGAGGTCCCGTAGATGCCTCGTTCCTCGATCCGTCCGGACGCCATCTTGATTCAGGCCGTGATCGCCGGGGCGTTGTCCTTCGCGCACCTGCACGACCTTGCCGAAGCAGCCGGCCAATCCGGGTGGAAGGCCTGGGCCTACCCGGTCTCCGTCGATCTGCTGCTCGTCGCCGCCTGGCGCCGACTGCGGACCGCCCGGCGGGACCACTCGGCCTGGACCTGGTTCGTCATCGCCCTGGGCGCATCCCTCGGCGCGAACATCGCCACCGCCGGACTCCTCGACCTGGGCCAAGTCCCAGCCTGGCTGCGGATCCTCGTCGCCGGCTGGCCCGCGCTGGCCTTCCTCGGCGGCACCCTGCTCGTCCACTCACCCACCAGCCCGGAACCGGCCCCCGCCGAACCAGTCACCAGGCAGACGGAGGTGCCGCAGGTCGAGGTGCAGCGCGACGACGAACCCGCCACTGCTGCTCCCGAACTGACTGCCCCGCCACCCGCGGCTCCCGGCCCGGTTGTTCCGGCCGCGTTGCTGGATCACGCCCGCAAGCTCACCGAGGCCCATCAGGCCTCAACCGGCTCCCCGATGCCCGCGGACACGCTCTCGGCCCGCCTCGGCCTGCCCGACGACATGACCCGCGCCATCACCGCTCAACTGCAACTTGCCTGATTGGGAAGGAGGTTCGCCCGTGTCTGCTCACCGCCGCTTCCGCAACGTGATCCGTATCGGCCCCGTCCAGGTCGCCACCTCATACGACGGCCGTGGCCGCGAAACGCACACCGCCGCCTGCACCGCCCCCGGCTGCGGCTTCGACGCCGACTACTCCACCCGCGCCGGCGCCGAACTGGCCGCCCGCACCCACCGCTGCAAGGCCTGACAAGGAGATCCCGTCATGGACGTTCCGCTCTGGCTCGCCGTGGCCGTCGTCGCCTACCTCGGCATCAAGCTCGCCCGCCCCTCGTGGTGGCTCGTGGCCCTGCTCCTCCTCGGCGGCTACCTCATCGCGCACAGCTTCCTCGGCCCCGTCGTCGGCTCCTTCATCCAGTGAACCATTTCGAAAGGACACCCATCGTGCTCACCCCTAAGTACCCGCCCCAGCACACCGCACCGCCCCCGGCCGGAGTCCCGTCGCAGACGGCCCCGGTTCTGGCCGCCAGCCCCGCCCCGGCCCCACTCGCGCCCGCCCCGGCCCCGGCTCCGGTCTCGAACCGGCCCACGATCCACCTCACGCCGGGCACCGCCCTCGCCCTCGTCGGCGGCGGCACCGCAGTGGTCCTCGTCGTCGGAGCGGTCCTGGTCTCCCTGCTCCTCGCGGTCGCCATCACCGGCATGTCCGTCGCCGTGACCGCCGTCGTCCTGCGTTCCCTCGTCAACCACCAGAAGGGCCACTGAGATGGGCATCTTCAACCGCAAGAGCAACGCCCCGGAGCCCGCCCGCAACGACGAAATGGTCGAGCTGGGCCGCGATTACGCCATCGCCCGCCGCCACCGCGACACCAAGGCCATGAACCGGATCATGCGACAGGTCGGAAACGACAAGGACGTCACCGACCTCAGCGACTTCCGCGCCGGCCAGGAGTCCTACGACTCCCTCCCGCCCATCCCGCGGACACGCAACCGCCGCCGCTGAACGGCCCCGGGGCGGCTCTCTCGCCAAAGAACCGCCGCCCCGGCGCCTGCAACCACTTCCAGATCCAACGGACCCGAAAGGGAAGCCCCATCATGCCTCAGCGCGCCCAGAACACGTCCGTCTGCCGTGACTGCGACGGCTTCGCCACCGCCGCGATCGCCACCGGCGCCCGTAACACCGACGGCACCCGCGCCACTCTCACCGTGGTCTGCCCGACCTGCAAGGGCACCGGCCATACCACCCCCGCCACCGCGCTGTCCCGGGCCCGGCGGTGACCGCCGTGGCCCTCCTCGACTGGCGCTCACCCGAGCACTTCGACCACAGCGGCGACAAGCCCTGCGTGATCTGCACCAAGCCCACCCCGCTCCGCTCCGACCGCGGCAAGCCCGTCCACAAGGTGTGCGCGGAACAGTGGCTCGACCGCCACCCGGCGAAGGGGGAGGAACAGTGAGGTTCTACCTGACCACCCACAAGCGTCACTGGGTCCGGCTCACGCAGGTGCCGCTGTTCCTGAAGTCCGAGCACTTCACCAGCGCCGCGAACCTGCACCCCGCACTCGGCCGGTACGCGATCGATTCCGGCGGCTTCACGGAGCTCCAGCGGTACGGCCGCTGGACCCGCACCCCACGCCAGTACGTGCAGGACCTGCGGCGCATCTGGGAGTGCGTCGGCCCCTACGACTGGGCCGCCCCACAGGACTGGATGTGCGAGGACCTCATCATCCACGGCGGAACGGCAGGCCCGCTCACCTTTGCCGGCACCCACCTCAGCGTGCGCGAACACCAGCGGCGTACGGTCGCGAACTTCCTCGAACTGCGTTCGCTCGCCCCTGACCTGCGTATCGCCCCCGTCCTGCAGGGCAAGACGGTTGCGGATTACGAGCACTGCCTGACCCTGTACGACCGCGCCGGGGTCAACCTCGCCGTGGAACCGGTCGTCGGCCTCGGCTCCGTCTGCCGCCGCCAGTCCACCCGCGAGGGCGCCGAGATCGTCACCGCCCTCGCTGCTCACGGCCTCAGCAACCTCCACGGTTTCGGCTTCAAGACCCTCGGCCTGGGCAAGGTCGGCCACCTGTTGGCCTCCTCCGACAGCGCGGCATGGAGCTACCACGCCCGCCGTCGCCCGCCTCTGCCCGGGCACACCCACAAGAACTGCGCCAACTGCCTGGACTACGCCCTTGCCTGGCGCACCCGCGTCCTGGCCGGGCTCCCCTCACAGACGGGAGCTCCCGCGTGACCGATACCGCCACCATGGCGGGCCTGGACCCGGCCACCCTCGCCGACGTGCTGAGGCTGGCCGCGTCCGACGGCTTCGACCGCATCCAAGACCAGATCCGCCGCACCGGCGGCTGCACCGACCCCATCCGCCTGCAGGGCACCACCGTCACCCGCGATGCGATCACCGGCCACGTCCTGCATGCCTACTCGACCGACACCGAACCCGGCGGCGTCCTCCGTGTGGCCTGCGGCAATCGGCGGGCCTCCCGCTGCCCGTCCTGCGCCTGGACCTACGCCGGCGACACCTACCACCTCATTCGCGCCGGCCTCGTCGGCGATCTCGCCAAGGGCACCCCGCACACCATCCGCGACCACCCGCGCGTCTTCGCCACCCTCACCGCGCCCTCGTTCGGTCCCGTTCACAACCGGCCTGGCCACCGGCCCTGCCGCTGCGGCACCCATCACGCCGAGGACGCCCCCGAACTGGGCACCCCGCTCGACCCGGCGACGTACGACTACACCGGCGCCGTGCTGTGGAACAACCACGCCTCCGACCTCTGGCGCTACTTCACGATCTACCTGCGCCGCGAGATCGCCAAGCGGGCCGGGCTCACCCAGAAAGCCGCGAACGAAGAGTCTCGGGTCTCCTTCGGTAAGGTCGCCGAGTACCAGAAGCGCGGCGCCATCCACTTCCACGCCGTGATCCGCTTCGACGGCCCCGAAGGACCCGACAGCCCCCCACCGGCCTGGGCCACCCTCGACCTGCTCACCGACGCCATCCACGCCGCCGCCGCCCGCGTCGCTGTCGACGTCCCTCCGGCCCGGTATCAGCCGGACCCCGAGCAACCGGCACGTACCGAACCCGCACGCACCCTGCGCTGGGGCACCCAGCTCGACGTCCAGCCGATCGGCGCCTTCGGCCAGGGCGAGGAGATCACCGAACAGGCGGTCGCCTCCTACGTCGCCAAGTACGCCACCAAGGCCGCCGAGACCACCGGCACCGTGGACCGCCGCATCGGCAATAAAGAAGCCCTGGTCCTCCTCGACGTGCCCGACCACCCAGCCCGGCTCATCGCCGCCTGCCTCGACCTCCACCCGCTCTACCCCGACCGGAAGTTGCGTGACTGGGCTCACATGCTCGGCTTCCGCGGCCACTTCTCCACCAAGTCCCGCCGCTACTCCACCACCCTCGGCGCGCTGCGCCAGGTCCGCGCCGACTACCGCGCCGCCCAGCAACGCGCCGCCCTAGGCCTGCCCGATCCCGACGAGGAAGAGGCAACCACCCTGACCCTCGCTCACTGGGTCTATGCCGGTCACGGCCACACCCCCGGCGAATCCTGGCTCGCCGCCAACATCCGCCGCGACATCCAGCACAACCGTGAGATCGCCCGTGAAGAACTCGCCGCACTAGAAGGAGCCTGATGTGAAGGACGAGTTGATGACCGTTCCGCAGATCCTTGCTGAACTGGGCGGGGTTTCTCGGCGCACATTCTACCGGTGGCGCGAGCTGGGCCACGGGCCGGCAGCATTCAAGTTGCCCAACGGGGAACTTCGGGTGTGGCGGAGTGACTTCACCACCTGGCTGCGGCAGTTGGAGACGGCGGCGTGAAGTCTCTCGACGCGAAGGTGTGGGGCGTCCGAAAACGGAACACCAAGAATCCGTCCTATGACGTCCGATGGATGGTCGCCGGAAAGGTCTTCTCCGAGCAGTTTCGCACCAAAGGCCTGGCGGACCACTACCGGTCCAAGCTGCTCCGCGCTACTCATGCCGGCGAAGAGTTCGACACCGTGACGGGGCTGCCGGAATCGATGGTCGAGAAGGGGGCCTCGATGACCTGGTACGCCTTCGCTCTGAAGTATCTCGCCATGAAGTGGCCGCACGCGGCCCCGAACACGCGCAACGGAATCAATGAAGCGTTGACCGCCGTGACGATGGCCCTTCTCGACGAGCGTCCGGGGCAGCCGTCCGACGAACTACTCAGGAAGACGCTTCGCAACTGGGCCTTCGTCCTTCCCGGTCCGGACGAGCGTGAATTGCCGACCGAGGTCGCGAACGCTTTGCACTGGCTGGCCAAGGCGTCGCGCCCACTCTCGGACCTCGGGGACGCCGCGATTTGCAGGGCCGTCCTGGACTCGCTCAGGCTGAAGCTCGACGGGACGGCGGCAGCCGCGGAGACCATCCGGCGCAAGCGTCGGACACTCGTCAACGCGCTCCACTACGCGGTGGACCTGGGGGAGTTCAAGGAGAACCCAATCACGGGCATCCGCTGGAAGAAGCCGAAGGTCGCTGGAGAGGTGGACCCCCGGGTGGTCGCCAATCCTGAGCAGGCTCGTTCCCTGCTGACGGCGGTGTCGTACGTCGGTGGGTACGGCCGTGCGCGTGGCCGTCGCCTCGTCGGCCTGTTTGCCTGCATGTATTACGGCGCCCTGCGTCCGGCTGAGGCAGTCGGCCTCACCAGTGCGGACGTGAAGCTGCCCGAGGTCGGCTGGGGGACGGTCCTGCTGAATCGGACTCGTCCCAGCGTCGGCAAGCAGTGGACGGACTCTGGCGAGACCCATGACGACCGTGGCCTGAAGAATCGGCCAGCGGAAGAGGTCCGGCTCGTACCGGTCCCGCCCCAGCTCGTCGCCATCCTCCGGCAGCACCTCGACACCTTCGGCACCGCCGAGGACGGGCGGCTGTTCACCAACGAGCGCGGGGGAGTGGTCGGCTCGTCCACGTACTACCGCGTCTGGCAGGAGGCCCGTGCGCTGGCGCTCCCGCCGGCCGCGGTCGCCTCGCCGCTTGCCGCCCGACCGTACGACCTTCGGCACTCGGCGCTGTCGACCTGGCTCAACTCCGGGGTGGACCCGACCGAGGTCGCCGAGCGCGCGGGCAATAGCGTCGAGGTCTTGCTGGGCCGTTACGCCAAGTGCATCGACGGGCGGCAGGAAATCGCCAACCGCAAGATTGAGGACCTCTTGCGCGAGTACGAGTGATCACGCAGGCACGCCAAAGCCCTCCGCTTGTACGAGCGGAGGGCTTTGGCGTATATCAGCCGCATGCTGGCGGCCAGTAGATGCAGGATGTACCTGCCGCGTCGTTTCTGGTCTCAGGAATGAGCGGACACCTCAGATGTTCCGTCCAATTCGCTTCTACGCATATGCCGTCGGGCTGTCGACTCTCACGGTATGGGGTCTAAAGAAGAGGAGCCGCGCCGACTGCACAGCGGTCGCTCCCGCTGTCCGTACTGCGGCCTACCACAGGACCGGGTGGCGACGCTTGAGCAGGATTGGGTGTTGCTGGAGCCGGACATGTATCCGCTGGCCCATACGGTGCCGGCGGAGCATCGGTGGATTGAGCTATCAGATGGGCGAGTGGCCGTCTATGGCGTAGGTCCGCCGGACCCACACCAGCGGTGCCGTATCGAGCATCGATTGGCTTGCTCGGCACAGGCGCTACCGGATCTCTGGCCGTGGTTGACGACGCTCCGCGGTGAGAACGCGCGACGAGTAGAGCGGCAGGAGGCCCCGGAGCCGCTGGAGCTCCCTGAGCAGTGGCCGGATGCCGGGTGACGGCCCCCTCACCCAAAGTGGGGGCTGACCTGGGTGGACGCTCCAAGATCCTGTCCACGAATAGTCCACAGACCCCGACATACGGCCGCTTCGGGCCGCATACGGCTGCACAAACGCGAAGACCCCGGCCTCAGCGTTTCCGCTGGTGACGGGGTCTTTGGGCACCTCATACAGGGTGCCCCCGGCAGGATTCGAACCTGCGCACACGGCTCCGGAGGCCGTTGCTCTATCCCCTGAGCTACGGGGGCGTGTCGGCTGCGGAGCTGTTCGCTCGCGGCGACGGGTAGAACACTAGCAGGTCCGGCGGGGTGATCAGGAATCCGTTTCCCGGGTGGGGTGGGGCGGGTCACCTGTAGGGGGCGGAAGTGGGGAAAACCCGGACGCGGTGGCCGGTCCGGACCTACTCTCGACTTGTGCCAGGCGCCTCGGGTCGGGTGCTTGTTGTGGACGACAACAAGGTCATCCGGCAGCTGATCAGGGTCAACCTCGAACTGGAAGGGCTCGAGGTCGTGACCGCGGCCGATGGTGCCGAGTGTCTGGACGTGGTGCATCAGGTGCGGCCCGATGTCGTGACGCTCGACGTCGTCATGCCCCGGCTGGACGGACTGCGCACCGCCGCCCGGCTCCGTGCCGATCCCCGTACCCACCATCTGCCCCTCGCCATCATCAGCGCGTGCACGCAGTACGAGGTCGACACCGGTCTCGACGTCGGCGTGGACGCCTTCCTCGCCAAGCCCTTCGAGCCCGCCGAACTCGTACGGCTCGTCAAGCAGCTCCTCGAGCGCGGGAGCGGGGGAGACGGGCGCGGAGGAGGCGGAGGTCATCGGGGTGGCGGCGGTGACGGGGACAGCGACGGGGACGGCGATGGGGACGGGGCCGGCGAAGGGGTCGCCGATGGTGTGCCGGGTGGGATTTCGTACGGCGGCTAGGTGTATTGATCACGAGCGTTGTTAACGTGGGCCGGTCTTGATCGTGGCGAAGGCCCCCGTGTGTGGTGGAGGTGTCGAATCTTCACCGCAC